>JAYSPY010000048.1:0-104569 GCA_043721855.1 Pseudorhodobacter sp.
TGGGTTCCATGACAAAACCGGACCCACCCATGGTGGTCAGCAAAGCGGTGACGGTCAGGCTTTGGCCAACCGAAATCGGCGTTATGGCAAGGTCTGGCAACAGAATTCTGTGTTCCCGTTCAAACGCGGGTGAAAAATGCGGGGCGATGTGGCGGGCCGGGGGAAGGGCAGCGCACTGATCGGTGTCGGAACTGATCAAGCGGTAGGTCATGTCACCAAGGGTGGTGAAGTGCAAATCTGCTTGGGCTTTGGGGGTGAACAGAACGGCGAAATCCAAGGCACCTGTCAGCAGATCAAGGCACATCTGGTTGGAATAGTCAGGTTCGATATAGAAAGCGCAATCGGGCAGGCGGGCGCGAAACTGCGCCATCCAGTCGCCGATCATGCCTGCCGCCAGATCATTCTGAATGCCAAGGCGCAGGGTGATCGCAGCGTCACCTTGTGGCGAAACCCGGCGGCGCGCTTCAAACCATTCGTGGCGCAGGGTGCGGGCGTGGGGTTCAAACCGCAGGCCCTCGGTGGTCAGGTCCGTGCCCGCGCGCGACCTTGTGAACAGGCGCGCATCAAGGGCGGATTCAAGGGCCGCAACCCGCCCCGATACGGTGGATTGGGTGATGCCAAGCCGTTCGGCGCTGCGGTTGAAGCTGCGGGTTTCAATCAGGTCGAGGAAGGTTTCGATCAGCTCTATCTGCATATTCGATCCTAATCGGATAATCCGATTAATAGCCCAGCATTCGGCGAATTGAAAGTGGAGGCGCGCGGGGCGATACTTCGGCCAATTTCGGAGGGTGCAATGTCAGATTTTCCTAAGCGTGCGCGCGTGGTTATCATTGGGGGCGGGGTCGTTGGCGTATCTGCGCTGTATCATCTGGCACGGGCTGGGTGGACCGACTGTGTGCTTTTGGAAAAGAACGAGTTGACGGCGGGCAGCACTTGGCACGCGGCGGGCAATGTGCCGACGTTTTCGTCCAGCTGGTCGATCATGAATATGCAGCGCTATTCGGCGGAGTTGTACCGCACGCTTGGCGAGGCCGTGGACTACCCGATGAACTACAACGTCACGGGGTCCATCCGGCTGGCGCATAGTGCAGAGCGGTTGCAGGAATTTGAACGGGTCGTGGGCATGGGGCGGTATCAGGGGATGGATCTGAAGATCCTGACGCCGGACCAAATCAAGGACTATTACCCGTTTCTGGAAACGCATGATCTGACCGGCGCTTTGTACGATCCCAATGATGGCGATATTGATCCCGCACAATTGACCCAGGCGCTGGCCAAAGGCGCGCGGGCATTGGGGGCGCGGATTGAACGGTTCTGCCCGGCAACCGGCGTGCGGCGGGAGGGTAAGGACTGGGTGGTGCAAACCCACAAGGGCGATATTCGCTGCGAATTTGTGGTGAATGCCGCGGGGTATTACGCGGGCGAAGTGGGCCGCTGGTTTGGCCGCGACGTGCCAATGGTGGTGATGAGCCATCAGTATTTGCTGTTTGATACCGTGCCAGAGGTGGAAGCGCGCACCAAAGAGGTGGGCCATAAACTGCCGCTGCTGCGCGATGTGGACAGCAGCTATTACCTGCGGCAGGAAAAGAACGGCTTCAACCTTGGCCCGTATGAGCGGAATTGCCGCGCGCACTGGGCGACGCCGGATGATCCGTTCCCGCAAGATTTCAGTTTCCAGCTGTTCCCCGATGATCTGGAGCGGCTGGAATGGTATATCACCGATGCCATGGCGCGGGTGCCCTTGCTGGAACACGCAGCCCTGACGAAGGTGATCAACGGACCCATCCCCTATACGCCCGATGGCAACCCTTTGATCGGGCCGATGCCGGGCGTGCCAAACGCGTTTGAGGCTTGCGTGTTTACCTTTGGCATCTGCCAAGCCGGGGGGGCTGGCAAGGTGCTGGCGGAATGGATCACCGACGGGGCGACCGAGTGGGATATGTGGTCCTGCGATCCGCGCAGGTTCACCGGGTTTGAGGATAGCGACTATCGCACAGCCAAGGGGATGGAGGTGTATGGCCACGAATACGCCATCCACTTTCCACATCATGCATGGCCTGCGGGGCGGGGCAAGAAACTGTCGGCGGTGCACGACCGCACCCTTGCGTTGGGCGCGCAATACGGTGCGTTCAATGGATGGGAGCGGGCGTTGTGGTATGCGCGGGCGGGCGATGATGTGTCAGAGGCGGCGCAACAAACCTGGGGCCGCCGTGGGCCTTGGTTTGACGCGGTAAAGGCCGAATGCGAGGCGGTGCGGGACGGTGTGGGTGTGTTGGACCTGCCCGGATTTTCGCGGTTTGAGGTGGAAGGGCCGGGTGCGGCGGACTGGCTGGTGGGCCAGATTGCGGGTGCCTTGCCAAAGGTCGGGCGAATGGGGCTTGCCTATTTCGCCGATGAGAAGGGCCGTATAGTGACGGAAATGTCAGTCGTGCGGCGCGAGGAGGATGCGTTCACGCTGATCACCGCCGCCGTGGCGCAAAGCCACGATGCAGATTGGTTGCGGCGGTCGATGCCGGCGGGGTTGGTGTTTCGCGACCGGACGGAGGAGTTCAGTTGTTTGATCGTGACCGGGCCAAAGGCGCGCGATCTGCTGGCTGGGTTGACCGATGCCGACCTGAACGCGCCGTGGCTATCGGTGCAGCCCGGCGTGGTGGCGGGGCAGGAATGTGCATTGTTCCGGGTTAGTTTTGCCGGCGAATTGGGGTGGGAAATCCATGCAATCCCAGCCCGGATGCCGGCGATTTATGATTCTGTTCTTGCTTCTGGGGCAAAGCCGTTTGGCATGTTTGCGCTGAATTCGTTGCGGATCGAAAAAGGTTACCGTGCGTGGAAGGGTGATCTTTCGACAGATTACACATTGCTGCAAGGCGGGCTGGACCGGTTTATCCGCTTTGACAAGCCGCAGGATTTTCCGGGCAAGGCCGCCCTGCTGGCCGAAAAGCAGCGCGGAGTGGCAAAGCGGTTTTGCACGCTGATCGTCGACGCAGGCGATTGTGACCCGCCTTATATGTCGACGATCTGGCACGGCGGCGTGATCGTGGGTGAAACGACAAGTGGGTACTACGGCCACCGCGTGGGGGCCTGTGTAGCACTTGGCATGCTGCGGGCTGATCTGAATGTGCCGGGGACTGCGGTTGAGGTGGAGGTTTTCGGGGTACGCCGCCACGCCATGGTTCAAGCGGATGCGCCGCTGTGGGATGCGAAGAATGAGCGCATTCGCGCGTAAGGCCGGGTCAGCGGGGGCCGGCCCCTCCCAGCCATTGGTTTCTCGAACCAATGGCGAAACCAACGTCTAACCCCCGGGATATTTGTGCCAAAATGAAAGCTGAAGAAATGGTGACGGTTCCAAAACAAGCGCGGGCGGTGGTGATTGGTGGCGGCGTGTCGGGCTGTTCGGTGGCCTATCATCTGGCAAAAGCGGGCTGGACGGATGTTGTGTTGCTGGAGCGTAAGCAGTTGACATCGGGCACCACATGGCATGCGGCGGGGCTGATCGGGCAGTTGCGTGGATCGGCCAACATGACGCGGTTGGCTAAATATTCCGCCGATTTGTATGTGAAGCTGGAGGCGGAGACCGGCATCGCCACGGGGATGCGGCAGGTTGGCAGTATCTCGGTGGCGCTGACAGCGGCGCGGCATGAGGAATTGCTTAGGCAGGCCACCGTGGCGCGGATTTTCGGGGTGGATGTTGCCGAAATCAGCCCTGCTGAGGCAAAGGCGATGTATCCGCATCTGGAAATTGGCGATGTGGTGGGGGCGGTGCATCTGCCGCTGGACGGGCAATGCGACCCGGCCAATATCACGATGGCACTGGCCAAGGGCGCGCGAATGCGGGGCGCGCAGATATTTGAGCAGACGAAAGTTGTTGCCGTGACCAAGGCGGATGGCCGGGTGACTGGCGTGGACTTTGAGGCGGGTGGCGAGCCGGGGCATATTGCCTGCGATGTGGTGATCAACTGCGGTGGCATGTGGGGGCGGGATTTGGCCGAGGCGTCTGGCGTGACGTTGCCGTTGCATGCCTGCGAGCATTTTTATCTGATCACCGAACCGATTGCAGGCCTTGGCCATTTGCCGGTTCTTCGCGTGCCGGATGAATGCGCTTATTACAAGTCGGACGCGGGCAAGATGATGATCGGCGCGTTCGAGCCGAAAGCCAAGCCTTGGGGCATGACGGGCTGGGGGCAGTCGGGCATCCGCGAGGATTTTTGTTTCGACACGCTGCCCGAGGATTGGGACCATTTTCAGCCGATTCTGGAACATGCGATGAACCGCCTGCCACTGTTTCAGACGGCAGGGATACATACGTTTTTCAACGGACCGGAGTCGTTCACCCCTGACGATCGCTATTATTTGGGCGAAGCGCCGGAACTGGGCGGCTATTGGGTGGCGGCGGGGTATAATTCTGTCGGTATCGCGGGGTCAGGCGGTGCTGGCATGGCACTGGCGCATTGGATTACGGAAGGTGAGGCGCCGTTTGATCTGTGGGAAGTGGATATCCGCCGCGCGCAGCCGTTTCAACGTAACCGCAAGTATCTGAAAGAGCGCGTTTCTGAGACTTTGGGTCTGCTTTATGCGGACCATTTTCCATACCGCCAATTTGCCACGTCGCGCGGGGTCCGGCGGTCGCCGCTGCACGCCCATCTGGAGGCACGCGGTGCGGTGTTTGGTGAGGCTGCCGGGTGGGAACGTGCGAACTGGTTCGCAAATCCGGGGCAGGCGCGGGAATACCAGTATAGCTGGGGTCGGCAGAACTGGTTTGACAACCAGAAAGCCGAGCATATGGCGGTGCGCACCGGCGTCGGGCTGTTTGAAATGACCTCATTTGGCAAAATCAGGATTGAGGGGCGCGATGCCTGCGCGTTTCTGAACAAGCTATGCGGCGCGCAAATGGATGTGGCCGTGGGCCGTGTTGTTTATACACAAATGTTGAACAAAAACGGTGGGATAGAATGTGATCTTACAGTAACCCGGCTGTCGGAAACCGCCTACCTTGCGGTGGTGCCGGGGGCTACCTTGCAGCGCGATTTGGCATGGATGCGAAAAGCTTTGGGCGGTGCCTTTGTGGTGATCACCGATGTGACAGCAGCGGAATCAGTTCTGTGCATAATGGGGCCGAAAAGCCGCGAATTGTTGCAGGCCGTCAGCCCGAATGACTTTAGCAATGCTGGTCATCCCTTTGGAACCATGCGGGAAATCGAGATTGGCATGGGGATCGCGCGGGCGCACCGGGTGACCTATGTGGGCGAGCTGGGGTGGGAGTTGTATGTTAGTACCGACCAGACAGCGCATGTGTTCGAAGCGTTGGAGGCTGCCGATATGGGCATGAAACTTTGTGGGCTGCATACGCTGGATTCCTGCCGGATTGAGAAAGCCTATCGCCACTTTGGCCATGACATCACCGACGAAGATCATGTGCTGGAAGCGGGGCTTGGCTTTGCCGTATCGCGCAAAAAGCCGGATTTCATCGGGCGGGAGGCGGTGCTGCGCAAGGCCGATGCGGGGCTGGACCGTCGATTGGTGCAGTTTGCGCTGAAAGATCCAACGCCGATGATGTACCATAATGAGGCAATTGTGCGGGATGGCGCGATTGTGGGGCCGATCACGTCCGGCAATTACGGGCATTTTCTGGGGGCCTCTATCGGGCTGGGCTATGTGCCCTGCCGGGGCCAAAGCGAGGATGATGTGCTGGCATCAACCTATGAGATTGAAATTGCGGGGCGGCGGCATGAGGCCACCGCATCGCTGATGGCGATGTATGATCCGAAATCAGAACGGGTGCGCATGTGATGCGGTAGCCGGGGGTTTCACACCCCCGGACCCCCGTGGGATATTTAGGCCAGGATGAAAGGCTACGAAGATGAGCGATATTGGTGAAGTTTGCGAGCCCGCACGGGCAAAGCGGACAGGCGGGCGGGCGAACCGGGTGGCGGTGCGGTCTGCGCCATTGTCCGACGAGATGCGCCCGGTGCGCCCCGGCATGACGGGGGGGCGCTACAAGCCCCTGACCGAGGAAGGTGTGCAGCAAATTCACCAATCGGCGCTGGAGGCGTTGGAGGTGATCGGGCTGTCGCAGGCCCCGCCTTCGGGCGTGGCGCTGATGACGGAAGCGGGCGCTGTTCTGGGCGATGATGGCCGCCTGCGGTTCCCGCGCGCACTGGTCGAGGATATGTTGGCAGTGGCTGCGCGCAATATCACGCTGCATGCCCGCGAGCCGCGCCATGATCTGCATCTGTCGGGCAGTCGCGTGCATTACGGCACGGCGGGGGCCGCGGTGCATATTGTTGATCCGATCACGCTGGAGTACCGCGAATCGACGGCGCAGGATTTATATGATGCAGCGCGGCTGGTGGATAATCTTGATAACATTCACTTTTATCAGCGCACGATGGTATGCCGCGATGTGGCTGATAACCGTGAAATGGATCTGAACACGCTGTATGGGTGCCTGGCTGGCACTACAAAACACGTGGGCACCTCTTTTTCCGACCCGTCCCATGTGGCCGATTGTTTTGACATGCTATACACCGTGGCGGGCGGCGAGGAAAAATGGCTGGAGCGGCCTTTTGTCAGCAATTCCAACTGCTTTGTTGTCCCGCCGATGAAATTTGCCGAAGAATCCTGCATCACGATGGAAGATTGCATCCGGCGCGGCATGCCGATGCTATTGCTGTCGGCGGGGCAGGCGGGAGCGACCGCGCCGGCACCTATCGCGCTGACGATAGTGCAGGCGGTGGCGGAGTGTCTGGCAGGCGTGGTCTATGCCAATGCGATCAAGCCGGGCGCGCCGTGTATCTTTGGCACATGGCCGTTTGTCAGCGATCTGCGCACCGGGGCGATGTCGGGCGGGTCTGCCGAGCAGGCGCTGCTGACGGCGGGTTGCGCGCAGATGCACCGGTTTTACGATCTGCCCGGCGGTGCCGCCAGTGGCATATCCGACAGCAAACTGCCCGATATGCAGGCCGGGTGGGAACAGGGTATCACCAATGCGCTGGCCGGGCTTGCGGGCCTGAACATGTGTTATGAGGCGGTGGGGATGCATGCATCCTTGCTGGGGTTCTGTCTGGAAAGTCTGGTTCTGGGCGATGATTTGCTGGGGCAAGCCATGCGTCTGGTGCGCGGCATTGATGTGACGCCGGACAGCACGTCGATTGATGCGATGAAAGAGGTCTGCCTTGGCGGGCCGGGGCATTACCTTGGCTCGGATCAAACCCTGAAGCTGATGCAGACTGAATACATCTATCCGGCGGTCGGCAATCGCATGTCGCCCAAGGAATGGAATGAGGCTGGCAAGCCACTGCTGCTTGACGCGGCCATCGCGCGGAAGAATAGTATCCTTGCACGCGCCGGAAACGTGATCGATCCTGAAATCGACGCGGTGATCCGGGCAAAATACAACATCTATTTCAAGTGAGGTTGACATGATCTCTGCCAATATGACGAAATTCTACATCAATGGCGCTTGGGTGGATCCGAATTCCAAGGTGCGAGTCGGGGTTGAAAACCCGGCAACTGAGGAAATCGTGTGTCAAATGGCGCTGGGCAATGATGCGGATGCAGACAGCGCCATTATGGCCGCACGGGCGGCGTTTGATGGTTGGACGGTCACCCCCGTTGCGGACAGGATTGCGCTGTTGAAGCGGATTTTGGAGATTTACAACGCCCGCGCCGACGATTTTGCCGCCGCGATGACCATGGAAATGGGCGCGCCAAAGGCTTGGGCGCGCGATGCGCAATTCTGGGCGGGGCAAGTGCATATCGAGGCCACGATCAAGGCCGCTGAGGCGATGGCGTGGGAGTATTCGCGCGGCACCACGCGGATTGTTTATGAAGGCATTGGCGTGTGCGCGCTGATCACGCCGTGGAACTGGCCGATGAACCAGATCGCCTGCAAGGTGGCCCCCGCGCTGGTGGCGGGCTGCACGATGGTTTTGAAGCCGTCGGAAATCGCCCCTTTGTCGGGCGTGCTGTTTGCCGAAGTCTGTCATGCGGCGGGGGTTCCTGCGGGGGTGTTCAATCTGGTGAACGGCGACGGGCCGGGGGTTGGCACGCGCATCACCTCGCACCCAGAGGTGGATATGGTGTCCTTCACCGGGTCCACCCGGGCTGGCACGTTGATTGCGGCGGCGGCAGCGCCCACGGTAAAGCGTGTGGCGCAGGAAATGGGCGGCAAATCTGCCAATATCATTCTGCCGAATGCCGATCTTGCGGCGGCGGTTGCGGCGGGGGTGAATGCGATCATGTCAAACACCGGCCAGTCTTGCGATGCGCCGACGCGGATGTTTGTGCACCGCAGCCAGCAGGCGGAAGCCTTGGTTGTGGCGAAGGCGACCGCCGAGGCGATTGTGCCGGGCGATCCTTTGGCGGACGGCACCACGATGGGGCCGCTGATATCAAAGGTGCAGTTTGACAAGGTGCAGCGGCTTATTCAGGTCGGCATGGATGAAGGAGCGACGCTGGTCACCGGCGGATTGGGGCGGCCAGCAGGGTTGAACCGGGGCTGGTTCTGCAAGCCCACGATCTTTGCTGATGTCGAAAACGACATGACGATTTCCAAGGAAGAAATCTTTGGCCCTGTGCTGGCGATCCTGCCCTATGACAGCGTCGATGATGCGGTGCGAATGGCGAACGATTCCGTCTATGGATTGGCGGCTTATGTTGCAGGTCCGGTGGCCGATGCCATTCCTGTGGCGCACCGTTTGCGGGCGGGGACGGTGAATTTGAACTATCCCGACTGGGATACATCGGCACCTTTTGGCGGCTACAAGCAATCCGGCAATGGGCGCGAATATGCTGATTGGGGCATCCATGACTTCTGCGAGGTCAAGGGCATCGTCGGCTACGGCGCGGCATGATGCATTACGGCTATATCGGGCTTGGCAACCTTGGGGCGGCCTGTGCCGGGTGTTTGCTGAAAGCGGGGTTTGAGGTCACGGTTTATGACCTGAACCCGGCGCTTGCCGCGTCTTTGGTTGCGGGGGGTGCCACGCTGGCGGGCAGTGCCGAAACTCTGGCGGGGGCGGTGGATCATGTGATCACCTGCCTGCCGTCGCCTGTCGTATCGGAACGGGTGCTGCGCAGCATTCTGCCCCATATGAAGGCGGGGTCGTCTTGGGTGGAAATGTCAACGCTGGGCCGCGATGAGGTGCTGGCGCTGGCGGCGGTGGCGGCCGGGGCTGGCGTGCGGATGATGGAACTGCCGGTCACCGGCGGCGTGCATCTGGCGCATCAGGGCAAGATCACCATGCTGGCGGGGGGCGCGCGCGATTTGTTCGATCTGCATCATTCTGCGATGCAGGCGATGGGCGACAAGATCTTTCACATGGGCCCACTTGGATCATCGTCGATCATCAAGGTGATCACCAATATGCTGGCCTTCATTCATCTGAAAGCCTGTGGCGAGGCGTTGATGCTGGCAAAACGCGGTGGGCTTGATCTGGGGCAGGCCTGGCATGCGATTGCGGCGTCGTCTGGCACTTCGTTTGTGCATGAAACCGAAGGTGCGCTGATTTTGAACGGATCTTATGACATCGCGTTCAATATTGACCTTGCGTTGAAGGATCTGGGATTCGCCTTGGGCTTTGGCCGGGAATTTGGCGTGCCGCTGGATTTGGCAAGCGCCACGCAGCAGACCTATGTCGCGGCGAAGGCGGCTTACGGCGGCGAGGCGCAATCGCCGATGATTGCCAAGTTGCTGGAAGATTTGCTGGGCACCGATTTGCGCGCGGAGGGGTTTCCGGCGCGGTTGCAATAGGAATTATCGCATGCGTGCGACAGGCGCTATAATATTGAACCTGTTGTACCCTCGGATTTTGTTACGCTCGTTTAAGCATTAGCCCAGCCTTATGGCGGCTGTTTTGTGGAGATATCCGGGGCGCTGCCCCGGGCCCCGGGATATTTGGGCAAAGATGAAAATTGGGCGGATGAATGGTTTGGTTTGGAAGGGTGGGATCATGCGGGACGAAGATCTGATGTTGGCGGCAAAGCTGCAGCATCACCGGGCTGCGGGGCTGGTTCAGGGGGCGCCGATTGCCTTGCCGATTATCACGGCGACGACGTTTCATGTGCCAGACCACACCAAAGGCGGCTATAGTTACGCCCGCGCGGCCAGCCCGACATGGGACGCGGTTGAAGCGCAGTTGAGCATGTTGGAAGAGGCCCCGGTGGTGTCATTTCCGTCGGGGATGGCCGCGATTTCGGCGGCCTTGATGGCAACGCTGCAAGCGGGCAAGCGGGTGATCTTGCCATCCGATGGCTATTACGTGACACGGGTTTTTTCAGAGCAGTTTCTGGCGCCATTTGGTGTCGAGGTGCAAATGATACCGACCACTGCCTTTGATACGGCGGATTTCAGCGGCGCGGGCGTGATCTATATCGAGACACCGTCCAATCCGGGACTGGATGTCTGCGATATCGCCGGTGTTGCTCGGCGTGCTCATGCGGCGGGGGCGCTGGTGATTGCGGATAATACCACGATGACGCCGCTGTTGCAGCGGCCTTTGGATTTGGGGGCTGATCTTGTGGTCGCCGCCGATACCAAGGCACCCGCCGGGCATTCGGATGTGTTGTTTGGCCATGTGGCGGGGCGTGACGCCGCTATGATGGCGCGGATACGCGACTGGCGGCGGCTGTCAGGTGCCGTGCCGGGATCGTTTGAGGCGTGGCTGGTGCACCGCGGGATTGAGACTTTGGAAGTGCGGCTGTCGAGGATGTGTGCATCTGCGCAGGTTATTGCGGAGCGGCTTTTGGCGCATCCCGCTGTATTGGCGGTGCGCTATCCGGGGCTGGTTGGCGATCCGTCGCATAAGGTGGCGCTGCGGCAGATGACGGGGTTCGGGTTTTTGATATCGTTCACGCTGGCAGACGGCGTGGTTGCCGAAAAGTTTCTGGCCGATTGCACGATGATGGTGCAGGCGACCAGTTTCGGGTCCACCCATACCTCGGGCGAGCGGCGCGCGCGTTGGGGCGATGCGGTGCCGGAAGGGTTGATCCGGCTGTCGGTTGGCGTGGAGCCGTTGGAACCACTTTGGGCGGCGATTGCGGCGGCTTTGCCGGGGTGAGGTGCGGGTAGCCCCCCACCCCGGCCCTCCCCACCGGGGGGGAGGGGGAGCGCGGCTTTGTTGGGGTGTGGATATTGGCTACAGAAGGGAAATGAGGCGCACAGCCTCGTCATGTGTGGTGGCCAGGGTGGATTTGTCTTCGCCGGGAAAGAACCGCGCGCGGATGGCGGTGGGCATCGGGGCGGGGGTTTCAATCAGCACGCGGGGGCCGATTTTTGCAGTCTCGGCCTGCCATGACCGGGCAAGTGCGATTTGGGCTGATTTGCTGGCCCCGTAGGCGCCAAAGAATTTCTGGCCCGCGCGGGGATCATCAACAAACAGCGCGGTGCCTTTGTGCGCGCGCAGCAGGGGTTCGATCATCGGGATCAGGCTGCCCGTCGCGCGGACATTGGTGGCGATGGATTTATCCCAATCTTTGGCGTCCAGCGCGTTTGCCGGGGCCAGCGGGGCTGCGTGGATTGCGGTATGCGCCCACAGACCAAGACCGCCCCAGCGGCTGTGGATGTTGACACACAGATGGCGCATGGCGTCATCGTTGGTGACATCCATCGGGGCGAGGGTAAGAAGCCCCGCACCGGGGAGTTTCAGCGCTTTGACGCGGTCGTCAAGGTCTTCGAGGCCGCCCACGGTTCTGGCGACGGCGACCACATGCCAGCCGCGGATCGCCAGTTGTTTGGCGAGGGCTGCACCAAGGCCGCGCGAGGCACCGGTCACGAGGGCAATGCGAGGGGTCATGGAATGATCCTTTGGCGGGGGCGCGGGCGGGGCGGGCGGGTGCCTCCGTCGGGGATATTTAGAACAAGATGAAAGGGCCGAGGATTATTCCGCTGCTTTCATCTGGAAGCCCTCTTCGATCTTATCCGCCGGGATAACCGGGTATTCACCCGAAAAGCACGCATCGCAGTATTGCGGCTGGTCTTTGTTGCGCCCCGCAGCTTCGCCCGCTGCGCGGTAGAGGCCATCAAGCGAGATGAATTTCAGGCTGTCAACGCCGATCCATTGGCGCATTTCTTCTTCGTTCATCGAGGCGGCCAGCAGCTTGGAACGCTCGGGCGTATCGACGCCGTAAAAGCAGGGCCATGCGGTGGGGGGGCTAGCGATGCGAAAATGCACCTCGGCAGCGCCTGCTTCCAGGATCATGTCTTTGATTTTGCGCGATGTGGTGCCGCGCACGACGGAATCGTCAACCAAAATCACCCGTTTGCCTTTGACCAGCGCGCGGTTGACGTTCAGCTTCAGGCGCACGCCCATGTTGCGGATGGATTCTGTAGGCTCGATAAAGGTGCGGCCCATATATTGGTTGCGGATGATGCCCATGGCGTAGGGGATGCCGGATTGCTGGCTGTAGCCGATGGCGGCGGGGGTGCCGGAGTCTGGCACCGGGCAGACCAGATCGGCGTCAACCGGTGCTTCGATCGCCAGTTCGCGGCCGATGGCGGCGCGGGTTTCGTAGACGGAGCGGCCGCCGAGGATAGAGTCGGGGCGGCTGAAATAGACGTGTTCGAACAGGCAAAAGCGGGGGGGCTTACGCTCGAACGGGTAGGAGCTGTCGATGCGGCCGTTCTCAATCACGACCATTTCGCCGGGGGCGATTTCGCGGATGAATTCAGCGCCGATGATGTCGAGCGCGCAGGTTTCTGACGACAGCACCCAGGCGTCGTCGGCAAGGCGGCCAAGGACGAGGGGGCGCACGCCAAGCGCGTCACGCACGCCGATCAGTTTGGTGCGGGTCATCGCGACGATGGAAAACGCGCCTTCAACGCGGCGCAGCGCATCTTTGATGCGTTCGGCAATGGTTTTCTGGATCGACCGCGCCATCAGGTGGATGATACATTCGCTGTCGGAGGAGGATTGGAAGATGCTGCCGCGCTCGATCAGTTCACGGCGCAGGGCGGCCGCGTTGGTGAGGTTGCCGTTATGGGCGATGGCGGCACCACCCATGGAAAATTCGCCAAAGAACGGCTGCACGTCGCGGATGGCGGTGGCACCTTTTGATCCGGCGGTGGAATAGCGGACATGGCCGATGGCCAGCGGGCCGGGCAGGGTATCCATCACGTCGGCTTTGGTGAAATTATCGCGCACATAACCAAAACGGCGGGCGGAGTTGAAGCCTGTGACAGGGTCGTGGGAGACAATTCCGCCCGCCTCCTGACCCCGGTGTTGCAAGGCGTGCAGGCCAAGCGCCACGAAGTTTGAGGCATCTTTCACGCCGATGACGCCAAAAATCCCGCATTCCTCCTTTAGCTTATCGTCGTCGAAGGGATGGCTGAGGAATGGGCGCATCCGCGAAGCTCCTGATCCAGTGTTTTGCATGCGGGTGGTTTAGGCGTTTGATGCGGAAGTGTCACGCGCCAAACGCCTGCACGGTGTTAGTTGCTTGGGACGGGTGCTGGTGTGGCTGGAGCAACTGTGGCGGGCGCGGTCCCTGACGCTTCGGGGGTTGCCGAGGCTGGGCAGACGCTGACCAGTTGTTCGTAACGCGCGACGATCCAGCCGGGTGCATCCGTTGGGATGTTGCCGTCGATTTTCGTCTGAAACGTGGCGATGACTTTGGCGGTGCGGGACTCGTCGACCATGGGCATGGGCGAGGAACCAAGGGCGCGGTCGTAGACGATGAAGGCGACGACGACGAGGACGATGCCGCGCAGAACGCCAAACAAAAAGCCCAAGCCCTGATCAATGCCGCCAAGCGCGGAGCGTTGCACGACGGACGCAAACAGCGGCGTGAACAGGGCCGCGATGATCAGGCCCACGGCAAACACGGCGGCGAAGGCGGCGATGATGGAAAGCTCGCAGCTGTCTGTCAGGAATTTTCCGACGACCGGCAGCTCTTTGACCAAGGGTTGCACTTGGGCTGCGAAGATGAAGGCAAGGATAGCGGCCCCGACCCAGCCCGCGATGGCCATCGCTTCGCGCACCAGACCGCGCGAATAGGCGAGGATCGACGACAGCACGATCACGCCTGCGGCGACCGCATCAATCAGGGTAAAACCTTCCATCACGCACCTCTTGTTGGGGCTAGCCTGCCCCGAATATTTCACCGACAAATGCCGTCAAGTCTGGCATCAGGCGGACCTTCATATCGTCACTCGCGCCCAGTTTTGAGCGGGCAGGGGCTATGGCCTGGGTGAAGCCAAGCTTTGACGCCTCTTTCAACCGATTTTCGGTCTGTGTCACGGGGCGCAGCGCACCCGACAGGCTGATTTCGCCGAAAAGCACCATCTCTGGCGGAATTGCCACATCCTCACGCGCCGACAACAGGGCTGCCGCTACGGCAAGATCAGCGGCGGGTTCTGACACGCGCATGCCGCCTGCAACATTCAGGAAGACATCAAGCCCGGTGAAGGGGATGCCGCAGCGCGCCTCCAGCACGGCGAGAATAGTGGACAGGCGACCGGAATCGAGGCCGACGACCGTGCGGCGCGGCGTGCCGAGGGGGGAGGGGGTGACGAGGGCTTGAATCTCGGTCAGCACAGGTCTTGTGCCTTCAATCCCTGCGAAAACGGCGGAACCGGGGGTAGAGGTGCCGCGATCTGACAGAAACAGCGCCGAGGGGTTGGTGACCTGTTGCAGGCCGTCGCCGGTCATTTCAAACACGCCGATTTCATCCGCCGGGCCGAAGCGGTTTTTTACCGCCCGCAGGATACGGAATTGGTGGCCGCGTTCGCCCTCAAAATAAAGCACGGTATCGACCATGTGTTCGACGACGCGCGGGCCCGCGATCTGGCCGTCTTTGGTAACGTGGCCGACCAGAATGATCGCCACATTGCGGCGTTTGGCGAAGGTGACAAGTTCGTGGCAGGCGGCGCGGACCTGGGAGACGGAGCCGGGGGCGGCTTCGATGCTGTCCAGCCACATGGTCTGGATCGAATCGATGATGGCAAGGCCGGGGCGTTCCGCATCCAGCGTGGTCAGGATATTGCGCAGGTTGGTTTCGGCCCCAAGGATCACGGGGGCGTCGGTGAGGCCAAGCCGGGCGGCGCGCATACGCACCTGGGCCGGGGCTTCTTCGCCCGAGATATAGAGGCATTTGACGCCGCGGCGAGCAAAGCTGGCGGCGGCTTGCAACAGGAGGGTGGATTTGCCGATGCCGGGATCACCGCCGACAAGGATCGCGGAGGCTTGCACAAGGCCGCCGCCAAGGACGCGGTCCAGCTCGTCTATGCCGGAGGACGCGCGGGGGGGTGGGGCTTCTTCTGTCGCGAGATCGGTCAGGGCTATGGTGCGGCCTTTGCCACCCAGCGCCTTTGGGCCAGCGGAGAGCGGGGCCTCTTCGATGATGGAATTCCACGCGCCGCAGGCATCGCATTTGCCGGCCCATTTGCGCGTGCTGGCGCCACAGGCGGTGCAGGTGAAGGTGGGGGCGGCTTTGACCATGCGTGCTATGTGCCTTGAAAACGGCGGGTCATCAAGCCTTACGGCTTTCTTCCCTTGCGGTCACGGTGGAGATGACGAGCGACGCGAGGATCAGCGCGGTGAAGACATAAAGCCCCCATGCGGTTTCGACGGTGGCAAGGCCGATGCCTTTGATGATGACAATGTAAAGCGCGATCAGGAAAATATCAGCCATCGCCAGTTTGCCCATGATGTGCAGTGCTGCCAGCAGTTTGGGAGAGGCGAGGTTGAAATGGATCAGGGCAAGGCCAAGCGTTTTCAGCCACGGTGCGAAAATGGCGAAGGTGGTGACGATCAGGGCGAGGATCACGTCGGTGCCCCAGAGGGCTTGCAGGCCGGTGACGACGGAGATTTCATCAAGCCCGAACAGGGGGAGCAGGCCCGCCCGCATCAGGGGGGCAAACCACGACAGGGGGAACAGGATGAGGAGGGCGAGGTTGGCGAGTTTCAGCAGTTTTGGCTTGGACCGGTGATTCATCGGTTCACCGCACACTTTCTATCGGCCCAACTGCGCGGCCATGGATGAACTGCCCCACGTAAGCATCTGACGTGGCGTCCATTTCGGACACAGTGCCTGTCCATTGGATGATGCCATTATGCAGCATGGCGACGCGGTCGGCGATGGCGCGGACTGAGGACATATCATGGGTGATGGTCATGGCGGTGGCCCCCATTTCAACCACGATCTCGCGGATCAGGTCATTGATGACGCCTGCCATGATCGGGTCAAGGCCCGTGGTGGGTTCGTCAAAAAAGATGATCTCAGGCTCGGCTGCGATGGCGCGCGCAAGGCCCACGCGTTTTTGCATGCCGCCTGACAGCTCGCCGGGGTAGAGGTCGGCCACTGAGGGTTTAAGGCCAACGCGGCGGAGTTTTTCAATGGCGATGGCCCGGGCTTCGTCGTGTGACCGCGCGGTTGGGCCGCGTTGCAAGCGGAAGGCGACGTTTTCCCAGACGCGCAGTGAATCAAACAACGCGCCGCCTTGAAACAACATGCCAAAGCGGGCGAGGAATGCGTCGCGGTCAAGGCGGGTGACATCTTCGCCCGCAAGCGTGATGCGGCCAGCATCTGGGCGCACAAGGCCAAGGATGCATTTCAGCAGCACCGATTTGCCGGTGCCGGAGCCGCCGATGATCACCATGCTTTGGCCGCGCGGAATGATAAGGTTGACACCGCGCAATACGTCGTTGGTTTTAAAGGCTTTTGTGACAGAGGTAAGCTCGATCATGAGGTGAAAAATACCTCTGTCAGCAGGTAATTCGCAGCCAGGATCAGCACCGATGCGGCGACCACGGCTGATTTGGTGGCAGCACCCACGCCTTGTGCGCCACGCCCGGAATTCATGCCGTGATAACAGCCCATCAGGGCCACGATAAAGCCAAAGGCAGCCCCTTTGACGAGGCCGGAGCCGATATCCCACGGCTCCAGAAAATCGGCGGTGGCTTTGAGATAGGTGGCAGAATTGAAATCCAGCCGCGTGATGCCGACCAGCCAGCCGCCTGCGATGCCGATGGCGTCTCCGGTCGCGACCAGCATTGGCATGGCAAGGGTGGCGGCAAGCACGCGGGGCACGGCAAGGTATTTGACCGGATTGGTCGACAGGGTCACCAGCGCGTCAATCTGTTCGGTCACCTTCATGGTGCCAAGTTCGGCCGCGATGCTGCTGGCCACGCGGGCGGCAACCATCAGCCCGCCAAGCACGGGGCCAAGTTCGCGCACCATGCCGATGGCAACGATGGATGGCACCACGGTTTCGGCGTTAAACCGTGCACCGCCGGAATAGATTTGCAGCGCAAGTGCGCCGCCGGTGAAAATAGCGGTCAGGCCGACGACAGGCAGGCTGAACCAGCCGATTTGCAGCAGGCATTGGCCAAATTCGCGCGGGTAAAACGGTGGGCGAAACAGGTGGCCGATGATCTGGGCGGCGAACAGTGCCACACGGCCAATGGCGGCCAGGCCGGATAGCACGGGTCTGCCGATCGACGCCAAAGTTGATTGGAGGGTCATGAATCGGCCTTGTAGCTACGGACATAGCGCGGCCCAAGCGCGGTGAGGATCTCATACCCGATGGTGCCTGCAAGGTCGGCCAGATCATCAATATCTTGGTGTGGGCCGATCAGGGTAAGATGGTCGGGTGTTTCGCCCAAGTGGGTAATATCGACGGTGATCAGGTCCATCGACACGCGGCCCACCAGCGGGCAGGGAATGTCGCCATGCCAGAACATCGCGCGGCCAGACAGGCTGCGCAACAACCCGTCGGCA
Source organism: Pseudorhodobacter sp. (assembly GCA_043721855.1). GTDB lineage: Bacteria > Pseudomonadota > Alphaproteobacteria > Rhodobacterales > Rhodobacteraceae > JACMNW01. Next base: position 17,716 of record JAYSPY010000048.1, read on the forward strand.
TACCCGCCCGACAGCGTAGCGATGGTGGACGGGCGATGCGCAGTCCAGGCGCCGCCGTAACCCACGGTGGCACCCGCCGCGACCTCGCGTGTCTGGATCACGGGCAGCGACAGGGTAACAACGGGGGTTGCCGCCACAAAGGGCTGACCGCCAAACAGGCCGATACCGGGGCGGGTCAGATCAAAATGGAAGGGCTGGCCCAGCAGAATGCCACCCGTGGCCGCAAGCGAACGTGGCACCTCGATGCCGTCGGTCATAGCGTGGAACTTAGCAAGTTGGGCGGCATTCAAGGCGTGGTCGGGCTCATCCGCGCAGGCCAGATGCGACATCAAAAGATGCGGATCGGCGGGCAACACATGCGGGGCCACGGCCTGCCATTCGGCGGGCTCCAGCCCCAAACGGTGCATGCCTGTGTCCAGTTGCAGCCCGAACGCGTGGGCGGGCAGCGCTTCTAGATGCCGGGTGATCTGGTCAATGGAATTCAGCATCGGGGTCAGGTCCAGATCGCGGATCAGGCCTGTGTCACCCGCCATATGGCCCGCCAGCACGTTGATCTGTGGGCCGGGGCCAAGGGCCAGGCGCACGGCCGCCCCTTCTTCGGCGACGGCCACGAAAAAGCGCCGCGCGCCGGCACCTGCCAAGGCCTGTGCGACAGGGCCTGCGCCAAGCCCGTAGCCATCAGCCTTGACCACAGCGGCGGTTTGCACCGAGCCCAGCGACAATCTGTCAAGGGCCGCCCAATTGGCGGCGATTGCGCCAAGATCAATGGTAAGGGATGCGGTTGACATGAGCTTTGTGTTGCGCGCCCCTGCGGCGGCGTCAAGGAAAAAGGGTTCAGAAGCCCACGTCGCCGGCGCCGCTTTGCCACGGTTTGACCAGATTGCCAAATCGGGTAAAGCGCCCCTCAAACGACAGTTCCACCGTGCCAATCGGGCCGTGGCGTTGCTTGCCGATGATCACTTCGGCACGGCCATGCACGTTTTCCATGATGCTTTGCCACTGCGCCATCTTTTCCAGTTCGTGATCGCCGGGTTTTTCGCGTTCTTTATAGTATTCATCACGGTAGACGAACATCACGACATCGGCGTCTTGTTCAATCGATCCGGATTCGCGCAGATCAGACAGCTGTGGGCGCTTGTCTTCGCGGGATTCGACCTGGCGTGACAGCTGTGACAGCGCCACCACGGGAATGTTCAATTCCTTGGCAATCGCCTTCAAACCTTGCGTGATTTCAGACACTTCCTGCACGCGGTTGTCGTTTTTCGAGGTGCCTTTCAGCAGTTGCAAATAATCCACGATGATCACATCCAACCCATGCGTGCGCTTCAGGCGGCGGGCCCGGGCGGCGACCTGGCTGATGGGAAGGGCAGGCGTGTCGTCGATGTATAACGGGCAGGCTTCCAGCGATTTTGCCGCCTCGACAAAGCGGCGGAATTCGCCTTCGGTCATGTCGCCGCGCCTGATCTGTTCGGACGGCACTTCGGACGCTTCCGACAGAATACGCGCGGCGAGTTGTTCCGCGCTCATCTCCAGACTGAAGAAACCGACGACACCGCCGTCAACGGCACCGTCTGACCCATCCTGCAACCGTCCCCGCTTGTAGGCTTTGGCGATGTTGAACGCGATGTTGGTGGCAAGTGAGGTTTTGCCCATCGATGGCCGCCCGGCGATGATCAGCAAATCGGACGGGTGCAGACCGCCAAGCTTTTTATCCAGATCAATCAGCCCGGTCGAAATGCCTGCCAGCCCGCCATCGCGCTGATAGGCGGCATTGGCCATGTTGACTGCGTCTGTTACCGCCTTGAGAAAGCTTTGAAAACCGCGCTCCGAATGGCCCTGTTCGCCCAGTTTGTAAAGCCGCTGTTCGGCCTCGATGATCTGTTCGCGCGGTTCACTTTCGACCAGCACTTTTGCGGCTTTGGCGGCGATATCGCGGCCAAGGTCTATCAGTTCGCGGCGCACGGCCAGATCGTAGATCATTTGCGCATAATCGCGGGCGGCAAAGGCGGAAATCGCAGCACCGGCAAGACGGGCAAGGTAAGCGGGCCCCCCAAGTTCGCGCAGGCCAGCGTCATCCTCAAGAAAGGCTTTCAAAGTCACGGGCGAGGCGAGGGCGTTTTTCTGGATGCGGGCGGCGGCAATCTCGAAGATGCGTTGATGAACGGGGTCGAAAAAGTGCTCCGCCCGCACCAGCGATGCGATGCGATCATAGATGTCATTATTGGTCAGGATCGCGCCCAGAAGCTGTTGTTCAGCTTCGATGTTATGAGGCAGGGATTCGGTTTCCATAGCCGAAGTTGCAGGCAACATTGGCCTGAACGCTGTAATCTCTGTCATCTTTGCCCCCGCAATGTCTTACCCCCGTGATGCGCGATTTTGGACCTCGTGCGCAAGGTCTGATAAGACTGTGGATAGGTTTCTGTGAAGGCGAATTATAGCAGAAATAATTCACCGGCGCTACTGCCTATAGTAAGTTGGCAGAGGAAAGCCACTGCAGGTTGATCCCTGCTGACGCCGGATTGCATTTGATACATAGTGATCACTATACTATAAAATCGTCGTTTGCGGCTTTCCGCTTATGGCGCTTTGCGGGCGTCTTGCCAGGTGCGGGGCGCGGTCAGGAACGCTTCTACTTCGGTCAAGGTGCCAGCATCAAAGCTGCCTTGCAATCTCGCTTCTGCCAGCACATCCCACCAGGTGCACAGATGATGCAGGGCGACACCGTGATCTGCCAAGCGCTGCTTGGTTTCCGGAAAAATATCGTAATAAAAGATCACCGCCGTGTGCGCACAGGTCGCACCAGTTTCGCGGATGGCATCGACAAAGCTGAGCTTGGACCCGCCATCAGTGGTCAGATCTTCGACCAGCAACACACGTTGACCGGGGGTCATGTCGCCTTCAATGCGGGCATTGCGGCCGTAGCCTTTGGGTTTTTTGCGCACGTAGGTCATCGGCAGCGCCATGCGTTCGGCGATCAGTGCTGCGAAGGGAATGCCCGCGGTCTCGCCGCCCGCGATGTTATCAAACGCCTCGAACCCGGCGTCGCGCATCACTGTTATGGCCAGAAAATCCATCAACACCGACCGGATGCGCGGGTGGCTGATCAATTTGCGGCAATCGATGTAGGCAGGCGATGGCAGGCCGGATGCCAGCGTGAACGGGGTGGCTGCGTTGAAGTGCACGGCCCTGATCTCTAACAGCGCGCGGGCGGTCAGGCGGGCGATTTCGGACCTGGGGGGAAACGCGCTGGGGATCATCTGGGTGCTTTCTGTTTGCGACTTCTTTTTCGTCTAAATACTCCCGCGCGGCGCGCATCAGCTGTTGCAGCGGAAGCCTCCGGCGGGGATATTTTAACCAGGATGAAATTACGTCTCGACATGCCAGTGGATGGGATAGCCGGGATCGAAGACGGTGACCGGGCCTGCTTCGGTCAGGATTTTTTCGGGCCAGGTGGCGGGTGCGGCTTTGACCAGGGTGATGTAAGTTCCGTTTGGCGGCAGGCCGTAGAAGGCGGCGCCGTTCAGGCTGGTGAAGGCTTCGAGGTGGTGCAGGGCGTTTTCTTGCTCAAACACATGCGCAAGGATTGGAATGCTATTGGTGGCAGTGAAACAGCCGGCACAGCCACAGGCATGTTCCTTCAGCGCGTCAACATGCGGGGCGGAATCGGTGCCAAGAAAGAATCGCGCCTCGCCGGATGCGGCGGCTTGGCGCAGGGCTTGGCGGTGCGATTCGCGTTTGGCGACGGGCAGGCAGTAGTAATGCGGGCGGATGCCACCGGCGAGGATGTGGTTGCGGTTCAAAATCAAGTGATGGGTGGTGATGGTGGCGGCAAGATCCGGGCCACCACTGCGCGCGTAGGCCACACCTTCAGATGTGGTGATGTGTTCCATGATCACGCGCAGGCCGGGGGTTTTGCGACGGATCGGGTCCAGGACACGGTCGATGAAGACGGCTTCGCGGTCAAAGATATCAACGTCCGAGTCCGTGACTTCGCCGTGCACGCACAAAGGCAGGCCGATGGCGGCCATTGTTTCCAAAACTTCACGAATGGCGTCGAAGTTTTGCACCCCGGACTGCGAATTGGTGGTGGCCCCGGCGGGGTACAGCTTTACCGCCTTCACAAGGCCAGAAGCGTGGGCGGCGGCGACATCGGCGGGATCGGTGCTTTGCGTCAGATACAGCGTCATCAGCGGTTCAAATCGGGTTCCTTCGGGCAGCGCGGCCAGAATGCGGTCGCGGTAGGCAAGCGCTTGCGCGGCCGTCACCACCGGGGGCACGAGGTTGGGCATGATGATGGCCCGGGCAAAGTGGCGGGTGGTTTCCGGCAATATGCCCTTGAGCATCGCCCCGTCGCGCAGGTGCAGGTGCATATCGTCCGGGCGGCGAAGGGTGAGGCGCTGGTTCATGACAGTCGGGTAGCGCAAAGCGGGGCGCGTTTCTAGGGGGATACGGCACGGGGGTAAGGAGGACTGGTCGCCTGGTGCGCGGTCGCTGTGATTGGCTGACACCAAACTGCGTGCCATGACAGGATTTCAAAGTGCAGTTATGGCCAGAGCAATCTGACAATCGCCAGCTTTCGCGCAAAATGTTGATTGTGACAAGGCGCAGCTGCAGCTGAATATCACATTTTTGCGCGCAGCCAAGCGTGGTGGGCTGCCTACACCAACCTTAACACGGCCTCTGCGGCAGCGCAGGGGGCGGTGAAAGCGGTTGATACAGCGCTGCCCGCCGCCAGGCAGGGTGCTTGCACCAGTTTACGCAATGGGCAGAGGGCATGGATGAAAGATCGTGACGCCTCGTGTAGGACTTACAGCTATTTGTCACATGGCGGATCGAAAGGGCCGCTGATCCGCGGCTATTGTATGGCACGGGTCACCGAAACCCGGCCCGAAGCTTCGTAGATGCCAGGCCAACAAGGTGCATGGGTGCTTCATCGCGGATGACGACTGCTTCAGGATTTGCGGCGCTCTGCCTCCAGCGCCACCAGACGGCCGCGGAACGCAGGCGCGTTCAGGCGGCGGGTGACATTGTTGCAGATTTTGAATTCTCGGTTGGGGTGTTTGGTGGCATTTGCCAACCCCAACAGGGTTTTCAGATAAGGCACATGGTTGCGGCGTGCGCGCCAGAGGCGGGAAAAAGATTTGGGCGACAGGGTGCCTGCGGCGGCGGCCTCGATCATCTGAGGCAGGGCAGCCATTTGGCCAAGGGCCAGTTCGACCTGATCTTTCAGATAGCGTGCGTGCAGCGGTGTGATCCATGGCCGCGCAAACAAGGCGGCATGCATGGCATCGGGGGCATGGTCGGGATCGTAGACCACAAACACCTGACCCGCACCTTCGGTCATGTCGGGCGCATAGCCGTAGCGGGAATTGAAATCCAACCGGCGATGCGCCATATCGCGTTTGTCCCAGGCCACGCGGGCCGGGTCCAGCGTGGCGCGCGGGCAGATGGCCAGCACGGTCGCACCGGGGGCCGTGACGGAAAACGCGCAAGCGGCGTAACCGCCCATTCCTGCGCCGTAAAACACCACTGTGTCGAAGTCTTCAAAGAAAGCGTCGTCAACCTGGCGGTCAAAAAAGCGGTATACGGCAGGGTCGCGATACCATGTGTCGCCGTCTGCGATGATGCACAGGTGCGACCAGCCGTGTTTGCGCGCAAGGCCGTCGCCCGAAGGCAGTTGGTTGGCATTGGCGCGGATGGCGTCAACGGTTTCGAACGTCACCAGCAGGGTCGGACTTTCGTCGATGAAATAGGCCCAATGTTTTGCGCCAAGTGTTTGAAAATAGCCAGCTTCTTCGCCAATATCATCTATGGTTTGCAGCCAGCTTGCCCGGTCTGTGGCACCTGATGCGTCAATGGCGGAGGGTGCACAATCGGCGGTTGTGAGTTCTGTCGGCGCGTCTGACATTTTACCTGACTCTGGCCGAAGCCTAACCAATAATAAACAATCTCCAGCTTAGTTTTCACCTGCCAACATGCCATTGCAAGGGCTCAAACCTGCAATTCGCGGAATCGTTGTGGACAGTTTCTAAAAATCGTCTTGGGCAAGGCATGTGGGGGCGCGGTAGCTGTGATCTAGACCGCAGCCTGTGGTGAATGTTGCCAGATCATTCGTGCCTGATCAGGCGACAATGCGCGTGACGGCGGGGTTAGCAGCAACTTCCCGAACAATGCGCGCCAAGGCTCGTCTTGCATCAGGGTGGCGAATCGTGCGTGCCGCCATTTGACCGCGTTTTGGTGCAAGGCCAGAAGTGCCGGGTCGGATTTGAGGTGATCAATCATGGGTTGTGTGGCGGCGTCGAGTTTCAGAATGCTGGTATCATCGGCATCGCTGAAATTACGCTCTACCCAATAGCCCATGTCGAAGGCCGAGGCGTCACGGTTGGCGCGGCCGCGATCGCATTTGACCAGGTAGCTTTGCATCGCACCAAGCGCATAGTGGTTCAACTGCGCCAAGTGGAAATTGTCGGTGCCGAGCGGTGACATCACGCGGGACGCGTGAAAAGCGGCGGGCAAGGCGCGGCCCGATCCATCAAACCAATGCGCGTCTTTCAGGCGGGCTTTGTCTGCGCCACGCGGGCGGTGCACACCGAATTTGGTGTAGGCGCCGCTGACCTTGAACAGGGTTTTGAACAGCGAGGCCCGCCAAGGCCAATGCAGGATGGCGGGGGCGGCGCGGGTAAAGATGTGGCGGATGGGCGTATCGGTAAAAGCGATGACGCCTGCATTGCCGAACATGCGCCATGTCAGAGGGATGGCGGTGGCCTGCGGCAGGGCGGCCAAAAGGTCGGGGATACGGTGCGCGCCGGTGTGGATGTTGACGAATTCGTCTATGTCGATGGCCATGGCCCAATCGGCGGTGGCGAACAGCGGGTGGGTGCTGGCGGTTTTAAGCGCAGCCCATTGCGGGCCTTGGGGATGGGGGGCAGGATTGCGGGCGTGGGTCAGTTGGCCCATATCGGCCAGACGGTCCAGCATGGTATCGATGCCGTCATCACAATCGTTGGAAAACACCAGAAAATCGGTAAAGCCCACGGCGCGGTGATGCGCCAGCCATTCCAGCAGGTAGGCGCCCTCGTTGCGGACGGTCAGGACGGCAAGGATGCGCATTCGGCCTCCTCCATCGCGGCGATCATGGCTTGGAAATCGGGGCGGGATTTGAGATCGGTTATGGTGCGGCGGTGCCAGTTGACAGCGCGGCCGTGCAGCATGTTCAGACGTTTGTCGGCGCGCAGGGTAGCAAGCCATGTGGCGGTTGCATCATCATAGCGCCGCGCGGTCAGGCTCGGGTCCACCGCAATGTCATTGCGACGCCAGTATTCATATTCCATCAACTTGTTGACGTGATTCACTTTTCCCCGGTCGCGCTTGACCAAAAAGCTATCGCGCGAGCGCACGCAGTAATGGTTCACTTGCGCAAAGCGGTAATCGGCCTGCACATGCTGGGCCTGCGGCAGCGGAATGCGCGGGGTCGCGTTGGGCAGTTCCAGCCGCAAAGCGCGTTCCTTGATGGGTTTGATGATCGGCATATGGACGCCGATGCGTTCAAGGGCTGCCAGCGTTTTGCCGCCCCGGAAGATGGATTTTGGGAAGGCACCGTGCATCGCGTCTGGTGCGGGCATGGGGTTGGCGCGTTGGAATTGTTGGGTGACGGGGGTATCGGTATATTCGGTTATGCCATCGGATCCAAAGGTGCGCCATGGCACGGCGATCACCTCGGTGCGCACGGAGGCTGCGTTGATCAGGGCGCTTACGGTGCCATCGCCGAGAGAGATCGTTAAAAATTCATCAGCGTCGCAGACGTAGATCCAATCGGCCTGTTGCACCTCGGGGTAGGTGCGGGCTTGGCGCAATGCCCCACGTTGGATCGACGCGCCGGGTTTATAGGTGGTGGCATGGTGGCGCAGGATGCCCATTTTCTGCATCCTTAGCGCCATATCCGTGGTGGGATCGGTGCAATCATTGGTGCAAAGCACGATGTCATCAAAACCAAGCGCTTTGTGATGGGCCACCCATTCCAGCAAGAACGCGCCTTCGTTTTTCATCGTGGTGATGACGGTTGTTTTCATGCGGGGTCTGCCTTGGCAAGCGGTGGAATGGTGAAGAAGAAATCAGGTTTCAGGTCTTGGTTCAGGATATCGTCGGGGATCACACCGGGGCCAGCGGCAAAAACCGCCGATCCGAAATGTGGTTGCAGGCGGCACAGGCGTTCCATCCGGGGGCTGGTCAGTTCGGCGTAAAACGCGGCGGGGGTTTCGGTGGCGCGTAAGGCTTGGATGCGGGCGTGGTGATTGGTCACGCACAGGGCGTGGGCGGCGGCAATATCGAGGTCAGCCATCAGGCGCGTATATTCGGCGCGCAGGGCAGGGATCATGCGCTGGATCGAGGTGTCGGTTTTCACGTTATGGTTCATGCGAAACCAGTAGTTCAGCCCTTGGTCACGGTCGACATGGTTCACCCGGCCACGGTCACGCTTTACAAGGAAGCTTTCGGCAGACCGCACGGCGTAATGGTTCAGGCAGGCCCAATCATAGCCATAGGTTTCCAGCGTGGACCGCCAGCCGTTGCGGAACATCTCGCGTGGTTGCGGCTTGCCGGAGCCGTTAAGCCATCTGACCTGGTCCCACAAATCGGGGCGCAGGCCCTTGGGGCGGTGAACGCCGAGTTTCTTGTAGATGTCGATGTTGCGAAACAGGGTTTTGAAACCCCAAGCGTGGTGCGGTTTACGGATCACTTCCGGGGCGCAGCGGGTGAATTGGTCCAGCAGAAATGCGTCTTGGTAGGTGCGGGTTTCGGCATTGCCGAACAACCGCCACGTCAGGCTGATCATATTGGCGTCGCCCATGGCGGCATAAAGTGCTGCAAGCGTGCCATCACCGATCTTGATGTTGATGAATTCATCGACATCCATGCAGATGCCCCAGGCGCTGGCTTGCATGACGGGTTCATCTTCCGCCGCTTGCAACGCGGCGTGTTGGGGCGGCAGGTTTAAGCTGCGATAAGGGTTATCGCGGTGCTGAACGAAGCCTTTTGCCTGCAACAGGTCCAGCAATGCATCGGTGCCATCGGTGCAGTCATTGGTGTAGATCAGGAAATCATCCACCCCGATGGCGCGGTGATAGGCCAGCCATTCCAGTATGAACGGGCCTTCGTTCTTCATCGTGGTCACGATGGCGGTGCGGTTGGTGGTGTGCGCTTGCGCGGATTTGGCGGTGGACACCGGCGCGCGGATGGGGGAGCCGCCAAAGATGCCGCGCGCAAGATCAACAAGCATCCCATCTTCGACCAATGCCGTTTTCGGCACCAGTTTTGAGACGGCACGCCCCGGCACGCGCACGGCCATGGCGCGCAAGAACGGCACGGCTGCCTTGGGGTCTGGTGCGGCATAGGCGATGCGCACGGCGCGCCACGTATTTTCCAGGCCCGCTTTTGCAGGGGCCACGCCCCAGCGGACGGCCCCCCGGCGGGCATCAAACACATGGCAGATATGATCGCCGAAGCTGGCAATCTGTCCAGGTCGCACCCGCCAAGGGTAGATGCGCCTGCCGGATAGCAAGACCACCCCGGATTTGGCCTGTAGGCACAAATCAAAGGCCGATTGTGCGGCCTTGTCGCGCGGGGCCAGAATATCGCTGATATCTAGCGTCAGAACGGCGCGCGCGCGGGCCAGATAGCGCCATTTGGCGATTTCATAAATGATAGCCTCGGTCAGCGGCGCGCGCCACGGGTCTGGTGCAGGCACAGCCATGCGGTCGCGCCCCGGCGCATCGGGGGCCAAGTAGAGCGTGTTTTCGGCAGGTGTATCAGGTCTGCCAAGCGGCACAGGGCAATCGAGCATGACCACGCGCAGGGCGCAGCCTTGCAGGGCCCGTTCCAGCGTTTTGGCAAAGGCGTCGCTATCACTGGCGGGGGCGCGGTTCACGATCAGCGCGGCTTGCAAGCCGTGGTGGACGGCGTGGTAGGCGAGGTTTTCGGCGACCTGATCTGCGGTTTCATCCCAGCGAAACGCGAAGATTGTGTTTAGCCCTTCGAAAATTTCGGTATCGGCGGCCGTGGCTGTGATGGTGATCGCGGTGCCGTCCGTCAGGGCAATCTGGGCCGGGGCCGGGCTTTGGCTGATCAACAGACAGCCGCCCGACACATCGCGCAGTTCGGTCGGCAGGGCTGTATTCGCCCGCCCATCGGGGTGAAAGGCCGTGGTCGGTGTGCCTGCGCCGAAGAACACCCGCAATTTGCCATCGTCGCAGGCGACAGCGTCCAGCAACGCGGTGATGCCGCTTTGGGCGATGTGGCGCGTGGCTAAGGTGTGCGACAGCACTTGAAGGTGCGTAACCGCAGTGAGGGCCATGCCTGCATTGGGGCCGCTGCGTTTGCCTGCCATATCCTCGGGTCCGGTACGGGTCTGCGCCCGCCTTTTATGTGCCCATAGCATGCGGTCCCGGTTCGGCAAAGCAAAGATCGGGCAGTTTTTGTGCAAAGCATTGGCAAATAGCCTCGATTTCGCCAGACTGTTTCCATAAACACGCAAAAAGGCAAGTTGGGGGAATGAATGGCGAGGGTGCGTGAAGTTGGGACGCTGTGGATTGGGGGGGCGCTGTCTTGGTTGGAACAGCTATGCCTGAAATCTTTCGTGGACCAAGGCCAGACGATCACGCTGTTTTCTTACGCCGATATCCCGAATGTGCCCGAAGGCGTGATCCGCCGCGATGGGCGCGAAGTGTTGGATACCGACAACTTCATCAAATACGAAAAGAAAGACAGCTACGCGCTGTTTGCTGATCTGTTCCGGTTGCACATAATCCACCAAAACCCCGGCATGATCTGGGTCGATACCGACGTGTATTGCCACCGACCGATGGACTATGACAGCGACTATGTGATGGGGTTTGAATTGCCCGGTGGGCATAGGGTGAACAACGCGGTGCTGGGGATGCCTTCGGATAGTCCGTTGATGGCGGCGCTGCTGGATTTTACCTCGGATCCGTTCGCTGTGCCGCCATTTTTATCTGCCGCGCAAACCAATGCCTACCGCGCAGCGGCAGAGCGCGGCGAGCCTGTGCATGTCAGCCAGCAGCCCTGGGGGGTGTGGGGCCCGCTGATGATCACGCATTTTGTGCATAAGCTTGGATTGCAGCGGCAAGTGATGCCGCTGGAGGCGTTTTATCCGGTGACATTTCCAGACCGGATGGCGTTTGTGCGCCGCGCCTCTCTGGCTGCGGCAAAGATCACGGGGCAGACGACGGCGCTGCATCTTTGGGCATCGAACAAGCGCGAGTTGGGGTTGCGGCACAACGGGCTGGCCCCGAAGGGCAGTTATCTGGAGGCGCTGTTGGCCAAGCACGGCGTGCGGGCAGAGGCCGCACCGATTGCCGGGCGCGGGCGGTTGGTGTTTGACGCGGGGTTGATCGGGCAGGTTGGTCTGGCATCGGTTGGGGTTTTCGCCGATATCGGCGGCACCGGGCAGGGCTTGGCGCTGGCCGCTTGGGCGCGGTGGGGCTGCAAAATAGCACTGGTCGATCTGGATCATCGGGGGGAATTTACGGCAGAGCCATCGGAATGGGTGGCGCCGTATAAGGCGTTTTTGACCCAGAACGGCGTACCGGAGGCGGCGGTTTCGGTGGTATCGGCTGTGGCGCAGTTGGGCAAAGTGGATGTGATTGCAAACCTGAACGGGTTTGGCGATGTCAACAGGATCAAGCATTTGACAGCGGTTCTTGAGGTGATGCTTCATGCGGGCAGCCAGATGATCTTGGATATTCGCGCAGGCTCTGGCGGCTATCCGTTTCTGCGCCGCTATGGCACATGCGAGACGCTTTCCAAGCGTGAGGTGGACGGGGTTGACGTGATCCGCGTGCTGTTTCGCGCGGGCGATCATATGGGGTCGGTGGCGTTGCCGCCTGCTGTTGTGCCCGCTGCTGAGGCGGCACCTGCGGCGGATGGCTGGGCAGATGTGGCGCGCGGGCTGGCGGGCAAGGATGGGTTTTTCCGCGAAACTCCCGATCACTCGTTCCTGTATATCCCGCGCGGCGATACGCTTGTGGTGACCTTCGACAACCTCGATATCGCGATGACCAAGCGCGAGGATCGCAGGCCCTGGGGATTTTCTTTCATCGAAAAACAGGGCTGGTCGATGCTGGGGGTGATGGCGAATGGCTGGACCTGGTACCGCGACGGCTGGGTCAGCGATCAGTTTGATGAACTTGCGGCATCGGGGTTTTTCAAGCGCTTCAGCCGCGTGGTGTTTTATGGCGCATCCATGGGCGGCTATGCGGCTTGTGCGTTCGTGGCGGCTTGTCCGGGGGCAGATGTGGTGGCAATTTCGCCGCAATCAACGCTGGATAGGCGGTTGGTGCCGTTTGAGACGCGCTATAAAACCGCGTGGGGGCGCGATTTTTCGGGGCGGTATGGCGATGCGGCTGAGGCATCGAAAGCGGGCGGGCGGGTGACGATTTTGTATGATCCTTATGAGCCGTTGGATGCAGCCCATGTGGCGCGGTTTACCGGCGGCAATGTAGTGCGCCTACGCGCGCCGTTGATGGGGCACCGCTTGGGGTCATCGTTGCATCAGATGGGGATATTGTCTCAGGTCACGCTGGGCGCGTTGAACGGCACGCTGTCGGAGGCGGATTTTTATACGGCTTTGAAGGCGCGGAAGGGTTTCGTGCGCTATCAGCGGGAGCTGTTCAAACGCGCTTTGGCCAAGGGGCATCCGGGGCTGGCGCGAAAATTGGGGCGGTTTGTTCTGACGCGCGGAACGAACCGGTACATCCGGCAGGCGATGGAGGCGATGTAAAGTGGGGGGGCGAACCTGCCTTTGGCAGAACCGCCCCCGGTTTTATCAGAAAAACGCCTGCAACCCGGTGATCGCGCGGCCCAGGATCAGCGCGTGCACATCATGGGTGCCTTCATAGGTGTTTACGGTTTCCAGGTTCACCATGTGACGCATGATTTGATAGTCTTCCTGAATGCCGTTGCCACCGTGCATGTCACGCGACAGACGCGCCGCGTCCAGCGCCTTGCCGCAATTGTTGCGCTTGATGATGCTGATCATTTCCGGGGCGGCGTTGGCGTCATCGAGCAGGCGACCGACGCGCAGGCTGGCTTGCAGGCCAAGGCTGATTTCGGTCATCATATTGGCGAGTTTCAGCTGGAAAAGCTGGGTCTGCGCGAGGGGTTTGCCGAATTGCTTGCGGTCAAGGCCATATTGCCGCGCCGCTTCCATGCAGAATTCGGCGGCGCCCATGACGCCCCATGAAATGCCATAGCGCGCGCGGTTCAGGCAGCCGAACGGGCCTTTGAGGCCCTCGACGAACGGCAGCAGCGCGTCTTCGCCGACTTCCACATCGGCCATCACAATCTCGCCGGTGATCGACGCGCGCAACGACAGTTTGCCGCCAATTTTTGGCGTGGTCAGGCCCTTCATTCCCTTGTCGAGGACGAAGCCCTTGATCTTGCCACCATGCGCTTCGGATTTGGCCCAGACAACGAACACGTCGGCGATGGGTGCGTTGGATATCCACATTTTGGCGCCGTTCAGGACGTAGCCGTTGGCGGTTTTCCTTGCCACCGTCTTCATCCCGGCGGGGTCTGATCCGGCGTCGGGTTCGGTCAGGCCAAAGCAACCGATGTATTCGCCTGTGCTCAGTTTCGGCAGGTATTTCATGCGCTGCGCTTCGGTGCCGTAGGCGTAGATCGGATACATCACCAGGCTGGATTGCACCGACATCATCGAACGGTAGCCGCTATCGACCCGCTCGACTTCGCGCGCGACCAATCCGTAGGCGACGTAAGATCCGCCAAGGCCACCATATTGTTCGGGGATTGTTACGCCCAACAAACCCATCGCCCCCATCTCGCGGAAAATGGCAGGGTCGGTGGATTCTTCGCGGTAGGCGGCAATCACGCGCGGTTGCAGCTTTTCCTGCGCATAGGCGCGGGCGGCGTCGCGCATCATGCGTTCATCTTCGGACAACTGGTCTTCCATGCGGAACGGGTCTTGCCAATCAAAGCGGCCAAGATCGGGTGCGTCTTTGGCTTTGAGGTGGGGTTTGGTTGGCATATCCATTGGCGCTCTCCTGCGGTTAGGGGGTAAATACGCCGATTTGTGGCGGGGATCAAATGATAAGGTCTTGCGAGTTGATGAGAAATAATCATGATCTTGGCAATGCGCCATGGTTATACCCCCACCTTGCCGGAATTGCAGGCCTTTGCGGAAAGTGCCAGGCATGGGTCGGCCACGCGGGCAGCGCTGGCACTGGGGCTAACACAATCGGCGATCAGCCGGTCGCTTGGCAGTCTGGAGGCGCGGCTTGGCGTGCAGTTGTTTCACCGCGCGAAGCAAAGGTTGACGCTATCGGATGCCGGGCGGGTGATGCTGGCCGATGCCACCCGGATACTGGCGGAACTGGATCAAGCGGCGCAAACGGTGATGAGCTTTGGTGGCCACGGTGCGGTGCTGCGGATTGCGGTGCTGCCGACGCTGGGGGCGGCTTGGTTGGTGCCGAGACTGGCGCAGTTTGCACAAGTGGCCCCGGATGTGACGTTTGATCTGTCGGCAACCTTGGACGCAGTGGATTTTGACCGCGATCCGCGGGACATGGCGATTGTGCGGGCAGCCCTTCCGGTGAAGGGGGCCGAGGCGGATGTTCTGGCGTTTGAAGATCTGGTGGTGGTGGCGGCCCCGGGTTTGGGGGTCGGGGTGTTGGAGGATGTCGCCTTGGCAAAGCTGCCGTTATTGCAGCAGGCGACACGGCCCAGCTTATGGCTCGATTGGTTTTTGGATGCAGGGCTGGACCCGATTACCCTGCTTCGCGGGCCACGGTTTGAACAGTTTGGCATGGTGCTGGCTGCGGCCCGTGCGGGGATGGGCGTGGCTTTGGTGCCGGAAATGCTGGTGCGCGATGATCTGGCGGCGGGTTTGGTGCAACTGGCATCGCGCCGCCATATGCGCACAGCGACGCCCTATGTGCTGACATATCCTGCCCGCAGCGCGAATGTTCCGGCGTTTGTGGCGTTTCGGGATTGGTTGACCAAGGATGTGGCGGCGGGCCTGTGACACGCTAAGTTACCGGCCGATGGGTTGACCCGGATGCGTACGGGGGCCAAGCATGTGGCAAAACGGGGGAGCGTTGTGGTGGCTGCAAATTTCACGAACATAGACGCGGTGGAGGCGATGCTTGACGCGCAGGGCTATGTCGCCTCGCGTCCGCTTGCGACGGTGGTGTTTCTGGCGCTGAAGCTGGGGCGGCCATTGTTTCTGGAAGGCGAGGCGGGGGTTGGCAAGACGGAAATCGCCAAGGTGATTGCCGCGTCGCTGGGGCGGCGGTTGATCCGGCTGCAATGCTATGAGGGGCTGGATGCGGCGTCGGCGGTTTATGAGTGGAACTTTGCTGCGCAGATGATTGCCATCCGCACAGCGGAAGCGGGCGGCGGGGCGGACAGGGATGCGCTGAAGGCGGAATTGTTCACCGAGGAATATCTGATCGAGCGCCCGTTGTTGCAGGCAATGCGCCCGCAGGATGGTGGTGCACCGGTGTTGTTGATTGACGAGTTGGACCGCACGGACGAGCCGTTTGAGGCGTTCTTGCTGGAGGCGCTATCTGATTTTCAGGTGACGATCCCGGAACTGGGGACCATTCGAGCCGCCGAGCCTCCGATTGTTATCCTGACTTCGAACCGCACGCGCGAAGTGCATGACGCAATCAAGCGGCGGTGTTTGTATCATTGGGTGGATTATCCGTCTTTTGCCGATGAGGTGGCAATTCTGGCGGCGCGGGTGCCAGAGGCATCGGCGGCGCTGTCGCGCGAAGTGGTGGCCTTTGTGCAGCGGCTGCGCGACGAGGATCTGTTCAAGAAGCCCGGCGTGGCGGAAACCATTGATTGGGCGAAATGCCTGCTGGCGCTGGACGTGATTGCGCTGTCGCCAGAAGTGATCGGCGATACTTTGGGCGCGATCCTGAAATATCAGGACGATATTCAGCGCATTCAGGGATCAGAGGCGAAGAAGTTGTTGGAAGAAGCGCGCGCCGGGTTGGCCGCATGACCGCCCTGACCCAGCATTTGCGGGTGTATGAGCCGCATCCCGGCCTGTTTGCGTTTTATGACGGTCGGGTGGACGGCCAGCGGTTTGCCGATGGCCCGAACTGGGTGGATGATGGCGCGCTGTCGCTGGGGATTGCGTCTTATGCGCTGCTGCGTGGCGATCATGCGTTGGTGTATGATACCCATGTGTCGGTGCCGCATGGATTGGCGGTAAGGGCTGCGCTGGAGGCAAGGGGCGCGCGGCGGTTTACGGTGGTGTTGAGCCATTGGCATCTGGATCATGTGGCGGGCACGGCGGCGTTTCCCGGCGCAGAGGTTATAGCGAACGCGAAAACCGATGCGCATTTGCGCGGGAACTTGGCGGCGATTGAGGCCGGCACATCTTCGGGCATGCCGGTGATCAATCCGTTGATTTTGCCGACGCGGATTTTCAGCGGGCAGATGGTCCTCATGATCGGCGATCTGGAAGTGCATCTGATCGAAGCCAATATTCACAGCGATGATGCGACGGTGCTGTGGTTGCCTGAGCAGCGGATTTTGCTGGCGGGTGATACCGTCGAGGACTGCGTGACCTATGTCGGCGAACCGGAGCATTTCGCCACGCATTTGCAGGACTTGGATCGTTTGGCGGCGCTGGGGCCGCACTTCGTGCTGCCCAATCACGGTGCTGCGGCGCGGATTGCAGCGGGGGGGTATGATGCAGCGATTTTGGCGGTGATGCAGCGCTATGTTGGCTGGTTGATGGGGTTGCAGGCGGCACCGGGGCGTGCGGATACGCCGTTGCATGATGTGATTGCCGCAGATTTGGCGTCGGGCGCACTGGAGTGGTTCGCCCCCTACGCGGCCATTCATCGCCAGAATGTAGCCCGCAGCCTGGCGTATTTTGCCAGCCATGGCTGAGTATGCAGCACTGAGCCTGCCCAGCGAGGGCAAGCTTGCGCATAACATCACGCATTTTGCGCGGGCGTTGCGCAAGGCCGGGCTGCCGATTGGCACAGGCCGGGTGATGGATGCGATTGCGGCCGTGCAGGTGGCGGGTTTTACGCGGCGCGATGATTTCTACTGGGTGCTGCATGCCTGTTTTGTGTCGCGCCCGGAACACCGCGCGGTGTTTGGCCAGGTGTTCCGGCTGTTCTGGCGCGACCCGCAGTTTTTGGAACATATTATGAGCCTGCTGATCCCGTCGCTGCGCGGATCACAACAGGAACGAGTGGCAGCCCCAGCCGAAAAGCGCAGCGCTGAGGCGTTGTTGGACGGGGTTGTGCGCGACAAGCCAGCCGATGCCGCATGGCAAGACGCGCGCGACGCGGTGATTGACATTGATGCAAGTCAGACGATGTCGGCGGAGGAACGGCTGCGCAGCCTTGATTTCGAACAGATGAGTGCGGATGAGGCGGCAGAGGCGCGCCGTATGCTGGCGGGGCTGACCCTGCCTGTCAAACCGCTGCCGTCGCGCCGGATGGGGGCAAGTGCCACGGGGCGGGGAATAGACGGCGCGCGCACCATGCGCCTGGCGATGCGGCAGGGCGGCGAGATCACGCGAATCGCGCGCAAAGCGCCCAGGACGCGCTGGCCTGCCTTGGTGGTGCTGTGCGATATTTCCGGGTCGATGGCGGAATATTCGCGGATGGTGTTGCACTTTGTGCATGCGGTGGCCAATGCCAAGGGGCAGGGCTGGGCACAGGTGCATGCCTTTACCTTTGGCACAAGGCTGACCAATATCACGCGCCATTTGCGCAACCGCGATGTGGATGCGGCACTGGCCGCTGCGGGTGCGCAGGCGCAGGATTGGTCGGGTGGCACGCGAATCGGGGCGTGCTTGGCCGCGTTCAACAAAGACTGGTCGCGCCGGGTTTTGGGGCAGGGCGCGGTGGTGTTGCTGATCACCGATGGGCTGGACCGGGATGAAGGCGAAGGCCAGTTGGCGCGTCAGATGGAACGCTTGCATCTTTCCTGCCGGCGCCTGATCTGGTTGAACCCGTTGCTGCGATGGGATGGCTTTGCGCCGCGCGCCAGCGGCATTCGCCAGATGCTGCCACATGTCGACAGTTTTCGCGCCGGGCATTCGATTGCATCGCTTCACGCGTTGGCGCTTGCCCTGTCTGCGCAAAATGAATCCGGGGATCGGGAACGTATGTTGGCGCTTCTGCGTTCAGACTAAGCCGGATGTTGCCTGTGATATGGGAACACCATCACTTGATATCGCATATCAGGCTGAAAACCTGCTTTGTGACCGCGATCGCCACAGACTTGCCATTGAAGGGCTTGACCGGGGCGGCTGACATGATGACCGATTTGAAAGGAAGACCCTATGAGACGGCTACTTACCTGCACAACGGCTTTATCCGTGGCGCTTGCCACACCTTACCCGATGTTCGCGCAAGTCGTGGCGGAAGACGGACGGGTGTTGGGCGCTGACGGCACTGTGCTGTGCGAACCCACCGCAGATACCCCCTGTGTTGCAGAAGATTACATCGAGCAGGCCAAAGCCATTCAAGATGCGCTGGCCTTAGCCGCTGCTGCGGCCACACAGGCTGCCGCTGATGCGGCTGCTGTTGCTGCCGCCGCCCCGGAAGATGCCGAGGCCGCTGCTGCTGCCGTCGCCGCACAAGCTGAGGCAGACGCCGCCTCTGCCGCCTCGGCACAGGCAGATGCTGATGCCGCAGCGGCTGCCGCCGCTCAGGCAGATGCTGCTGCTGCCGCGCAGGCAGACGCTGATGCTGCTGCCGCTGCTGCCGCTGCGCAAGTAGACGCTGATGCAGCCGCCAAGGCACAGGCTGATGCAGATGCTGCTGCGGCCGCGCAAGCAGACGCTGATGCAGCCGCCAAGGCACAGGCTGATGCAGATGCTGCTGCTGCCGCGCAAGCAGACGCTGATGCAGCCGCCAAGGCACAGGCTGATGCAGATGCTGCTGCCGCTGCGCAAGCAGACGCCGATGCGGCCGCCAAGGCGCAGGCTGATGCAGATGCTGCTGCCGCTGCACAGGCTGATGCTGATGCTGCTGCCGCCGCACAGGCTGATGCCGACGCGGCTGCAAAGGCTCAGGCTGATGCTGCTGCTGCCGCTGCACAGGCTGATGCTGATGCTGCTGCCGCCGCACAGGCTGATGCCGACGCGGCTGCAAAGGCTCAGGCTGATGCCGATGCTGCTGCCGCTGCACAGGCTGACGCAGCCGCTGCAACCGCACAGGCGCAAGCCGATGCCGAGGCCGCCGCTCAGGCCGCCGCTGACGCTGCTGGTACCGATGCCGCCAAGGCCGCCGAGGAAGCCGCTGCTGCGGCTCAGGCGGAGGCCGACGCTGCCGCCGCTGCACAAGCTGCGACGGACGCTGCTGCAGCGGATGCTGCAAAGGTCGCTGAAGACGCCGCTGCCGCTCAGGCTGCCGCTGATGCAGCAAAGCTTGCTGAAGAGGCCGCTGCCACAGATGCGGCAAAGGTAGCTGAAGACGCCGCCGCGGCACAAGCCGCTGCAGACGCAGCCGTTGTTGCGGCCCCGCCAGAATTGACCGAAGAAGAACTTGCGGCAAAAGCTGCTGCTGATGCGGCGGCCCTTGCCACTGCGGAAGCTGAACTGAAGGTCGGCACTGATGGCGTGTTGGTGGATCCTGCTGCAAGTTTGAAGACGGCAGAGCCTGATGTCAGTGCCACCGCGGAACCGGTTGAAGCGCCGGTTGTCAGCGAGGCCGAGGTGCAAACCTTGAATACGTTGTTGGTTGAACCTTCGGCCACAGATCCTGTGATCCTTGGGGCTGCAGAAACTTTGCTGGCGACGCCCTTGGTTGAAGGTCAACTGCCTTCCGACCAGGCGCCATCTGCGGATGCCTTGGTGACAACCACCGAAGTTCTGACCGAACAAACGCAGCGCAGCTCGGCCCAGGAATTTGCAGCCGCACCCGTGGTTGTGGACGGCGGAAACAAGCGCAACAGGCTGTCTGATCTGGAAAAGGTCGGTCTTGTTGCGCTGGGCGCACTTGTCGTAGGCGCGATCATCAAGGATGCGAACAACAAGGCGCAAGATCGCCTCGTTGTATCGAACACCGGTGACCGTGTGGTTGTTCTGAACCCGGATGGCACCTATCAGGTCTACAAGGATGATGATGCGGTGATCCGTCGTCCCGGATCTAACGTGCGCACCGAAACCTACCGTGATGGATCGACCCGCACGATCGTAGAGCGCCCGGACGGCACGCAAGTGGTCACCATTCGCGATGCAACCGGTCGCGTGCTGCGCCGTGCGCAATATGATGATCGGGGTCGTGAACTGGTGCTGATCGACGATCTTGCGCCAGAGGAATACGTGGTCATCCGCGATCTGCCAAAGCCGCGCGAAACGCGGGTGGTTATTTCAACCCAAGACGACGATTCGGAAATCAAGCTGGCATTGGCCGAACAGGAAGTGGCCCGCATCGGGCGCAAGTTCAGTCTGCGTCAGATCCGCGAAATCCCCGAAGTCCGGGCTTTGGCGGCGACGATCGACGTGGATGCCATTACCTTTGACAGTGGGTCGGCTGCGATCCGCGCGTCAGAGGCGAATGATCTGGCTGATCTGGGAAGCTTGATGAAGGGAATTCTGAAGCGCAACCCGCGCGAAGTGTTCCTGATCGAAGGCCATACCGATGCGACCGGCGCTGCGGCATTGAACCTTGCCTTGTCCGACAGGCGTGCAGAATCTGTAGCACTTGCCTTGACCGAGTATTTCGACATTCCGCCGGAAAACATGGTGATTCAGGGCTACGGCGAAACAGAGCTGCGTATTGACACGCTGGCCAACGAAAAGCGCAATCGTCGCGTGGCCGTTCGGGTCATCGGGCCACTGTTGCGTCAGGCCAAGTAAACCTGCGCAAAGCTGCAAATCAATCTTGAAGGGGCCCCCTGTCATGGGGGCCCTTTTTCATTTGGTCAAATGGTGCTTCCCGCGCGGTTTGGTTTGGTGTCAGATGCGTTAGGTCAGCTGAATTGGCTGAAGGGGTGACTTATAAATGACTGATAATGATATTCCGGAAATTGCGCTGGGCTGGCATCGCGCCGGACGGGGTGCGGTTTTGGCGACAGTGGTTGAAACCTGGGGATCGGCGCCACGGCAGTCCGGCAGTCAACTGGCGATTGCGGGCGACGGCACATTCATGGGGTCGGTGTCTGGCGGCTGTGTCGAAGCGGCAGTGGTGCACGAGGCAGCCGAGGCTTTGGCAGATGGCCGCGCACGGGTTTTGACATTTGGTGTATCAGATGATCAGGCTTTTGCGGTTGGACTGGCGTGCGGCGGCACCATTCGGGTGCTGGTGGAACCTGTGGGTCAGGCGCTGCCAGAGGCTATGTTGGCGGATTTGGTTGCAGCCCGTGCGCAAAGGCAGGCAGTGGCTTATCTGGTAAACACCGATACTTGGGCCCGCCGATTGTCAGGTGGGGCGGATGATCCGCTGGCCGCCGCAACCCTTGCCCGGATGCGCGCCGATAAATCGGGCATGGAAGACGGTGATTGGTTTGTTGCCGTTCATAACCCGCCGTTGCGGATGGTTGTGGTGGGGGCCGTGCATATCGCCCAGGCATTGCTGCCGATGGCGCGGGCCTGTGGCTATGATCCTACCTTGATTGACCCGCGCGGGGCCTTTGGGGCGCAAGCGCGCTTTCCCGGTGAAACCATCAGCGATGATTGGCCAGACGCCGCAATGGCGGCCTTGCACCCCGATGCGCGCACTGCGGTGGTGACCCTGACGCATGACCCAAAACTGGATGATCCCGCGTTGATCGCGGCCCTCGCCTCGCCCGCGTTCTATATCGGCTGTCTGGGGTCCAGCCGCACCCATGCCAAGCGGTTGGATCGGTTGCGGGCAGCGGGTATGTCCGAGGCGCAAATAGCCCGGCTGCGTGCGCCGGTTGGTCTTGATATCGGGGCAAAATCGCCTGCGGAAATTGCCGTCAGCATTTTGGCGCAGATCACCCAGACGCTGCGCAAGGGATGAGGTTCGGGCCGGTTCCGCTGGACCAGGCGCTGGGGGCAATTCTTGCCCACTCGGTGCCGTTGCCGGGATCGCGGTTGCGTAAAGGGGCTGTGCTGACGGCGGCAGATATTGCCATTTTGCGCGGGGCTGGTGTCACGTCGGTTGTCGCAGCCCTGCTGGATGCGGGCGATGTGGCCGAAGATGCGGCTGCGACGCGGTTGGCAATGGCGCTGGTGCCGGGGGATCAGGGGCTGATACTGACCGAGGCGTTTACGGGCCGCGTCAACCTGAAAGCCGTTGGTCCGGGGATTGTGGCGCTGGAGGCGGCGGCCATTCATGCGCTGAACTGCATTCATCCGTCGATCACGCTGGCCACATTGCCGCCCTTTGCACGGGTTGTGGCGGGCACATTGGTGGGCACGGTCAAGATCATTTCCTATGCGGTGCCAGATGCCGCATTGCGGGATGCTGAAACTGTGGCGAAGGCGGCGATTCGCATCCTGCCCGTGGTGCGGGCTTCGGCAGGCCTTTTGCTGACCGAGGTGCCGGGTCAAGATGGCAAGCTTGCCGCAAAAGGCAAACGCGCGGTCGAGGCGCGACTTCGGGCCTTGGGCATGACGCTGGTGGATGTGGCAATGGTGCCGCATGACGCAGCGGCAATGGCAAATGCGTTAACGGGGATGACGGGGGACATGCTGTTGATCCTGACCGGGTCTGCCACATCAGATTTGCACGACACCGGGCCAGAGGCGGTGCGACTGGCGGGCGGGCAGGTGGCCCGTTTTGGCATGCCTGTAGATCCGGGGAACCTGCTGTTTCATGGCACGCTTGGCATTCGCCCGGTGATCGGTCTGCCGGGCTGCGCAAGGTCACCCGCCTTGAACGGCGCCGATTGGGTGTTGGAACGGTATGCCTGCGGGCTTGCGGTGTCTGATGATGACATCGCAGCCATGGGTGTCGGCGGGTTGCTCAAGGAGATATCTTTGCGTGGCCAGCCGCGTGACGGCGATGGCAATTAGCGCACGCCACCGCCTCAATCTTTACAAAAAAGGGGCCGGATAAGCCGACCCCCCGAATTTCCTTTTCGCGAAAATACTCATCTTGACGGCTCTGGCGACAGACCAGACCCTTTCAGACCCGTCATTTAGGCCCGATCATCATCACCATCTGGCGGCCCTCAAGGCGCGGCATGCTCTCAATCTTGCCGTTTTCCGCCACATCGGCGGCAACACGGTTCAACAGCACAAGGCCCAGATCCTGGTGCGCCATTTCACGGCCCCGAAAGCGCAGGGTGACCTTGACCTTGTCGCCTTCTTCCAGAAATTTCAGCACGGACCGCATTTTCACATCATAATCGTGGATATCTGTCCCGGGGCGGAACTTGATTTCCTTGATCTCGATGATGTGCTGCTTTTTGCGGGCTTCCGCCTCGCGCTTTTGCGTCTCATACTTGAATTTGCCGAAATCCATGATCTTGCAAACCGGCGGTTCCGCGTTGGGCGAGATTTCCACCAGATCCAGACCCGCTTCTTCGGCAAGCACCATGGCGCGCGCTGGCGTCACGACGCCGACGTTTTCCCCATCTGCGCCGATCAGGCGAATTTCGGGCGAACGGATGCGATCATTGATGCGGGGGCCGGTTTCGCGTTGCGGCGGGGCATTGTGCGGTCTGCGAGCTATGGTGGCGTTCCTTCAAGTGGTGGGTGGCATCTGATTGCCTGAGTCAAAGCGCAAAATAGCCGCAGGGGCCCGGCTATACAACCCGCATTCGCCCCCAATTTTGCGCCAAGATTGGTGCTTTGCAGCGGTTTGCGGCGCGAAACTCTTTTCTTTTCGGCACGAAGCTGCCATAGGGACGACGCGACGGGGCCTTATCCTCGGGTTTGGGAGACTAAAAATGAACAGAAATGTGATCATCGCTGTTGTTATCCTTTTGGCTGCTGGCAGCTATTATCAGTTCAGCTATGTGCCTGCTCAGAAAGCTGCGGCGGAAGCTGCTATGGCAGCTGACGAAGCGGCTGCGACGGCGAAAGCTGCCGAAGAGGCAACTGCTGCCGCTGCTGCCGAAGCGACTGCGGCTGCTGAAAAAGCTGCCGCTGATGCTGCTGCTGCAACAACTGACGCGGCGACCGCCGTGGTTGACGGTGCTGCCGCTGCAATGCCAGCACTGGATGCGGCGACGTTTGACCCGGTTGCTGTGGCAACCATGATTGACGCATCGACCCTTGATGATGCCACCAAAGCCACGTTGAAAGCGGCCGTGACAGCTGCTGGCACCGATCCTGCCGCCATCACCGCTGTGATTGCGCAGGTAAAAACCGCGTTGGCAATGTAAGAGCGGGGCATGTAATTTTTGCTCTCGCAAAAAGAGAAAGGCCGCATCAGCGATGATGCGGCCTTTTTGATGTCTGGGGGGGGGGTGGCCAGGTCAGATACCGTCACCGACAAAGGCCTTTTCCACCACATAATCCAGCGGTTCGGAATTCGCACCTTCGCGCAGGCCAAACTTTTCCAGCACGGATTTGACGTCATGGTTAAACGACAACGATCCACAAACCATGGCGCGGTCTTCGGTCGGGTCCATCGGCGACAGGCCCAGATCGTCGAAGACCTTACCAGTCGTCAGGTTAACGGTGATGCGGCCCATGTATTGCGACGGCTCACGCGTGGTGGTGGGGTAATACAGCAGCTTGTCGCCGACCAAATCACCAATCAGCGGATCATCCTTCAAGCTTTCCACCAACGCGCGCCCATAAGCCAGTTCGGCCACCTCGCGGCAGGTGTGCATCATGATGATCTGGTCGTATTTGTCGTAGGTATCGGGTTCGCGCATCAGGCTGGCGAAGGGGGCCAGACCCGTGCCCGTTGCCAAAAACCACAACCGCCGCCCCGGCAGCAGCGCGTCATGCACCAGCGTTCCCACGGGTTTGGGCCGAAGGATGATCTGATCGCCGGGTTTGATGTGTTGCAGTTTGGATGTCAGCGGGCCATCTGGCACCTTGATCGAATAAAATTCCAACTCATCATCCCAAGCGGGCGAGGCGATGGAATAGGCGCGCAGCAGCGGTTTGCCGGTATCGCCCAAAAGGCCGATCATCACGAATTCACCGGACCGGAACCGCAGGCTGGCAGGCCGCGTGACACGGAACGAAAACAACCGGTCGGTCCAATGTTTCACGGACGTTACGGTTTGCGCATCGGGCAGGGTTGGTTTGGCAGGCTCGGTCACAGCTCTAAGCTCGGTCATTTGGGAACATATCTTTGCTGGATAGGGCAGGTGTTGTGGCATTGGAAGCGGATACTCAGGCGCGCAATTTTCCAAGATAATCATGGTCCCGCCAATCGGCACGGAACGCCCATTGATCGGCGGGCTGACGCAGGGCCAGCTCGTCGGTGATTTCCACATCATCAAAGCCGACACGCCGCGCCATGGCGTATTGATCGGCGATCAGATGCCCATGCGCGCGAAGTCGGCCAGTATATCCCATCATCCGCAAACGGCGGCCAATGGTGAAGCCGCGCCCATCGCTGAACGCGGGAAAGGCCACACGGATCAGGCTGATATTGCCAAGATGGCCTGCAAGTACCGAAGGATCATCGGTATTGGCCAGATCAAGCGCGCCTTGGTGGCTGGCAAGATCGGCCAGCGCGACAGCGTTAACCTCAGGGGCCGGGCTAAAGCCGGTGTCGTCGACCAGAATGCTCATGCAGCGGACTCCTTGGGAGGCATTTGGTCCAGCGGCACCCGCACCGCTTTGCCGTTGATGAAATGGATGCCGCATTCGACTTTTTCCGAATTGCGCCAACGGCCTGCGCGGGGGTCTTCACCGGGTTTGACCGGGCTGGTGCAGGGCGCACAGCCGATGGATGGGTAGCCTTTGGCCACCAGCGGATGGCGCGGCAGGCGGTTGTTGACCATATAATCTTCCAGATCCGCACGGTCCCAATGGGCCAGCGGGTTGACCTTGATACGGAGATCGCCTTCCGACTCGAAAAAGTCCACTGCCGCACGCGTAGCCCCCTGATAGCGTTTTCGCCCGGTGATCCACGCGTCATAACCCGACAGCGCGCGCGCCAGCGGTTCGGTTTTGCGCAGGGCACAGCAGGCATCGGTATTGAACTGGTGCAGGGTATTGTCAGGGTCTTCAAACGCCAGTTTCGCGCGGTCTGCGGTGATGCGGGTGATGGTCAGGCCCAGTTTGTCCGCCACTTCGGATTGGTAAGCGATGGTTTGCGCAAACAGCATTTCCGTGTCGATGAACAGCACGGGCGTGGTGCGGTCAATCACCGACACCAGATGCAAAAGCACCACCGATTCCGCACCAAAACTGGACACAAGCGCGATGCGCCCAACCAGCGGATCCGACATTGCCCGTTCCAGAACGGCAGTCGCCCCGTGGTGGCGGTAGCGTGCGTTCAGGTCGGCCACACGCACCGATACCGGGGCAAGCGGGGCTTCAAGCGGCATCGCGCGCGCCCTCACCTTGGTAAAGGGCGGCTTTGAATGGGCCAAGGCCAAGACGGCGGTAGGCGTCAAGAAACGTCTCGGACGGGGCTTCGCGCAGTTCGAGGTAGGCCATGACGATACGCTCAATCGCGGGCACGATTTCATCATAGGCAAAGCCCGGCCCGGTTTTGTCGCCGACAACAGCGGTTTCGGTGGCATCGCCGCCAAGGGTGATCTGGTAGTTTTCCACGCCCGCACGGTCCAGCCCCAGAATGCCGATATGGCCGACATGGTGGTGCCCGCAAGCATTGATGCAGCCCGAGATTTTCAGCTTCAGCGGGCCGATGTCATGTTCCAGTTTCAACTCATCAAACCGCAGGGCGATTTGTTGCGCCACCGGGATCGACCGGGCTGTTGCCAGCGCGCAATAGTCCATGCCGGGGCAGGCGATGATGTCCGAAATCAGGCCGACATTGGCGGTGCCAAGACCCGCTTGGTGCAGGGCGGCATGAACTGCGGGCAGGTCGGATTTGTGGACATGCGGCAGGATGACGTTTTGTTCGTGGCTGATGCGCAGTTCGGAATGGCCGTATGTTTCGGCCAGATCTGCCATCAGGCGCATTTGCGCAGAGGTGGCATCGCCAGGGGTTTCGCCATGGGCTTTCAGGCTGATGGTGACAATCGCATATTGCGCGTTGCGATGCGCGGCGAGGTTGGTATCGGCAAAGGCGCGGAACGTGGGATCGGCCTTGTAGAAGGCATCATAAGCGTCCGTCGGCGCATTGCGAAAAGCGGGCGGCGCGAAGGCCTCGGCAATTTCCGCCAGCAACACCTGATCGGCACCGCCGAACAGCGGGCGCAGTTCGGCAAAGCGCGCTTCGATCAGCCGGGTGATTTCTTCCGCCCCGGTTTCATGCACGGTGATCTTGATGCGGGCTTTGTATTTGTTATCGCGACGGCCAAGGGTGTTGTAGACTGACAGCACCGCCTCGACGTAAGGAAGCAGGTCAGCCTTTGGCAGGAATGCACGCACGGTGACGCCGATCATCGGGGTGCGGCCAAGACCGCCGCCAACCATCACCTCATAGCCCGGTTCGCCCCTGTCATTGCGCACCATGCGCAGGCCGATGTCATGCGCCTTGGTCACGGCGCGGTCATTCGGTGACCCCGTGATGGCGATCTTGAATTTGCGCGGCAGAAACTGGAATTCCGGGTGATCGGTGGACCATTGGCGTAGCAGTTCGGCGGTGGGGCGGGGGTCTTCGATTTCATCCGCCGCAGCACCGGCGAAATGGTCTGCGGTGACGTTGCGCACGCAGTTGCCGCTCGTTTGGATGGCGTGCATTTCCACATCGGCCAAGGCCTGCAGAATGGCAGGCACGTCTTGCAACACGGGCCAGTTATACTGGATATTCTGGCGCGTGGTGAAGTGGCCATAGCCCTTGTCATAGGTATCAGCGATCATCGCCAGCTGCCGCATCTGGCGCGGGGCCAATGTGCCGTAAGGAATGGCCACCCGCAGCATATAGGCGTGCAGTTGCAGATAAAGCCCATTCATCAGGCGCAGCGGACGAAATTCATCCTCGGTCAGCGAGCCATCAAGGCGGCGGTCCACCTGCTGGGTGAACTGTGCCACGCGGGCGCGCACGAAACCTTCGTCGAAATCGGAATAGGTATACATTGATGACGTTCCTAAAGGTCGGTTTGCTTGCCATGGGCATAGTTGGACGGGCCACGGGTGCGGAAGGTTTCGCGAAAATGCGTAGGCTCCGGGCCATTCGGGCCAGCCTTGGCATCCGCAAGATAGGCCCCAACCACGATCAGGCGCTGTGCGGCCCCGTGCAGCAGGCGCATCTGGGCGTGGGCTTCATCCTCGATCAGTTCGGCCTCGGCATGCAGGCGGGTCCAAGTGTCGCCTTCCGTCAGATAGACCACATCCCCCAGCCGCAGATCATTCGCGGTGACGACTTTTGGGCTGAAGCGGCCTTTCATGGGAGGTTCCTTCACTCGGTTGCATAATTCACTGCTCAATATAGGATATTTTCCCGGTTTTTTGCCAGTGGCGCTTGCATATAAGGATGATTGTTCTGATACTGCGGCCGAATAGAACGTGGTTCCTTGAATTGGCGGAGAATGAGAATGGCAGTCCGGCTGGATGAGATGGACCGGAAAATCCTTGGCGAGTTGCAAGCGGATGCGAGCCAGTCTTTGGATGAAATCGCCCGCAAGGTGGGGTCATCCAAGACGCCGGTGTGGAACCGCATCAAGCGGATGCGCGAAGCCGGCGTGATCCTGCGCCAGACTGCCATTCTGGACCCGGAGGCTTTGGGGTTGGAGGCGTGTTTTTTCGTGCTGATCCGCACGTCCGAGCATGAGGCAGAGTGGCAGCGCAAGTTTTTGACCGCTTTGCAGGCCCGGCCGGAGGTGATGGAGGCGCACCGGCTGGCGGGGGATATTGATTACATCCTGAAAGTGCGGGTCAAGAATGCGCGGGCCTATGACACGTTTTATCAGGCGCTGATATCCGAGGTGCGGATTTACAATGTAACGGCGTTGTTGAGCATGGAGGAGATTAAATCGACGACGGTGCTGCCGGTTTGAAGGGCTAAAAATCTTGCAGGAAGATTTTTCGGGGGCTGTCTGCCCCCGCGCGGCCTTTGGCCGCTTCCCCCGAGGATATTTTTGAACAGAAAAAGCCTAGTCTCGATCCAGCATCAGTTTGGTCAGCCCGTGGAAATGGTAGACATCGGCGTAGCTTGGTGGTTCTGCGATCTTTAGGCCCGGCAGGCGCTGGAACAGGATCGGCAATGCGATCTGCAATTCCAGCCGGGCAAGGGGTGCGCCGACACAAAAATGCAGGCCCGCGCCGAAGGTGACATTGGGTTTGGCCGGGCGGTCGGGTTGGAATTGGTTGGGGTGATCCCAATGTGCGGGGTCGCGGTTGGCGGCGCCGAGAAGCAACGCCACGCGATCGCCGCGATGAAAGGTGTGGCCCATGATTTCAACGGTGTCATAGACCCAGCGGGTGAACATGTGCAGCGCCGGATCGTAGCGCAGGATTTCTTCGGTGGTGGCGGCGATTGCATCGGGGGCAAGGGCGGCGATCGGCGTTTGGGTGTCCAGCAGGGTTTTGACGCCGTTGCCGATGGTGTGAACGGTCGCCTCGTGGCCTGCGTTCAGCAGCAGGATGCAGGTGGATATCAGCTCGTCCGTGGTCAGTTTTTCGCCAGCTTCTTCAGCGGCGATCAGCGAGGTGATCAGGTCATTGGCGGGATTCGCGCGGCGTTCGTCGATGTAGCGGCGCAGAAAGGCCACGAAACTTTCCGTCGCTTGCACGGCGCGCTTTTCCGCCTCAGGTGAGCGGTTTGCCATATACATGCCGACCATGGCATTGGACCATTTCAGCAGGTCATCCGACATGGCCTCTGGCACGCCCAATAGCCGCGCGATGATGGTGACCGGCAGTTTTTGGCCGAAGTGTTTCAGCAGATCGAACGGGCCGGATGGCAGCGCGTCGATCAGATCGTGGCTGAGTTGGGCGATTTCCGGGCCAAGCCCCGCGATGCGGCGCGAGGTGAAGGCGCGCAGCACCAGACCGCGCAGCCGGGTGTGGCGGGGCGGTTCCAGTTCCAGCATGGAATGCGCCTCGACCGCGTAGAACGGCTTCAGGTGATCGGGGATGATTGGGGCCAGTTCAGCGGGGGCTTCACGGCCAAAGCGGCGGTCGCGGAAGATGGCATTGGCGGCGGCGGCGTTGGGGGTGCAGGCCATGCCATAGTCGGCCCAGTGAAAGAACGGGCCAAGCGCGCGGGCGCGGTCGTAGAACGGGTAGGGATTTTGCACGAAGGCGGGGTCGGTTGGCAATTGGTGCAGGATTTGCATGGGCGTCAGGTCCGGTTCGGGGTGAACATGCCCTGGGCGATTACCACGCCGAGGCCCACCACAGCGGCGGCGATGGCTTGTGGCCAGCTCCACGCGGCACCGAAGGCGAACAGGATCAGCATGACATAAAACGGTGTGGCGTTGATATGCAGGGAGGCCAGGCCAATGCCAAGTTGGCCGACGGACATGATCCACAGGACTTGGCTGATGGCAAGGCCGCCGATGGCAAACACAGCTAATGCGCCGAATTCGCGCCAGCCGAGCAGCGCCCAATCGGGTGATTGCGCGCCAATGCCCACATGAATAAGGGCGGCAAGGCTGGTCAGGATTGCGGCCCCGGTCAGCGTGACGGTGGTGCGGCCCATCGGGGTCAGATCTGGAAAGGCCGTCACCGTCAGCCGGGAGCCGACGGTGAAGGTCAGCACCGAGGCAAAGCAAAATAGCGCCCCGAGGCCAAGGTTGACCGATGTCGCCCCGGACCCAAGCGCCATTACGCCGCCGACCA
This sequence comes from Pseudorhodobacter sp., assembly GCA_043721855.1. Lineage (GTDB taxonomy): Bacteria > Pseudomonadota > Alphaproteobacteria > Rhodobacterales > Rhodobacteraceae > JACMNW01. The sequence continues at coordinate 48,530 of JAYSPY010000048.1, forward strand.
GCGCGAGAATCAGCCCAAAGATCAACGCAAACGTCAGCTTGCGGCCATCCAGCAGCACCTCGATCGCGATGCCGATCAGTGGCATGCTGGCGGAAATGATGGCGACGGTGACAGACCCGGTCATGCTTTGGCCGATCACCAGCATGAAAGCGCCAAGGCCTATGGACAGCCCGCCGATCAGAATGCCCTTGCCCCAACGCGCGGATTTAAGCGGTGCCCAGCCTTCCAGCGCCAGCCACAGCGGCAGCAAAACCAAGGCAGCCATCGCCATGCGCGCGGCGGTCAGTTGCAAAGGCGGTACCTTGCCGATCAGCAGATCAGCGGCAGGCAGGCCCGCGGCCCAGACCAGCATCGAGAGCATGCAGATGAAATTCGCGACCAAGGGCGCACGGGTTTGGGGAATGGCTGTCATGGTTATGAAAACGTCACGGAAGCGGGCCTGCCTGTCTGGCTCGGGCGCGACATTGTATGCCCTTTTTAACCGCTAGGCTTCTGACAGCGCTTCAACAATGGCCCCGAAATCAGTGGCTTTCAGGCTGGCCCCGCCTATCAGCGCGCCGTCTACGTTTGTCAGTGCGAAAATCTCGACCGCGTTGGCGGGTTTGACCGACCCGCCGTATAAAAGCCGCACCTCAAGCGCGTCGGCACCCATCCGGGATGTCAGGCGCGCGCGCAAGAACAGGTGCACATCGGCAATTTCCGGCAAGGTCGGCGTGCGGCCGGTGCCGATGGCCCAGACGGGTTCATACGCGATGACGGTATTCGCGCTGGTAGAGCTTGCGGGAAGCGAGTTCAGCAGTTGTGCGCCGATCACATCCAGCGTGGCCCCGGCGTCGCGTTGGCGTTCCGTCTCGCCCACGCAGATGATCGCCGTCAGCCCGGCGGCAATGGCGGCCTCGGCCTTGGCCAGCACCAAGGCGTCGGACTCGCCATGCATGGCGCGGCGTTCGGAATGACCCAAGATCACATGCGTTGCCCCGGCATCTGCCAGCATTGCCGCCGAAATATCGCCGGTAAACGCGCCGGAAGCCTCGGCATGGCAATCCTGGCCGCCGAGTTTCAGCTGCGTGCCAGACGCCACATCATGCATCCGGTCCAGCAGAGGTGCGGGCGGGCACAGCAGCATTTCACAGGCCGGGTTGGGATGGGCCTTCAGCAATGCCGCCACTTCGGACAGCGACGCATTGGTGCCGTTCATCTTCCAGTTTCCGGCGGCAAGTTTGCGCATGGCGATCTTCCTTTGCGATTTGGCATAGCGATACGCCATTGCCGCATCAAAGGAAACTGCGTTCAGGGTGACGCCGCGTCTTTGAACTTGATGGATTCGCCGCAACCGCAGGCTTCGGCCACGTTGGGGTTGATGAATTTGAAACCCGCATCCAGCAGCGTGGTCTGATAATCAATCTGCGTGCCAAACAGGAACATCTGCGCCATGGGGGCAATCATCACCCGCGCGCCGTCTTGTTCCACCACTTCGTCCATCGGGTTGACGTCGGCCACATAGTCCATGGTATATTCCATGCCCGCGCAGCCGCCCTTTTTGATGCCAATGCGCAGGCCGGTCGAGCCTTGCTTTGCCATCAACCGCGCGATCTGGGCTGCGGCGGTCTGGGTCATGGTGACGGCGGCTTTGCCGGGAATACCGAACATGGGAACCTCGCTTTTGATATAGTTAGGGTAGCAGATCGGGAATTCCAAGGGAAGGCAGCAGGTTTAGCAGGGCGATTGTGCCCGCTGACACCGCAATCGCCCAGCCGAACGATGCCAATGTGCCGATGATGACATATTCGCTTAGCTTGCCTTCATCCTTGACCGCACCAAAGCGCAGCACCGATTTCGCCGCAATCAGAAAGCCGATCCCAGCGGCTTGGCCCGTCAGGACCAACAGGAAAATCAGGCCCCGTTCCAGCGTGCCGATGACGCGCCCGCCGCTTGGCAGGCCTTCAGGGGCACTGCCAGTCCAAGGCTGCATCAGCAGGCCCACCGCATAACCCCCGGCCAGGGTGGCAATGATCAGGCCTGCGACTACAGCCATGACGCCAGGAAGCCATGACAGGTTCGCCCAAAGGCCTAAAGACCACAGGTCAGGCTGAAGGATTGCCGCGGCCGCGATACTGGCAAGATGTGCGGCCTGATCCAGCAGAAACGGACGCAGGCGGATGGGGAAACAGGCGGTCTTTACGGCGTCTATGGCCATGTGGACCGCCGCCAGCACAAAGATCATTGGATGCAGCATCCCGGTCGTGATTATAGCGGTGACCAGAACCACGGCGATATGGGCCAGCATCGGCAGGGGGCGGCGCTTGTTCTGCACCATCCAGTTGGTTTGAAATATGAAATCGGCGAGGGTGTGGGCGAGCAGAAGGCATGCAAAGGTTTCAATCATGGGTACCCCGAAGGTATGAAATGACATGAAATGAGGTTTCCGCCTCTGACAATGGCCCATATCCGGCACCATTTAGGCGCGATTGTGCGGCTTGGCGACTAATTCCAAGTGCAGATGCAACCTCGCGTGGCCGAGGTGGTTCATATCTGAAGGCCAATGCCACCGCTTCCGCCTGTTCGGTTGACCATCTTGAGGATTGCCAATCAAGATAAGAAAACAGTGGCGTTTGCCAAGCCCATTCATGCCCCGTTCTGTTGAAAACCAAGCGTTGTCCAGTCATGCCATCCAGTGTTTGCCCAGAGTCAGAAAACACTTCACCGCTGGCACTCGCTAGCCCGGTTTCAGGCAACACCGCCACAGCCCCCGTCGCTATCGAAAGTCGGGTCTGCGCAAGGGCGGGGCGACTGTGCAAATTGGCAAGCACCAGCACGGTCAGGCGAAACACCAATTTGGCATCAGGGCAGTAAATTTGCCAGCCATCGCCGCGAAAACGGGCAAAGCGGATGTCCAGTCCTGAGATTTCCGCCTCGTGGTGCGCGATGCCTTCAAGGACCGCCATCGCACCATCAACCGCGCTCTGCCCGGCTTGGGTAGAGGCGATCAGATCTCCGGTAAGGACAGCGGCATTTTGGTTCATATGCAAGCTATGAAGCTTGCGATGTATAAATGCAAGCCTTTTAACTTGCAAACCCATATAGCAAGTCATTTAGCTTGCACTTACCGTCCGCAAGCCCCAAGGCCTGCCTCTACATAAACCCAAGTTCCAGCTTTGCTTCGTCTGACATCATCTCCATCCCCCATGGGGGATCGAAGGTCATATTGACGTTCACTTGCTTCACACCCGCCAGCGGACCTACGGCATCTGCGACCCAGCCCGGCATCTCACCGGCAACCGGACAGCCGGGGGCGGTTAGGGTCATCATCACTTCAACTTCATTTTCAGGCGATATTTCAATGGTATAGATTAAACCCAGATCATAGATGTTCACCGGAATTTCGGGGTCAAACACGGTGCGGCAAGCATCGACAACCGAGTCATATAGCGGATGATCAGTGGTTGACGGTTTGATCAAAGGGGTGCCCTCGATCTTGTCCTGCGCTTGGTTCATGGCACTCTCGCGATAAGTTGTTGAGAGTTTATATAGGAAATAGCAGGCGCGGCGTCCAGTGCTGCCGCGCCTTGTCTCAATAAGCATATGACTTAGAACGGAATTTCATCGTCCATGTCATTGCGGCTGCTGCCGCCTTGCGATCCACCGCCGCGCCCACCACCAGAAGACCCAGCCGACGACCCGCCTGATGGCCCGCCGCCTTCATAATTGCCGCCGTCATAGCCGCCGCGATCATCGCTTTGGCCCCCGCCCGTACCACCGCCCGTACCACCGCCCGTACCACCGCCAGACCCGCCCCCACCTGACCCGCCATCGCGCCCGCCAAGCAGCGTCAATTCACCGCGGAACTGCCGCAGCACAATCTCGGTCGTAAAGCGGTCTGCACCGGATTGGTCCTGCCATTTGCGGGTTTCCAACTGGCCCTCGATATACACGGTCGAGCCTTTTTTCAGATACTGCTCGGCAATCTTGCCCAAGGCTTCGTTAAAAATAGCGACACGGTGCCATTCGGTGCGCTCCTTACGCTCGCCCGTCGCCTTGTCACGCCAGTTTTCCGACGTGGCGATGTTCAGGTTCACCACCTTGCCGCCTGCGGGAAAACTGCGCACCTCTGGGTCACGACCCAGATTGCCGACGATAATCACCTTGTTGACCGAACCTGCCATATCTTTGCGCTCCACCTATTATTAGAATCACGATTTGTTCCCCGACAGCGTCGTCGGAAATGGTTAATGAAATCTATATCGCTGCAAAGCGCGTGCTGCAACCGCCTGGCTTGCGCGGAAGGCTTTGGCAAAATACTGGAAAGTTCCGGCAAAACGGCTATAACCAAAGCTTGAGGTGCGGGGGTTGGGGTTGATGCGTCGGGTAATGGGAACGATTTGCGTGGCGGCGGCGCTGTGCTTTGGCGGGGCCAAACAGGTTGACGCCGAAGGCTTGAACTTTTCCGGCGCGTCCAAATCACGGTCTTCCACCAAAGATTCCCGGTTCAAATTGCTCGATGGACGGCTATCGAAGCAGTATTCTGATTCCGACAGGCTGACGCCCAACGGTCGCAAAGGAGCCGCAGATACAGCCTTGCCGCGCTTTTCGGGGTCTTACACAGGCGAATATCTGGCGGTGGCAAAGGCCGCAGCGCAAAAGCACAACGTGCCTGAAGATTTGTTCCTTCGCCTTGTGCAGCAAGAAAGTGGCTGGAACCCCGGCGCGGTTTCAAGCGCAGGGGCCACCGGACTGGCACAGTTGATGCCGGGCACGGCCAACAGATTGGGCGTTGATATTGATGATCCGGCGCAAAATCTGGAAGGCGGCGCGCGCTATCTGCGCCAGATGTACGATCAATTTGGCACATGGAAGCTGGCACTTGCGGCCTACAACGCGGGCCCGGGTGCCGTGGAAGACAGCGGTGGCGTGCCCCCCTATGCCGAGACGCAGAATTATGTCAGCGCAATTCTGGGCTAGGGTCTGCCGATAAAGCCTTCAAATGGAAGTCTGGCCAAACCCACATCGCCCGAAGCGCCACCAAAGCCATGCAATGCTGCCCGTTCAGGGCGCGCGGCGAAAGGCCGATGGCGACTTGCCGGTCATGTGCTGAAACGCGCGGGTGAAATACGCAGCCGAAGCAAAACCAAGACTTTCGCCGATTTGCCCGACGGGCATTCTGGTTTCGGTCAATAGCCGTCGCGCCTCGAATATCCGGCGATCTTGCAGCAGCGCCGATGCAGGCCGCCCACAGGTGGTCTGGCAACACCGTGTCAGATGCGTGGATGTGACACCCAACGCGGCTGCAAATTCGCTGACCCCCATACCGGATCTGAACTCGCGTTCCAGCAATGTCGAATACCGGGCCACCAATCGGCGCGTGGCATCAGGCCGGGGCGTGTCCTCTACCACGCGGGAGGCTTGACGTTCCAGCCAAACCCCCAGCAATCCCAGATGATGCCGTGCGGCGCGGTCATGCGCCGGGCTGTCACTGTCGAGTTCGCGCTGAATGTTATCAAGCGCGCCGTTCAGTTCTTGCTGTGCGTGCACTTCGCGGATGCGCAGGTGCAGCGGTGCCTCGGGCAGTGTCACCTTGCTGTCACGGCCAAAGAACACTGCGGTGCCAAAAACCGCCGGGCCCACTTCAAAGCCATGCATTACGCCGGGCGGAATATAAATTGCATTATGCGCAGTATAGCCGCGCGTCACGCCTGCGATGGTAATCCGTCCCTGGCCCTTGGTGAACCACAGCAGGCACGGCTCGGATATCGACCGCATCGCCTCCACACGCCAGCGGCCGCCCGCCGCAAGGCGGGGCACGGCCACAAGCCGCAGTTGGGACAGCGCTGTTAAGTCTTGCATGAGTTTCGGGTCCGGCATCAGATTTACCTACAGTATGCCGTGCTTGTCCCGCAACCCAAGCAAAAAGATGGCCAACGGCTGAACTAGTTTCATCGCCGGTCCAAATCTGCCGCTGTTATGGCAACAAAACCTCACGCCAGTCCTTCATTCTGTTGCGCAGCCATGTCCGTTGCCGCTTGGCGTATTGCCGCGATGCCAGTTTGGCTGCGTCCATCGCGGTTGCCAAATCCAACTCTCCGCGCAAATGGCTGATCAATTCTGGTGCCCCGATGGCGCGGGATGATGGCATTTCTGCCTTCCAAAATGGCAATTCCGCCACCACTTCGTCCAAGGCGCCATCTGCCATCATCGCGTCAAACCGCTGATCAATGCGGGCATTCAGCCAGTCTGTGCCGGGCCGCAGCACCAATGCCTCGGCCTCGGCCAAAGGCACAAGCGCCGGACCCGTTTCATCATGCCAGCAGGCCAGCCCGCACCCGGTGGTTTGCAGAACCTCCCAAGCCCGCTGCACCCGTGCCGGATTGGCGCTGTCGATCCGGGCAGCGGTTGCCGGATCAAGCTCCGCCAGCAAACCGGCAATCCCCTGCGTAGCCATCCGCAGATCAGCCTGCATCCGCACTTCCGGTGGTGTGGCGGGAATATCCACAAGCCCTTCAGTTAACGCCGAAAGATACAGCCCGGTGCCCCCCACAATCACCACGGGCTTGCCATCTGCCAGCACCGCCGCCACCTCGCGCAGCCATTGGCCCACCGAATAGCTGACATCCCGCCCGACATGGCCATAAAGCCGGTGTTCTTCCTGCACCTCGTCAGCCAAAGCTGGCCGCGCCGTCAAAACCCGCCAGCGCGCATACACCTGCAACGCATCGGCATTCACGATGATCCGGCCATCCCTGCGCGCCACTGCCATCGCCAGTGCCGATTTCCCCGATGCCGTCGGCCCCGCAATCAGCACCGGGGCTGTGCGCGACACATTTGGCAACATATGATCCACCCAACCCGATTTCATCTTTGCCCAAATATCCCGGGGGTCCGGGGGCAGGCCCCCGGCGCTGGTTAAGGGCCAATCCGGCTTGACGGCACAAACGCCCCATCTTGGACGTTGTTCCCGTCTTAGCCGTTGATCCCGCCCGCGTTTTGCGACATTTTGCGCCGCAGTCAAATCAAAAACCAAAAGGCGGCCCCGGATGGCTCAGGCAAACGCAGCATCAAGCATCAAATACACCCGTGTTATGCTGAAAATCTCGGGCGAGGCGTTGATGGGTGATCTGGGCTATGGGCTGCATCCGCCCACCGTGCAGCGCATCGCCGCCGAGGTGAAATCGGTCCATGATCTGGGGGTCGAGATTTGCATGGTCATCGGCGGCGGCAACATCTTTCGCGGTCTGCAAGGCTCTGCCCAAGGGATGGAGCGTACCACCGCCGATTACATGGGGATGCTCGCCACCGTGATGAACGCGCTTGCCATGCAATCCAGTCTGGAAGAGCTGAAGATACATACCCGCGTCATCTCTGCCATCCCGATGGATCAGGTCTGCGAGCCCTATATCCGCCGCCGCGCCGTGCGCCACCTGGAAAAAAAGCGCGTTTGCATCTTTGCGGCGGGCACAGGCAATCCGTATTTCACCACGGACACCGCAGCCACGCTTCGGGCCAATGAAATGGCGTGTCAGGTGATCTTCAAAGGCACCAAGGTGGACGGCGTTTATGACAAAGACCCCAAGAAACACGCCGATGCCAAACGCTATGAAACCGTCACCTATGACGAGGTTCTGCAAAAACACCTGGGCGTCATGGATGCGTCTGCAATCGCTTTGGCGCGCGACAACAACCTGCCGATCATCGTGTTCTCCTTGGACGAACCGGGCGGGTTTCGCGGAATACTCAGCGGGCAGGGCACCTATACGCGGGTGCATGGCTGAAACTATATACGTTTCATTATCGTTCCTGTTATAGAACGCCAAAGCACGCAGGTGCAAATCTGACGAGGATACAATGTCGCAAGACGCTACTGAGATTGATCTGGACGCGATACAGCGCCGCATGGACGGTGCGATGAACGCGCTGAAAGTCGAATTTTCGTCACTGCGCACGGGGCGTGCTTCGGCAGCGATACTGGAACCGATCATGGTCGAATCCTATGGCCAGATGACGCCGATCAACCAGCTTGGCACCGTGAACGTGCCCGAACCCCGCATGGTGGTGATCAACGTCTGGGACAAGGCGATGGTCAGCAAGGTCGAACGCGCCATCCGCGATTCGGGCATTGGCATCAATCCGGTGGTTGACGGCCCGCTGATCCGCCTGCCGATCCCCGAATTGAACGAAGAACGCCGCAAGCAGTTGTCAAAGGTGGCCGCAGGCTACGCCGAAAACGCCAAAGTCGCGATCCGCAACGTGCGCCGCGATGGCATGGACCAGATCAAAAAGGCCAAAGCCGCCGGTATGGGCGAGGATGATCAAAAGATGTGGTCCGAAGAAGTGCAGGATTTGACCGACAAGGCGATTATCGCGGTTGACCGGCAGCTGGACCTGAAACAACATGAGATCATGCAAGTTTAGCCTGACAAAGTTTGAAGAAGGGTTTTCGGCTTGGCCGCGAAAGACAACAGCGACAAGTCTCATTACCCGCGCCCGGCGGAACATGTGGCTATCATCATGGATGGCAATGGTCGCTGGGCCACCAATCGCGGCTGGCCCCGGCTGGTCGGGCACCGCAAGGGGGCTGAACGGGTCAAGGAAATTGTGCGCTGCGCCCCTGATCTGGGCATCCGTTGGCTGACCATCTATGCATTCTCGACCGAAAACTGGAAGCGTTCCACCGAAGAGGTGCTTGGCCTGATGTCGATCTTCGCGCGCTATATTCAGCGTGAGGCAGACCGATTGGCGTCCGAAGGCGTGCGGATGCGCTTTATCGGCGATCGGTCGCGGCTTGATCCTAAATTGCAGCGTCTCATGTCTGGGATTGAAACCCGCACTGCGGGTTTTTCGCGTTTGAACCTGACCGTCGCCATCAACTATGGTGGCCGTGACGAAATCATGCGCGCTGTGGCGGCCGTGGTACTCGATGTGGCCGAAGGGCGGCTTAAACCTTGTGACGTTGACGAAACGACATTTACCGCCCGGCTTGACACCGACGATCTGCCCGATCCTGATCTGGTGATCCGCACCTCAGGTGAAACCCGCACCTCGAATTTTCTGCCTTGGCAGGCCGCCTATGCGGAATATGAATTTACCGAAACCCTGTGGCCGGATTTCACGCCAGACGAATTGGCCAGGATTGTTGCGCGTTTTGGCAACCGCGAACGCCGTTACGGCGGCGTGTTGCAAGCATGACCGATCCGGGGGTGGGGCGGTGGAACGATCTGCAAACGCGGGTGATATCCGCTGTTGTGATGCTGTCGGTCGGGGCCGTCGATATCTGGCTTGGTGGTGCGCCGTTTACCGCACTTGTGGTGGCGCTGACCGGATTAATGATCTGGGAACTTGCCACGATCACTGCGCCATCTGCGCCGCAAACCGCTCTGATAATGGCGCTGATCGCAGGTGCGGCACTTGCTGCCACGCTGATGGCCGCATGGCACGTCCGGACAGCGCTTTTGGTGATACCGCTTGTCGCGCTTGCCTTGACGCCGCGCCGCGATCCGGCAATTTCGGTTGCCTATGCGGCGGCCATTCTGGTGGCGGGGTTTGGCCTGATCAGCCTGCGCGATACGGCGGGCACGCCCGCAATTCTGTGGCTGATCGGTGTCGTCATCGTGTCTGATGTCATGGGTTACTTTGCTGGGCGCAGCCTTGGCGGCCCGAAATTCTGGCCCGCGATCAGCCCCAAGAAAACATGGTCGGGCACAGTGGCCGGCTGGGTTGGTGCGGCAGTTGTCGGCTTGGGTTTCGTTGTGTTCACGGGCGCGGGCTGGGGCCTGATCGTGCTTTCGCCGCTGGTGTCTTTTGCCGGCCAGATGGGCGATATCGCCGAAAGCTGGATCAAGCGGCGCACCGGGGTGAAAGACAGCTCGCGCCTGATCCCCGGCCATGGCGGCGTGCTGGACAGGTTTGACGCGCTGATCGGCGCGGTTGTGCTGGTGATGCTGCTGGGCCTCATCTTGCCGCTGCCCTTGCCCATGGCGCATTGATCCGATGCGCAGTATTTCCGTATTCGGCGCAACCGGGTCCATTGGTGAAAACACCTTTGATCTGCTGATGCGCCAAGGTGGTCCGCGAAGTTACCGCACCGTGGCCTTGACGGGCGGGCGCAACACAGCGCGTCTTGCCGAGATGGCGCAGGCCTTGCGGGCAGAAATTGCGGTGACTGCACATAATGACTGTCTGGCTGCGTTGCGCGATGCCTTGGCGGGTACGGACATACAGGTGGCAAGCGGCACCGCCGCCCTATTGGAGGCCGCAGACAGGCCTGCCGATTGGGTAATGTCGGCCATCGTCGGTGCTGCCGGGTTGGAACCCGGCTTTCGCGCCCTGCGCCACGGCTTGATTTTGCAGCTCTTGGCAAGTTGCCGTTTCGCGCGCCCGATGAGGTCCGCAATCCCGCCTTGCGTCTGGCGCGCGCAGTGATGGCAACACGCGGGCTGTCAGGGGCGGTATTCAATGCCGCCAAAGAAATCGCTCTCGATCTGTTTATCGAGGGTCGCATTGGCATTCTTGACATGGGGCACCTTGTGGAAGACACCCTGACCATGATTTCGGGCGAGTTAAGCCTTGGAAATGCCGCTCTGACCCTTGAAGACGTGCAGGGGGCAGATCATCTTGCGCGTATCAGGGCGCAAGAGGTGGCGAATTTGCGACAAAAGGGGCACTAAAGCTTGGACTTTGTAAATTTGCTTCCGGCCTTTGGTGGCTTGGTCTGGACGATTGTTGCCTTCGTGGTGGCGTTGTCGATCATTGTGGCTGTGCATGAATACGGCCATTACATTGTTGGTCGTTGGTCCGGGATCCATGCCGATGTGTTTTCACTTGGCTTTGGCCCTGTGGTCTATTCCCGGATTGATAAACGTGGCACGCGCTGGCAAGTGGCAGCCCTGCCGTTTGGCGGTTTTGTCAAATTTGCGGGCGATGCTGATGCGGCATCCGGCAAGGATGGCGCAAAAATCTCAACTCTGAGCGACACCGAAAAACGCCGCACCATGCACGGCGCACCGCTTTGGGCACGGGCCGCTACCGTCGCCGCCGGGCCGATTTTCAACTTTATCCTGGCGATCGTCGTGTTCATGGGCTTGTTTCTGGCTTATGGCGTGGCAAGTAAGCTGCCCGTCATCGGGTCGATGAAACCGCTGCCTTTTGCGGGGCAATCGCTGCTGCCGGGTGATCAGATCCTGTCGGTTGCAGGTCTGGATACCCCGGATTTTGAGACATTTGCCGAGGCCACAAAAGACTTGCCGATCACCGAAACCGTTGATTACCGGGTGCAGCGGGATGGCGAGCCGCTGGTTGTAACCGGCCCCTTTCCGTTTCCACCCGTAGCAGATGGGGTGCAGCCAAGGTCCGCCGCAAGCGTGGCAGGCATTCAAGCGGGCGACGTCATTTTGGCGGTCGACGGCAAGCCGGTTTCCGCATTTGAAGAAGTGCGCACCGCCGTTGGCGCGTCGGATGGCAAGCCTATGCTGTTCAGGGTGTGGCGCGCGGGGGCGGCGTTCGATGCCACGATGACCCCGCAACGCCGCGATCTTCCCAAGGATGGTGGCGGCTTCGAGACGCGCTGGCTGATCGGAATGTCCGGCGGGTTGATGTTTGTGCCTGAATTGCGCACGCCGGGGTTGTTCGAATCTGCATCACTTGCGGTGCAGCGCACTTGGGAAGCGGGCACCACCAACCTGTCTTTCCTGTGGAATATCGTGATTGGCAATGTGTCCAGTTGCAATGTCAGTGGGCCGATCGGCATTGCCAAAGTGTCGGGTGATGCGGCGCGGCAGGGTCTGGACAGTTTCATTCTGCTCATTGCACTGCTGTCAGTTTCGGTCGGGTTGTTGAACTTGTTCCCTATTCCAGTTTTGGATGGGGGGCATCTGGTGTTTCACGCGTTCGAAGCCGTGGCCGGAAAACCGCCCTCTGACCGGGTGCTGCGTGTGCTGATGGGAATTGGCTTGACCGCCTTGCTGGGTCTTATGGCCTTTGCCCTGACAAATGACATTTTCTGCCCCTGATCTTGCAGGGCGCTTACCGCTGCACGCGAATGGTCAAACTGCTGCCACAATCTCTGGGCACGTTAGGCATGAATTCACGTTTGGGGAAATGCCATGCAAACTGTCGTTCAAAGCTATCAAGGGCTGACTTTGGTTGTCGGGCTGAACTGGGACCGGTTGTTTTTTCTGGGCACGATCCTGGTTGGTTTGCTGTCTGGCGCGTTTTTGGGTTCGGCTATTTTGCATCCATGACGTGAACAAGCGCGCACAAGATGTTGCGTAGGCTGCCGAATAAAAAAACCACCACTGCCTTTTGACAAGCCCCCGCATTCCCGCTAGTCAGGTGTAACAAGTTGGTATTTGCGGGGCGGGATGATGGGAAAAGTGACAGGCGCAGTTTCGGCGCGCGGCACAATTGGCAGCCGCGCATTGCGCCAAACAGCGGTCGCCGTTTTCCTTGGATTGGCAGTCACTTCTGCACCGTTCCTCACCTCAGCGCAGGCCCAGAGTTACAGCTTTTCCGGGGTGGCCGTAAAAGGCAATGAACGCGTTGATGCAGCAACCATCGTCAGCTATGCGGGAATCGCCAAGGGGCAAGAGGTGTCCGCCGCTGCGCTGAACGATGCTTATCAGCGCGTCGTCAACTCTGGCCTGTTCGAGACGGTTGATCTTAGCCCGCAAGGTGGCACGCTGGTGATCACGGTCAAAGAATACCCGATCGTGAATGTGATCAATTTTGAAGGCAACAAACGCCTGAAGGATGAACAGCTGGCAGAGGTGGCAACCTCGTCCAAAGCGCGCCGTGTCTATTCCCCCGCTTTGGCCGAGGCTGACGCGGCCGCGGTTGCCGAAGCTTACCGCGTTGCGGGTCGCACGGCTGCCACAGTAACGCCGCGCATCATCCGGCGGTCCGACAACCGCGTCGATTTGGTGTTCGAGATCACCGAAGGCAAAGTCGTCGAGGTGGAGCGTCTGTCGTTCGTCGGCAACCGCGCCTATTCCGACCGCCGTTTGCGCCAGATTTTGGAAACCAAACAAGCGGGGCTTCTGCGCCAGTTGATACAAGCTGACACTTATGTCGCTGAACGTGTCGATATTGATAAGCAGCTTTTAAGCGATTTTTACATGTCGCGCGGTTATGTCGATTTTCAGGTGCTTGATGCGTCATCCGAATTGGCCCGCGAACGCGATGGCTACTTTGTGACGTTCAATATTCGCGAAGGCCAAAGTTTCAACGTCGGCAAAGTCAGCACGTCGTCTACCGTAGACGGTGTTGATGCGGCCGAATTCGAGGCGGTGCAAAAACTGCAATCGGGTGTGACCTATTCCCCCGCCGTCATTGAAAACAACATCGCGCGGATGGAAAATCTGGCACTCCGCAAGGGCCTGAATTTCCTGCGGATCGAGCCAAAGATCACCCGCAACGACCGGGATCAAACGCTGGATGTCGAATTCGTGCTATCGCGCGGCGAGCGGATTTTTGTCGAGCGCATTGATATTCAAGGCAACAATACCACGCTGGACCAAGTGGTGCGTCGCCAGTTTCGCACGGTTGAAGGTGACCCCTTTAATCCGCGCGAAATTCGCCAAGCCGCCGAACGCATTCGCGCGTTGGGATATTTTGTCGATGCAAAAGTTGACGCGCAGCCCGGCACCGCTGGCGATCAGGTGGTTGTGGACGTAAAAGTTGAAGAACAACCCACGGGCAAATTGTCGTTTGGGGCCACCTATGGCGCGCAGTCGGGCATTGCGTTGAATATAGGGTTTTCGGAAACCAACTTTCTTGGCCGCGGGCAAGGACTTTCGGCCAATATCACCAATGGCACCGACAATCGCGACATCGGCTTTGGTTTTGTTGAACCGGCGTTCCTTGGCCGGGATCTGAAATTCAAACTTGGTGCTTATTACCGCACCACCGATCAGCAAGACGCCAAATACAATACCAGCAATATTGGCTTTACAACCGGTCTGGAATTTCCCGTCAGCGAAAATGGTCGTCTGGAACTGCGCTACCGCATTTCAGAAGATGAAATCACCAATGTCGCTGTTGGCAGTTCAGAGATTTTGTTCCGCGAAGCCGCCAGAGGCAAGCTTTTGACCAGCACGTTGGGCTATACCTATAGCTACGATACGCGCATCAACGGCCTTAACCCGAATGGTGGGATTCTTCTGCGCTTTAGCCAAGATTTCGGCGGCCTTGGCGGAGACACAAAATATATCATCAGCAATGCGTTTGCTTTGGCGGAAACCAAGGTGCTGAAAGAAGAAGTGACCGTACGTGCTATTTTTGAAGGCGGCATGATCAACTCGCTTGGTGACAGCAGCAGCCGCGTGACCGAGCGGTTTTTTGCCAATGGCAAACTGCGTGGCTTTGAAAGCAACGGCTTTGGCCCGCGTGATCTGACGGCTGCGAACCAGGATGCACTTGGCGGAAATGTGTTTGCAACCGCCCGGTTCGAGGCTGAATTTCCCATTGGCCTGCCAGAAGAATACGGCGTCAAAGGCGGCGCGTTTCTGGATGTAGGCTCGGTCTGGTCGCTTGACGATACTGCAGGTACCGCAGGTCCGGTTGACGATGCCTTCCACCTTCGTTCGGCCGTTGGTCTGTCGCTGTTCTGGAACACGCCGATTGGCCCGTTGCGGTTCAACTTTTCCAAGGCTCTGGTCAAAGAAGATTATGACAAAGAACAAAGCTTTGATCTGACCATTTCGACAAAGTTCTGATGCGGGGTGCTGCACTGGCATTTGCAATGGCGATTGCTGTTGCAGCACCTGTATCAGTTGGCTTTGCGCAAGATACCGGCGCGCCAAGCGCCGTGCTGACGGTTGATCCGGAACGGCTGTTTGCTCAGTCGCGGTTCGGCAAAGCGGCGATTGCAAGGCTGGAGGCCGCACAACAAGAGTTGCTGTCTGAAAACAAAAAACTGGAAATAGCGCTTGAGGCGGAAGAAAAAGACCTGACCGACAAACGTCCGTCGCTGCCTGCCGCTGACTTTCGCAAGCTTGCCGATGCCTTTGATACAAAGGCAGAAGACATTCGCGCCGCCCGGCTGTCAAAATCACGCAGCCTGACCACGCTTCGCGACGCTGACCGCCAAAAATTCCTAAGCGCAATCGTGCCCATTTTGGGAAGTTTGATGGGGGAAATGGGGGCTTTGGTTATTTTGGATAAAAAATCGGTTTTTCTGTCATTTGAACGGATTGATATTACCGACCGTGCCATCGCCCGGATTGATGCTGAACTGGATGACGATCTGAAAGTCGTGCCACAACCCGTTTCGCCGGAAAGACCCGCGCCCGCGCCATAAGTCGCCCACCGTCACCCCATTAGCGCGGTTCCAAGGAATGATGCGTGCCCGCCTTGCCGTATCATGCCCAAGTTGCTAGCACAGGTTTGAACGGCGGTATCGCCAACCTCCCTCGCTCAGGAGACGACATGTCCGATCAGATAGCCGCCAATGGCACCGCCGTGACAGACGCCGATATTGATCTGATTCAACGGATCATTCCGCATCGCTACCCGTTCTTGCTGATCGACAAAGTGCGCGATGTCGTGGCCCACAAATCCTGTATCGGCATCAAGAATGTGACGTTCAACGAGCCGCAGTTTCAGGGCCATTTTCCCGGCATGCCAATCTTTCCCGGTGTGATGATCATCGAAGCGATGGCGCAAACTTCGGGTATTCTTGTCGGCCTGTCATTGGATCTGGTCGATAAGGGGGCGAAGGTGTTTTTCATGGGGGTAGACGGGGTAAAATTCCGCCGCAAGGTGGTGCCGGGTGATGTGATGGAACTGCATGTGACAGCCCTGCGCGGTGGCGGAAAAGTGTGGAAATTCGCTGGCCGCGCCATGGTTGGGGCGGAATTGGCCTGCGAGGCGACATTCACCGCCATGTTTGATTTGCCAAAGGCATGACCATTTCGCCGGGCGCCCGCATCCATCCCAGCGCGCATATCGAACCCGGCGCGATCGTTGCGGTTGGCGCCGAAGTGGGGCCCTTTTCATTGATCGGTGCCGAGGTCACGTTGGGCGAAAACGTGGTTGTCAAAAGCCATGCCGTTGTGACGGGCTGGACGGAAATTGGTGAGAGAACAGTGATTTTCCCCTTCGCCACGGTGGGTGAGATTCCGCAGGATCTGAAATTCAAAGGCGAGCGCACCCGACTTATCGTTGGCGCCCGCTGCCGTATCCGCGAAGGGGCGACCTTGAACACCGGCACCGAGGGAGGTGGGGGTGTTACCCGTGTCGGCGATGATTGCCTTTTGATGACGGGGGCGCATGTGGGCCATGATGCCGTGTTGGGCAACCGCGTTATCCTTGCCAATCAGGTGGCCATCGCCGGGCACTGCGTCATTGGCGATGATGTCATTATCGGCGGGCTGTCTGGTATCCATCAATACGTGCGCATCGGACGGGGTGCCATCATTGGCGCTGTGACCATGGTCACCAATGACGTGGTGCCCTTCGGCCTTGTGCAGGGGCCGCGCGGTGAATTGGACGGTTTGAACCTTGTCGGGCTAAAGCGGCGGGGGGTGGAACGTGCCGATATCACCGCCATGCGCGCAGCCTACCAGATGCTGGCCCAAGGCGAAGGCACGTTCCTGGATCGCACTCGCCGTCTGGCCGAAGAAACCGACAGTGCCTATGTGCGCGAGATGACCGATTTTATCCTTGCCGCGTCCGACCGTTCATTCCTGACGCCGAAATGACCCGGACTGCCCTGATCGCCGGACGCGGCGCGTTGCCAATGGCTCTGGTTGCCGCGATGGACACGCCACCCTTGATCTGCGCGCCGGATGGTTTTTCGCCAGATGGCTTGGCGGTTGATCAGATGTTTCGCATCGAACGTCTGGCGATTTTTCTGAATTGGCTGGTGGATCAGCAGGTGACCCGAGTGGTTTTTGCCGGGGCCGTCCAGCGCCCTCGTCTTGACCCGTCGCTGATGGACCCGATGTCCGCGCAAATCCTGCCGCGCATCATGGCGGCATTTCAGGCAGGTGATGATGCAACCCTGCGCGCCATCATCGGCATATTCGAAGAGGCGGGAGTTGCGGTTGTTGGCGTGGCCGATATCAACGCCGCCCTTGTGCCGGGGCCGGGGCTTTTGGCAGGCCAGACTTCAGCAATCGACGACCGTGATGCAACCCGTGCGGCGCTGATCGTGGCGGCACTGGGTGGCGTGGATGTGGGGCAGGGTGCTGTGGTGCAACAAGGCCTGTGTCTGGGCGTCGAGGTGTTGGCGGGCAGTGACGCGATGCTGGACGGCGTGGCCGGGCTTGCCCCCGGCCTGCGCCCGGATCCGGCACGCGGCAGGGGCGTGTTTTACAAAGCGCCAAAACCCGGGCAAGACATCCGGATTGATCTGCCAACGCTTGGCGTGCACAGCGTTGAACGCGCGGCTGCCGCAGGGCTTGCTGGCATTGCATGGCAGGCGGGCGGCGTGATCTGCCTTGATCTGCCCGCGATGATCGTTTGTGCAGATCAGGAAGGCCTGTTTCTTTGGGCACGGCCATGAAGCTGTTTGTCATCGCGGGGGAGCCGTCTGGTGATCGCTTGGGTGCCGCTCTGATGGCGGGGCTGAAAACGCTGTCACCGGATGTGGAATTTGCCGGCATCGGTGGACCTTTGATGCAGGCGCAGGGCATGCAAAGTCTGTTCCCGATGGAAGAGCTGTCCATCATGGGCATCGCTGAGGTGCTGCCGAAATACTTCGCCCTCAAACGCCGCATCGCTCAGGCCGCCGCCGCCGCACTCGCCCACAGGCCCGCTGCGATGATCACCATCGACAGCCCCGATTTCTGCCTGCGCGTGGCCAAAATCGTGAAACACGCGCGACCTGACTTACGCACCATCCACTACGTCGCGCCTTCCGTCTGGGCATGGCGTCCCGGTCGTGCCGCCAAAATGGCAAAGGCGATTGATCATGTCATGGCCCTGCTGCCATTCGAGCCGCCTTTTATGACCGCCGTCGGTATGAGTTGCGATTTTGTCGGTCACCCGGTGGTGTCGGACCCCGTCGCAACGCCCGCCGAAGGCGCCGCGTTTCGCCAAGCCCACGACATTGCCCCCGATGCCCCCCTGATCGCCATCCTTCCCGGGTCGCGCAAGGGCGAGATCACCCGCCTTGCCCCCCAGTTTGGCGCGGTCGTGCGCAACCTGATTGCCACGCATCCCACCGCCCGTATCCTGATCCAGACGCTGCACAACCAATCGGCCCTGGTCCGTGATCTGACACGACACTGGCCCGGCAATCCGGTTTATCTTGACGCGCGATCGCCAATTGAACGTAGCGCTGCCTTCACTGCCGCCGATGTGGCACTGGCCGCATCAGGCACGGTATCGCTGGAGCTTGCCGCCCAGAACTGCCCGATGGTGATTGCCTATGATCTTAATCGCGTCACCTATTGGCTGATGCGCAAAATGGCGCTGATTGATACGGTGACGCTGGTAAACCTTGTGACCAAAACCCGCACCGTGCCGGAATTTTTGGGCGAACGCTGCCTTGCCGCCCTGATCACCCCTGCCGTTTTGCGGCTGCTGGACAATGACAGCGATCAGATAGACGCCATGCGCCTGACGATGAAACACCTTGGGCAGGGTGCCGAAGCCCCCGGTTTGCGCGCAGCGAGATCGGTTTTATCGGTGCTCTGACGGCTTCCTTTTCGTCTAAATACTCAAATACCGTGCCAGACGCGAACGCTGTATGAGTATTTTTGCGAAAAGGAAATCGCTTAGCGGCCTTTCCAGATCCAGCCGCCGCCTAAGACGCGGGCATTTTCACTTCCGTAGAACACGCAGGCCTGTCCCGCTGATACGCCATCTTCGGGCGACAGCAATTCCACATCGGCCTCGGTCGCAGATATGGGGCGCAGCACCGCAGGGCGCGGAGGGCGGGTGGAGCGGATTTTGACCGACACATGCCATTCGGTGCGGGTATCGAATGCGGCATCGCCCAGCCAGTTGATCTCCCGCAGCGGCACCCGGCGGGTGGACAGCGCCTCGCGCGGGCCGACGATCACGCGCTTTAGCACCGGGTCCAACGCCACGACATAGACGGGGTCGCCAAGGCCCCCGATGCCCAGCCCGCGCCGCTGCCCGATGGTATAGTGGATAATGCCGTTGTGCCGACCTACCACGCTGCCCGCCATATCAACTATCTCGCCGGGGTCGGCCGATCCGGGGCGCAGCTTTTCTATCACGGCGGCATAGTTGCCGTTTGGCACAAAACAGATGTCCTGACTATCGGGCTTGTCCGCGACCGACAGCCCAAAGCGCTGCGCCAAAGCCCGCGTTTCCGCCTTTGATTGCAAATGGCCCAGCGGAAAGCGCAGATAATCCAGCTGTTGCGCCGTGGTGGAAAACAGAAAATAGCTTTGATCGCGCGCCGCATCGGCAGCGGAATGCAGCTCTGGGCCATGCGCGCCCATTTTGCGTTGAATATAGTGCCCTGTGGCCATGCAATCTGCGCCCAGATCTTTGGCCGTGGCCAGCAAATCCTTGAACTTCACGCGTTCATTGCAGCGAATGCAGGGCACCGGGGTAGACCCTGCCAGATAAGCATCGGCAAATTCCTCGATCACCGCGTCGCGAAACGTGTTTTCATAATCCAGCACGTAATGCGCAAAGCCGATGGTTTCCGCCACGCGCCGCGCATCATGAATATCACGCCCTGCACAGCACGCGCCCTTTTTCGCCAGCGCCGCACCATGATCATACAGCTGTAACGTGACGCCAACCACATCATAGCCTTCGCTGGCCAGTTGCGCTGCCACGACGGAACTGTCCACCCCACCAGACATCGCCACCACCACCCGCGTGTCTTGCGGGGCCTTGGCAAACCCAAGTGAATTCAGCGGGTGATCAAGCGACATTTTAACAGCTTTCAGGAAGGCATGGCAATCTTAGCGAAGGTTTGCACCGGAATACATGAAAATGCGCTGCATTCTCAACCCCTCAGTTTCACCGTTGATTAAGCTTGATGCACCATGGTGGCCCAAACGGATAGGAGCCTGCCCATGTATCTTAAACGCGTTGACGGCCCGCGCCAGATCACATTGCCCGATGGCACTGTGCTAAGCCGCGCTGATCTGCCCTCGCCTGAAACCCGCCGCTGGGTCGCCAGTCGCAAGGCAATTGTGGTAAAAGCCGTGATTTATGGCCTGTTATCAGAAGCGGACGCGCTTGAACGCTACGCGCTTTCTGATGAAGAATTCGCTCTTTGGCGGGCTGCGGTCGAAATTCATGGCGACAAAGCACTGAAAGTCACAACTTTGCAGAAATATAGACAACTTTAAGTTGTTTTTGGTTGTTCTAATTCATCGGTAACGCGCGGTTAACCATTGTCCCCCAACAGTATCGTTAATGATCAGCAGCCGAACCGGAGAATTGACCCCCATGCGTATTTTACTTGTTGAAGATGATCCTACCACCTCGCGCAGCATTGAACTGATGCTGACCCATGCCAACCTGAACGTGTATTGCACTGATCTTGGTGAAGACGGCGTCGATCTGGCAAAGCTTTATGATTATGACCTGATCTTGCTGGACCTGAACCTGCCGGATATGAGCGGGCATGAGGTTCTGCGTCAGCTTCGGCTTGCCAAGGTAGAGACACCGATCCTGATTTTGTCGGGATCAGACGATACGGATAACAAGCTTAAAGGCTTTGGCTTTGGTGCCGATGATTACATGACCAAGCCCTTCCACCGCGAAGAACTGGTCGCGCGTATTCACGCGATCATCCGGCGGTCCAAAGGCCATGCCCAATCGGTGATCAAGACCGGCACCGTCAACGTCAACCTTGATGCGAAAACCGTCGATGTCGATGGCAAGACCGTGCATCTGACCGGCAAGGAATACCAGATGTTCGAACTGCTGTCCCTGCGCAAGGGCACCACGCTGACCAAAGAGATGTTCCTTAACCATCTGTACGGCGGCATGGACGAGCCGGAACTGAAGATCATAGATGTGTTTATCTGCAAGCTGCGCAAGAAGCTGGCCGAAGCGACAGGCGGTGTGAACTACATCGAAACCGTCTGGGGCCGCGGTTATGTGCTGCGTGAACCCATCCCGGCAGAGGCACAGCGCCGTTTTGCCGCTTCTGCCTGACGATCGGCTACTGGACCTTGCCAAAAGCGCCGCCTAAACCTTACTCAGTTTAGGGGGCGCGTGGATGACCAGCGACATCGCAATTGAGGCTTTGACACTTGATCAGGCGCGCGACGAACTTGCGCGCTTGGCCACCCTTATCGCGGATGCCAACCGTGCCTATCACGGTTGTGACGCGCCAGATTTGACCGATGCCGATTTCGATGCGCTAAAGCGCCGCAATGCCGCTATCGAGGCGCGCCATCCAAGCCTAAAACGCCCCGATAGCCCGTCTGACCAAGTGGGTGCCGCCCCGTCAGACGGATTTGGCAAAATCAAGCACGACGTGCGGATGCTCAGTCTGGAAAACGCATTCGATGCCTCAGATATCACCGATTTTGATGAACGGGTGCGCAAATTTCTTGGCCACAGCACCACACTTTCCTACACAGCCGAGCCCAAAATAGACGGGTTGTCGCTTAGCCTGCGCTACGTCAATGGCAAGCTCACCCAAGCCGCCACGCGCGGTGATGGCGAGGTCGGCGAAAACGTCACTGAAAATGCCCGCACCATTGCCGACATTCCGCATCAGTTGACGGGCGAAAATATCCCCGCCCTGATGGATATTCGCGGCGAGGTGTACATGTCCCATGCTGATTTTGCTGCCCTGAACGACCGCAATGCCGCGAAATCCGAAAAAATCTTCGCCAATCCCCGCAATGCCGCCGCCGGATCCCTGCGCCAGCTGGATGCCGGCATCACCGCCGCGCGGCCGCTGCGGTTTTTCGCCTATGCCTGGGGTGTGCTGTCAGACCCGCTTGCCACCACGCAATCCGCCGCCATCGCCCGACTTGACGCATTTGGTTTTCAAACCAATCCCTTGACCACCCTGTGCGATGGCCCCGATGCCATGCTGGACCATTACCGCAAAATCGAGGTGCGGCGTGGCACGCTGGGTTATGACATCGACGGCGTCGTCTACAAACTGGATGATCTGGCGCTGCAAGCCCGGCTTGGTTTCCGCTCGAACACCCCCCGCTGGGCCATCGCGCATAAATTCCCGGCGGAATTGGCTTGGACGCGGCTTGACGCGATAGATATCCAAGTGGGTCGCACGGGCGCACTTTCCCCCGTTGCCCGCCTGAAGCCCGTCACCGTTGGCGGCGTCGTCGTATCAAACGCCACGCTTCACAACGAAGATTACATCCAAGGGCGCGATTCGAAGGGCAATCCCATCCGGCAGGGGCGCGATATTCGTGTGGGCGATCTTGTGCAGGTCTACCGCGCGGGCGATGTGATCCCCAAAATTGCCGATGTTGATCTGGGTCAGCGCCCCGCAACAGCAGTGCCCTACACCTTCCCCGACCTCTGCCCCGATTGCGGATCGCCCGCGTTTCGCGAACCGGGCGATGCCGTACGCCGCTGCACCGGTGGGCTGATCTGCCCCGCCCAAGCGGTGGAACGTCTGAAGCATTTTGTCGCCCGCGGTGCCTTTGACATCGAGGGCCTTGGTGCCAAGCAGATCGAGGCGTTCTTCACCGACGCAGACTTGCCCATCAAAACCCCTGCCGATATCTTCACGCTTGCCGCCCGTGATGCAGCACAGCCCCTGCGCAAGTTGAAAAACCGTGATGGCTGGGGCGATAAGTCCGTCACCAACCTGTTCGCAGCCATAGACGAAAAGCGCAAAATCCCGTTGAACCGCCTGATTTTCGCCCTCGGTATCCGCCATGTCGGCGACAGCTCGTCCAGCCTTCTGGCCAATCATTACACCAGCTGGACCGCGTTTGAAGCCGCCATGACCGCCGCCGAAATTGGCGCAGGCACAGAATGGCGCGATCTTACCGCCATCGACGGCGTCGGTGATGTGCTTGCCGCATCGCTTGTCACCGCTTTTCACCACCCGGCAGAACGCTTGGCCATAGATGCGCTCGCCGACCATTTGACTGTGCAAGATGCCGTCAGGTCGGCGCCACAAGACAGCCCTGTTGCTGGAAAAACCCTTGTATTTACCGGCACCTTGGAAAAGATGTCCCGCGCAGAAGCCAAATCCCGCGCCGAAGCGCTTGGGGCAAAGGTTGCAGGCTCGGTCTCTGCCAAAACCGATCTGGTCATCGTCGGGCCGGGGGCCGGGTCCAAGGCCAAATCCGCCGAAGCCTTGGGGGTGGCCATCATTGATGAAGATGGCTGGCTTGCCTTGATCGGTGCCATATGAGCCGCCCGGAATCGTTATTCCCGCTGTTCGCTGGTCTGGAGACACTTGATGGGGTTGGCCCCAAAACCGCCACCGCCTTCACCGCCCTTAACGTCGAACGTCCAAAAGACCTGTTGTTCCTGCTGCCCCATTCCGGCATCGACCGCGCCCGCCAAAACTCCGTCCGCGACGTGATCCCGCCCACCACCATCACGGTCGAGGTTACCGTCGGCGGTCACTTCCCCCCCCGTAGCAAAGGCCGCCCTTACCGCATCATGGTGCGTGACGCGGCGTTTGAATTCCAGCTCGTCTTCTTCCACGCCCGCGCCGATTACCTGACCAAATTGCTGCCCACCGGGCAAAAGCGCCTCGTGTCGGGGCGGGTCGAAATCTTTGACGGTATCGCCCAAATGGTCCACCCCGACCATGTTCTGCGCCCCGAAGAAGCATCCGAACTGCCGCTGTTCGAACCCGTCTATCCGCTTGTCGCGGGCGTCACCCAAAAATCCGTGCAGCGCGCTGTAGTATCTGCCATCGCCCGCGCGCCAACGCTTGCTGAATGGATCGACGGCCCGCTAAAGCTGCGTGAAGGCTGGCCCGATTGGCTGGATGCCGTGAAAATCGCCCATGCCCCTGCCAGCAATGCCGATATTTCCGATACCGCCCCCGCTCGCCAACGCCTGGCCTATGATGAACTTTTCGCCCATCAACTGACGCTTTCCCTTGCTCGCGCCAGTTTGCGGCGTGGCAAAGGGGTGGCCAGCCTTGGCACCGGCACCCTGCAAGCCCGCGTGTTGCAAAACCTGCCTTATACCCCCACCAGCGCCCAAAGCCGCGCGATAGCAGAGATTGCGGTCGATATGGCATCGCCCCTGCGGATGAATCGTCTTTTGCAAGGCGATGTAGGGTCCGGCAAAACCTTGGTGGCCTTTCAAGCCTTGCTGATCGCGGTCGAATCCGGCGGGCAGGGTGTTTTAATGGCCCCTACCGAGATTCTGGCCCGCCAACACCACGAAAGCATTGGCCCTTTGGCGGGCGATGCGGGCGTTCAGCTTGTGCTTTTGACCGGCCGCGACAAAGGCAGTGATCGCCAAAAAAAGCTGGCGGCCCTTTCCTCTGGCAAAACCCAAATTCTTGTCGGAACCCATGCCGTGTTCCAAAAGGACGTCATCTTCCACGATTTGCGGCTTGCCGTGGTCGATGAACAGCACCGCTTTGGCGTGGCGCAGCGGATGGAACTGGGGGCCAAGGGCGCTGCGGCCGATGTGCTGGTGATGACCGCAACACCGATCCCCCGCTCTCTCGCGCTTGCGACGCACGGCGATATGGATGTGTCGGTGTTGGATGAAAAACCCGCAGGGCGCAAACCGATTAAAACCGCGCTGATTTCCACCGCGCGGATAGACGAGGTGGTGTCCCACCTGCGCCAAGCCGTCGCGGATGGCCGCCAATCCTATTGGGTTTGCCCCTTGGTTGAAGACAGCGAAGTGCTGGATTACGCATCGGCCGAGGCGCGGTTTCAACACCTGCGCGCGGCTTTGGGCGACGGCGTGGTGGGCCTGGTGCACGGCCAGTTGCCCCCTGCTGAAAAAGACGCTGCCATGGCGCGGTTTATAGCGGGCGATACCAAGGTTCTGGTCGCTACCACCGTGATCGAGGTTGGCGTCAACGTGCCCAATGCGACGATCATGGTGGTTGAACGCGCCGAAATTTTTGGCCTGTCACAACTGCACCAACTGCGCGGCAGGGTCGGGCGCGGGGCAGCACTTTCCACCTGCCTGCTGATGTATCAAGCCCCGCTCAGCGAGGCGGGCACCCGCCGTCTGACCGTGCTGCGCGATACCGAAGACGGCTTTCGCATCGCGGAGGAAGATCTTGCCATGCGCGGTGCGGGCGATCTGATCGGCACAGCTCAATCTGGACTGCCCCGTTTTCGGGTGGCCGATCTGGAACGGCAGGGCGCGTTGATGGCTATCGCGCAAAGCGACGCCCGCAAGCTGTTGTCAGATGATCCGGACCTGACCACCCCACGCGGGCGTGCGGCGCGGACGCTGCTGTGGCTGTTGGACCAAGACCGCGCCATTCGATTGATATCAGTGGGGTAACGCGCCATTGGCGAAGCGCGTCTTGGCAATCCCCGGCTAAATCCCTCTTTGTTCGCAAATGTTCCTATAAAGTTCTTTACAAATGGTTAATAGCATGAGAACGATAAGGGAACAAAACAGTGGAGATGATCATGCTGACAGAAATCAAAGACATCCTGACTCGCTCGCGCACCACCATTATCGAAGATTCGATCGGTGTGATCTCGCTGTTTTCCTTGCTGATCGTCGGGCTATACCTGTCCGGCTCTGCGTAAGTTTTACGGTTCTGCCTGCGGTCTTGGGCCAAGCGCTGCATTTCTTCCCCAGAATGCACCGTGTGAAGCTGCCCCGCTTCACACACGCGCGCCCTTTGATACGCCACTTGCCGCCGCCTTTCCCCCCGGAAAGTGCGGCGGTTTTTTTATGTGATTGCCGCGGCCTCTGCCGTCCGCATCGCATCAACCGTGGCCTCCAGCGGCAGCATGATCGACGCGTGACGGTTCTTGTAATCACGCGCCGGGATCAACACTTCGAAGCCGTCAAACGGTGCCGCCGGAGCAGGGCCACCCGATTGCAACATCGCGGCAAGTGCATCGCGCGCCGCCTCAACTTCGGCCTTTGTACGGCCCAAAACCACGGCCCCCAGAACGGATGCTGCCGCCTGACCCAAAGCACAGGCTTTTACATCTTGGGCAAACCCCACCACGCGGCCCGCCTGCACCGCCACATCCACGGTCACCGTTGACCCACATAAAGGGGATCGCCGCTTTGCATGCCCGTCCGGCGCATCCAGATGCCCCAAATGCGGGATGCTGGCCGCCAGTTCCAAAATCCGGCCTGAATACAGCTTGATCAGATCACTATCGCTCATCGCTTCCCTCGGACCGCCCTTCGCAATAGATAGGCCGCAGTGACCGATTTGCAAAGGACGCAGGCCATGGCATTTGATCCCAGCACGATGATTTATGATACGAATGGCCTGATCCCAGTCATAGCGCAAGATCATGCCACAGGCGACGTGCTGATGTTTGCGTGGATGAACGCGGATGCCGTCATGCTGACCCTGACCACGGGGCAGGTGACCTATTGGTCAAGGTCGCGCCGCGCGTTCTGGGTCAAGGGCGAAACGTCGGGCCACACCCAACGTCTGATCGATCTGCGTATTGACTGCGACCGTGATTGTTTGCTGGTTCTGGTTGAACAAACCGGCCCCGCCTGCCACACCAACCGAAAGTCGTGCTTTTATACGGCTGTCCGCGAGGGTGGCGAAATTCTGATTTCAGATCCGCTATAGCCCCACCAACACCCGAATATCCGCAGGCGTCGCCCCCTCACTTCGATATTTAGCCAATGCCCGCGCATCATCGCGTTTGGCAAGCCGCTTGCCCGCATTATCCCGAATAAGCGTGTGATGGTAATAACTTGGCACAGGAAGCTGTAGTAAGGCTTGCAGCAGCCTGTGAATATGTGTCGCCTCAGCCAAATCTGCGCCCCGCACCACTTCGGTTATGCCCTGCGCTGCATCGTCTACCACCACCGCCAAATGATAGGCCGCCACACCGGTATCGGCGCGCCCCAAGACCACGTCGCCGACAGCTTTGATCAAATGACGCGATGACAAAAACCGCAGATGTGGCTCTTCAGACCCAGTTTCCCAAAACCCCATTTTCCCCACATCGCCAAGCCCTGAAACCGCCTTGCCCATATCAAGACGTATGGCACCCCCCGAACCCGGATGTCCTATCCCCCGTCCGCGGCATGTTCCGGGATAAACCAACCCGTCCGGCCCAAGCGGCAAAATCCCTTCTTGTGGGGCTGCTAACGCCGCCCGAATGTCGCCCCGGCTGCAGCTGCAAGAATAGCAAAGATCTAGTTCAATCAGCTGGTTAAGTGCCGATCTGTAGCTGCCCAGATTTTCCGATTGCCGCAAAACAGGCGCGGGCCAACTGATCCCCAGCCACGCCAACATGTCATAAATTGCCGCTTCAAACTCGGGTTTGCAGCGCGCAGTATCGGTATCCTCGATCCGCAACAAGAACGTGCCGCCCTGCGCCTGTGCCCGGTCCCAGGCCAACAGTGCCGAATAAGCATGCCCCAAATGCAAAGGACCAGTCGGCGAGGGCGCAAACCGGGTTACATAATCAGGCGGCATCCCGCGCTGCCTGCTGCGCCAACCAGCCGAGATAAGCCACTTTTGCCCGATCCGTATAGGCAAGATAGCGATCCTTGCGCCCCTTGCGGCCACCCTTCGCGTCAATCGGCGGGAACAGCCCGAAATTCACATTCATCGGCTGGAATGTTTTTGCGTCGGCCCCACCAGTGATATGCGTGATCAACGCGCCCATCGCGGTCTCGGGTGGGGGTGCGACCAACACGCTGCCCATTAGTTCCGCCGCCGCCATTCGCCCCGCAAGCAACCCCATTGCAGCACTTTCAACATAGCCCTCGACGCCAGTGACTTGGCCCGCAAATCGGATATTGGGCCGCGATTTCAGCCGCATCTGATCATCCAGCACGGTGGGTGAGTTCAGAAATGTATTGCGATGTATCCCGCCCAACCTTGCAAAATTTGCCTCGTGAAGTCCTGGAATCATCTTAAAAACAGCGGTTTGCGCGCCATACTTCATCTTGGTCTGAAACCCGACGATGTTGTAAAGCGTGCCCAGCTTGTTATCGCGGCGCAGTTGCACCACGGCATAGGGTTTCATAGAATTGTGCGGGTTGGTCAGCCCAACGGGTTTCATCGGCCCAAAACGCAGTGTTTCGCGCCCGCGTTCCGCCATCACCTCAATCGGCAGGCAGCCATCGAAATAGCCCGCCGTTTCGCTCTCATGAAACTCGGTCTTGTCTGCCGCTAAAAGTGCGTCGATAAACGCATAATATTCATCCTTGGTCATCGGGCAGTTCATATAGGCGGTCTGTTCTTCCGCCGTCTCGCCTTTGTCATAGCGCGACTGCATCCACGCCACCGACATATCGACGCTGTCCGCATAAACAATTGGCGCAATCGCGTCAAAAAACGCCAAGGCCTCGGCCCCGGTTTCGGCCTTTATTGCGTTAGCCAAAGTGCCCGAAGTCAGCGGACCGGTCGCGATGATCCATGTTCCATCTGAAGGAAGGCTCGTAACCTCTTCATAAGAAGCCGAAATCAGCGGATGCGCCATCAACCGCGCGGTCACCGCCGCCGCAAAAGGATCGCGGTCCACCGCCAGCGCACCGCCTGCAGGCAGCTTATGCGCCTCGGCCATTTCCATGATCAAACCACCAGCAGCGCGCATTTCCCAGTGCAGCAACCCCACCGCGTTGCGTTCATCATCATCCGACCGAAACGAATTTGAACAGACCATTTCCGCAAAATGTCCGGTCCGGTGCGCGAATGTGCCAACTTTCGGGCGCATCTCATGAATAACCACCGGCACGCCCATATTAGCGGCCTGCCAAGCCGCCTCTGATCCGGCCATTCCGCCGCCGACGATGTGTAATGTATCTACCATACTTCCCGTTTAATCGCAGAGCCGCCGCTTGAAAAGGCCAAAGCCAATCAGAACATGCCGCGACGCAAAAGTGGGTCAAACGGCTGTACATTGCCAAAGGCGCGTGCCGACAAGCTCCGCTTGGCCCCGCCACCGGCACCCAAATGCCAAGTAAAGCCCAGTTCGGCCCGCGTCTCAAACGCTGCAGCATCGCGCCCGGTCAATCCGTCGCGCACCAGACTTGCAGATACTTCCCATGGCTTACCGATGGGCTGATAGCTGACGCCAATCTGAAGACTTGATGCCACCGCCCGCAACGCAGCCTCGTCAAATTCTGTTACCGTCAGGTCTGCGAAAACCGCGATACTGTCGTTTAATGCGTGGCTGGCCCCGAGTGACGCGGTGATGAATTCCATATCATTTGGGCGCGCCATGCCCAAAGCGGCGCGGCCATGCACTTGGGTGCGTGGCGACAGGGCAATCATCGCCTCGGCCCCGGCCAATCCGATCGTCGCTTCACGCCCGTCGATATCGGCCAGACTAAAGAACAGCCCATATTTCGCGGCTTCGCTCGGCATCATATAAAAATGCGCGTCCAACTGACCCAGAAATTCGTGGCGATACCCCACAGCAGCAAGATCCAGCTGCAATCCGTGCACATCAGACAGGGCAAAATCCGCACTTAATCGGGCAAAGGCTTGCGCGCCAGTGTCGCCGTTGCGCGCTGCAACTGAAATATCGGCAAATCGAAAACCTAAACTATCGGCAGCGGCAGGCCCGGCAAGAGCAGCAACTGCCGATAGGGTTAGAAAAGCAAACCTGGAAAACATGATACACCCATACACAATGGCAAAAAAAACAAGTCGAACTAAGATAAGCCACGCAACCAAGCATTGCCTGCAAACCTTATCGCAAAACATTTATGGTAAATAAAGCGCTAATATAACAATGGGTTAATAGGTTAATGCCGGTGTCATGCGCTTCTTAGCAAGCGACGTTCTTGCTGCACGAAAGCCACTGCCTCTGGCCCATCGACAGGCCCTGTATAGCGCCCGAGCGCTGCCGCCATCTGAAAAAACCCAAGCGCGGGCAATCCGCCCGACAGCTTGCCTTCGCATTTCGCGGCGATAAATGGGCGTCCCGCTGCCATGTCAACGCGCATCGTTGCTTCCAAAGCGGCGGCGACACGGGCAATGGCGCCCGGTCGCGGAACATCAAGATCGCGCGCCAAGGCCCCGTAAGACAGCGAATTTTCGGAATTTTGCAAGATAAATCTCAGCTTTTCTTGCAGCAACATGTCATCGTCTGCACGAGCCATGCAATACCTTAAGCCTCCTCGTCACCCTGATCTGCAATGCGCGCCACTGAAACCACCTCCTCGTCGCCACCGGTGTTGAACACCCGCACGCCGCCAGCCGACCGTGACCGAAAGGAAATCTGCGCCACCGGCACCCGGATCGACTGCCCCGTCGATGTGGCCAGCATGATCTGATCGGTCAATTCCACGGGGAAACTGGCCACCAGGGGCCCGCCGCGCATCGCCCCGTCCATGGCCTTCACACCCATACCGCCGCGCCCGCGCACGGGATAATCGTGGCTGGACGACAGCTTGCCAGCCCCCCCCGTGGTGATTGTCAAGATAAGGTCTTCGGACGCCGACATTTCTGCAAATCGTTCCAGCGGCAACTGCCCCGCCTCGACACCGTCGTCGTCTTCATCCGCCTCGGCTGCGTCATCCAGCACGCCTTCCTGCGCGCGCCGCATTTTAAGGTAAGCCACGCGTTCGGCCGGATCGGCCTCAAAATGCCGGATGATGGCCATGGAAACCACCTTATCAGCCCCCTGCAGCCTGATCCCGCGCACTCCGGTAGACCCCCGGCTTTTGAACACCCGGATCTCAGTCGTCGGGAAACGGATCGCGCGGCCACCTGAAGTAACCAGCATAACATCATCATTTTCATCAGCAATCGCCGCATTCACCAGTGTCACACCGTCGGGCAATTTCATCGCGATCTTGCCATTACGCATCACATTGGTGAAATCCGAAAGGTCGTTTTGGCGCACATCGCCGTCAGATGTGGCAAACACAATTTGCAGATCGTCCCATTCCGCCTCGGGCGCGTCCACCGGCATCAGGGCGGCGATAGATACACCCAGGTCAATCGGCAGGATGTTGATCATCGCCTTGCCCTTGGCTTGCCGCCCAGCCAGCGGCAGCCGCCAGGTTTTCAGCTTGTAAACCATGCCGTCGGTGGTGAAAAACAACAGTTGCGTATGCGTATTGGCCACAAACAGCGTGGTCACAACGTCATCTTCCTTGGTCGACATCGATGCCAGACCCTTGCCGCCGCGCCGCTGGCTGCGGAACTCCGCCAAAGGTGTGCGCTTGATATAGCCGCCGGATGTGATGGTCACCACCATATCTTCGCGCTCGATCAGATCTTCGTCTTCCATGTCGCCCGACCAGTCGACAATTTCGGTCCGGCGGGGCACAGCGAAAAGTGCGCGCACTTCGCGCAATTCGTCCGAAATTATCGCCATGATCCGGTCGCGGGAGCCCAGAATATCCAGATAATCCTGAATTTTCCCCGCCAGTTCCAGCAATTCGTCGGTGATTTCCTTCACCCCCAACGCGGTCAGCCGCTGCAAGCGCAACTCCAGTATCGCCCGCGCCTGAATTTCCGACAGGTTATAGGTCCCATCTTCATTCACTGGATGACTTGGGTCGTCTATCAGCTTGATAAACGGGATTATTTCCCCGGCAGGCCAGCGCCGCGTCATCAAACGCTCGCGCGCCATGGCTGGGTCAGCCGACGTGCGGATGGTTGCAACCACCTCATCCACGTTGGAAACTGCAACGGCCAAACCGCACAGAATATGGCTGCGCTCGCGGGCTTTGCGCAATTCGAACGCGGTGCGCCGTGCAACAACTTCTTCGCGGAACATAATGAAATAGCTCAGAAAATCGCGCAGCGTAAGCGTCTCTGGCCGCCCGCCGTTCAAGGCCAGCATGTTACAGCCGAATGACGTTTGCATCGGGGTGAACCGGTACAACTGGTTCAAAACCACGTCCGCCGTCGCATCGCGCTTAAGTTCAATCACCACGCGCACACCAATCCGGTCGGATTCGTCCTGCACATGGGCGATGCCTTCGATCTTTTTCTCACGCACTTGTTCAGCGATGATCTCGATCATCCGGGCCTTGTTCACCTGATACGGAATTTCGTCGATGATGATCGCAAAACGCCCGGAACGAATTTCCTCCACCCGCGTTTTGGCGCGAATGATCACCGATCCCCGACCTTCCAGATACGCCTTGCGCGCACCAGAACGGCCCAAAATCAGCGCTCCGGTTGGAAAATCGGGCGCGGGGATAATCTCCATCAACTGTTCGGTCGACATATCGGGATTTTCAATCAGCGCCAGCGCACCGTCGATCACTTCGCCAAGGTTGTGCGGCGGAATGTTGGTGGCCATGCCCACCGCGATGCCAGACGCGCCGTTAACCAGCATATTGGGGAACCGCGCGGGCAAAACCGTGGGCTCGCGATCCTTGCCATCGTAGTTGTCTTGGAA
Source organism: Pseudorhodobacter sp. (assembly GCA_043721855.1). Classification (GTDB taxonomy): domain Bacteria; phylum Pseudomonadota; class Alphaproteobacteria; order Rhodobacterales; family Rhodobacteraceae; genus JACMNW01. Next base: position 80,920 of record JAYSPY010000048.1, read on the forward strand.
ATCGACGGTTTCCTTGTCGATATCGGCCAGCAAAAACGCGGCGGGCTTGTCCATCCGCACTTCGGTATAGCGCATGGCAGCGGCGTTATCGCCATCCATGGATCCGAAATTACCCTGTCCGTCCAGCAACTTAAGAGACATACTGAAGGGCTGCGCCATCCGCACCAACGCGTCATAAATCGACGCATCGCCGTGCGGATGGTATTTGCCCATCGTATCACCAACAGGCCGCGCCGATTTGCGATAAGATTTGTCATGCGTGTTGCCAGTCTCGTGCATGGCAAACAAAACCCGCCGGTGCACCGGTTTCAAGCCGTCGCGCAGGTCAGGAATGGCGCGGCTGACGATCACGCTCATCGCGTAATCGAGATAGGCCGTTTTCATCTCATCAACGATGTTGACCTGCGGCCCGTCGTGATGGGCACGCTTTGGCATTTCCGCTGTGTTCTCAATATCTTCTGGCTCGTCGGGCAAAACACGCGCTCTTTTCTGGGATACCGCTAGATTTAGCTCGCCCAAGTATAGCGCATCCCGCATATGGGGTGCAATGCCCGCGCGGGCCAAAAGTCCCTATTTTGCCGCCCGCAAGAGCATCCCAAACAAATCGCGCGGATCATCCGGGTCTGCGATCATGTCCAGATTGTCGTAAAGCCCGGTTTGTTTAATCTTATGAAGCACATAGCGCAGGGCGCTAAAGTCCTCTACTGCAAAGCCCACGGAATCAAACAACGTGATCTGGCGCGCATCTTTGCGCCCCGGTGCTGCCCCGGTAATCACCTGCCACAGTTCTGTCACCGGATGGTCGGGCGCCAGCTGTTGTATTTCGCCCTCGACCCGTGTTTGAGGCGGGTATTCAACAAAAATCTCTGACCGCAGCAGAATATCGCGGTGCAATTCGGTCTTGCCCGGGCAATCGCCGCCAACGCCGTTGATATGCACGCCTGCACCCACCATATTATCGGTCAGAATGGTGGCATATTGCTTGTCCGCCGTGCAGGTGGTGATGATATCTGCCCCTAGAATAGCCTCCTCAGGCGTCGCTCAGAACACCAGCTTCAGGTCGTAACCCGCTAAATTGCTGATACATTTTCTTGTTGCGTCGGCGTCAATATCGTAAAGTCGCACCTCGGTAATACCGCAAATCGCCTTGAACCCCAGCGCCTGAAATTCCGCTTGTGCGCCGTTGCCGATCAGCGCCATCACCTTTGCCCCCGCAGGTGCCAGCCACTTTGCCGCCATGGCGCTTGTCGCCGCCGTGCGCAGGGCTGTCAGAATGGTCATTTCAGACAGCAACACCGGATATCCCGTCGCCACATCGGCCAGCAGGCCAAAGGCCGTGACTGTTTGCAACCCCGCCTTGGTGTTCGACGGGTGGCCGTTCACATATTTGAACCCATAAGTTTCGCCGTCCGACGTGGGCATCAATTCGATCACGCCCACATCCGAATGGCTGGCCACGCGCGGGGTTTTATCAAACAACGGCCAGCGGCGAAAATCGGCTTCAATTTCGGTCGCAAGATCCCTCAAAACACGTTCAACCCCAAGATGAAGAACAAGTTTCATCATATTGTCAACGCTGACAAAAGGCACAAGGTTCAACGCCATATCAAGACGTCCTTGTGGGGCGATCAAAGACTTTTTTACCCATAAGACTGCCCACCAAATCCACCATTAACTGCGCCGTCTTCCCCCGTTCATCCAGAAACGGGTTCAATTCTACCAGATCAAGCGATGTGACCAAGCCGGATTCGTGCAGCAATTCCATCACCAGATGCGCCTCGCGGAAGGTAATGCCGCCCGGCACCGTGGTGCCAACCGCAGGGGCAATGAACGGGTCCAGAAAATCCACATCCAAAGACACATGCAGCATGCCGCCATCGGCCTGCACCCTATCCAGAAACTCCCGCAATGGGGCCACGATGCCACGTTCATCCAAAAGGCGCATATCGTTGATGGCAATATCATGCTGCAACAGCGCCGCATGTTCAGCCGGGTCCACCGACCTGATGCCGTAAAGGCAAATCCGGTCGGCGCGCATTGGGGCGGGGAAGCGTGGAAAGCCATCAAACCCGTCACGACCAGCGATATAGGCCAGCGGCGTGCCATGCAAATTGCCCGATGTGGTGGTTAGCGGTGTATGAAAATCAGAATGCGCATCCAGCCAGATCAGATACAGCGGCCGCCCCTGACGCGCCGCAAAAGCCGCAGCCCCGGCCACTGATCCCAGCGCAAGGGAATGATCACCGCCAAGGATAATCGGAAATCCGCCATCCGACAGCGCGTCATCAACGCGGTCCATCAAGACTTCGGTCCAAGCCACGGTTTCAGACATCGAATGCACGACCGGATTGGCGCAAACCACATCTGGCACACAGCCAGGCGCCAGATCACCCCAGTCTTCCACCGAATGCCCCTGAAGCCTGATAGCCGGCGCTATTCCTGCCACCCGGTAAGCTGCTGGCCCCATCAGGCACCCGGCCCGCTTTTGGCCGCTGTCAATTGGCGCACCGATCAGAATGGTTTTTGGCATGGAAATCTCCCTTTGGGTGCAACATCTTTCCGCCTTGCGGCAAATCCTAGTCACTCTATTGTCATTATGCGTAGCACTTTGTGCAAAATGGTGAAGGATTTGATCAGCATGGATGAAACAGATCAGCTTTTGCTGGCAGAATTGCGCCGCGACGGTCGTGCGTCTTTGTCTGATCTTGCCGCCCGCCTGTCCCTTTCCCGTGCCACTGTTCGCGCCCGTATGGAACGCCTGACAGACCGCGGCGAGATTGCTGGTTTTAGCGTCGTCACCCGGGGTGATGTCTCTGCCGCCCCGGTTCGCGGCCTGATGCTGATCGGGATCGAGGGGCGCGGGGCAGAACGTATCATGGCGCGGCTGGCCGGTCTGCCGCAGGTTCAAGCGGTGCATTCGACCAATGGCAAATGGGATCTGATCGCAGAAATTGGGGCCGCCACCCTGACCGAACTTGACGAAGTGATCTTTCGCATCCGCAACATCGAAGGTGTAATGACGTCGGAAACCAACCTGCTGCTCACCACACGCAAGGCCGGTCGGCGCTGAAGCCAGCAAGTTCCTGCGACCAAGCCGCACTCCCCCATTGGAGGCAAGGCTAACTTAGCCTAGTATCTGCCAGTCACCGCAAATAGGCGTCCCATGATCATCGAACTCGGCCACTTCGCTCTTATCCTCGCCTTCGCGGTGGCCGTGGTGCAATCGACATTGCCAATGATCGGGGCTGCGAAAAACCGCAGCTCACTTATGGCTTTGGCCGGCCCGGCTGCCATAGCGCAATTCCTGCTGATCGCCATTAGTTTCGCCGCTCTGACTTACGGCTTTGTCATGTCAGATTTTTCCCTGGCTCTGGTCACCGCCAATTCGCACACGCTGAAACCCATGCTTTACAAAATCTCGGGCGTCTGGGGCAATCATGAAGGATCGCTGCTGCTTTGGGTGCTGATCCTGTCGCTGTTTGGCGCTTGTGCAGCATGGTTCGGCGGCAACTTGCCGCCATCATTGCGCGCCCGCGTGCTGTCAGTGCAGGGCCTGATAGGCGTGGCCTTTCTTGCCTTCATGCTGCTTACGTCCAACCCCTTCGTGCGGCTTGCAATCCCGCCACTGGATGGCAACGATCTGAACCCGTTGTTGCAAGACCCCGGCCTCGCTTTCCACCCGCCGTTTTTGTACCTTGGCTATGTCGGCCTTTCGATGTCGTTCAGCTTTGCCATCGCAGCACTGATCGAGGGCCGGGTTGATGCAGCATGGGCGCGCTGGGTCCGCCCGTGGACGCTGGCCGCATGGATATTTCTGACCATCGGCATCGCTATGGGGTCATGGTGGGCGTATTACGAGCTTGGCTGGGGCGGTTTCTGGTTCTGGGATCCGGTCGAAAACGCATCCTTTATGCCGTGGTTGATCGCCGCCGCGCTGCTGCATTCCGCCATCGTGGTTGAAAAGCGTGAGGCATTGAAAGCTTGGACCGTCCTTCTTGCCATCCTCGCTTTTGGGTTTTCGCTGATTGGCACTTTTATCGTGCGTTCCGGCGTGTTGACCTCTGTACACGCCTTTGCGAATGATCCCGAACGCGGCGTGTTCATTTTGATGATCCTTGGCTTTTTCATGGGCGGCGCGCTGATCCTGTTCACGCTGCGGGCCGCGAAGATGGAGGCGAAGGGCGTGTTTTCCACTCTCAGCCGCGAAAGCGCGTTGGTTGCCAACAACCTGCTGCTCGCTGTGTCCTGCTTTGTCGTATTCATCGGCACAATCTGGCCGCTTATCGCGGAATTGTTCTTTAACCGGAAACTGTCGGTGGGTGAGCCGTTCTTCAACGCTGCCTTCACCCCCTTCATGGTGGCACTTGCCCTGCTGTTGCCGATCGGATCACAACTGCCATGGAAACGCGCCTCTGGCAGCCGCCTGCTGATCCCGCTGCGCACCGGACTTATCTTGGCACTCGCCAGCACCGCCCTTGTGTTTGCGATGCAGACCGGGCGTTCGGCGCTTGGCCCTGTCGGCGCGGGGCTTGGCGTTTGGGTGGTCTGGGGCGCGCTTGCTGACCTGTGGCAGCGCACCGGGCGTGACGATATTGCTGCGCGCCTGAGCCGCCTTGCCCGCATGCCGCGCGCCGATTGGGGCAAGGCCACCGCTCATGCCGGCTTTGGCGTGACCTTGTTCGCCGTCGCCGCGATGAACGCTTGGGCGATTGAGGATATCCGCGTGCTGCAACAGGGCGAAAGCTTTGCAATCGGCGGCTATGATGTGCAGCTGGTGGGCGTCAAAGGCAAAGACGGGCCGAATTATACCGCCACCGTCGCCGAGATGCGGGTGACCCGCGCGGGCGCGCTGATCACCACGCAGTTCCCCGAAAAGCGCTTCTACCCGGTGCAAGGCATGCCAACGACAGAGGCCGCCATTCACCAAAGCCTGACCCGCGATCTGTACTTCGTGATCGGTGATCCGCAAAAAAAAGGGGGCTGGGCCGTGCGCGCTTATGTCAAACCCTTTGCAGACTGGATCTGGGCCGGGGCGCTGATGATGGCACTTGGTGGCATGATCAGCCTGACCGATCGCCGATACCGCGCCGCCGCCGGGGCCAGACGCAGCCCGCCAAAAGCGCTGCCCGCCGAATGAAGCTGCACGGAGTCCTTCTTGCGGCGCTGCTGACCGCCAGCCCCGCCTTCGCCGTGCAGCCCGATGAGGTGCTTGCCGACCCCGCGCTGGAATCCCGCGCGCGCAGCATTTCAACCGGCCTGCGCTGCCTTGTGTGCCGCAACGAAACCATCGACGACAGTGATGCAAGCTTGGCGCGCGATCTGCGTCTTTTGCTGCGCGAACGCCTGACGGCGGGTGATACGGATGTGCAGGCCGTGGCTTTCATCGTAGATCGCTACGGCGAATATGTGCTGCTGAACCCCACAGCCAATGGCGCTAACCTGATCCTGTGGTGGGCTGGCCCGGCCATGCTGGCAACCGGCCTTGGCGTCGCGGCACTTTATCTGCGCCGTCGTCGTTCCAGCCCGTCCTCAGATGCCCCGCTATCGGACGCAGAGGCGAAACACCTCGCCGAAATTCTGAAAGTCTGACGCCGGGTTTCGCTACCCGGCAACCAATTCGCCGCTATGCTTGCCCCGATCAGTTTGGGGTGCGGCCATGACATGCAAAACCATCACCTATGCCACCGAAAGCAATATCGCAGTCCTGACCCTGAATCGCCCCGATGTGATGAATGCCCTCACCTCTGCGCTGCGCCGCGAACTTCTACACGCCATCACCGCTGCCAGCACATCCGCCCGCGCGATCGTCATCACCGGGGCAGGCCGTGCGTTTTGCTCTGGTCAAGATATTGATGATGCCACCAACCTTGGCGCTGCCGATTTTGAACGCCTGCTGCACGATGAATACGAGCCGCTGCTGCGCGCCATCTATGATTGCCCCATTCCCACCATCGCCGCGGTCAACGGTGCCGCCGCCGGGGCAGGGGCCAACCTTGCCCTTGCCTGCGATGTGGTCATCGCCACACATTCCGCCAGCTTCATCCAATCCTTCACGCGCATCGGCCTGATCCCGGATGCGGGCGGCACTTACTGGCTGCCGCGCCAGATTGGCATGCCCCGCGCAATGGGGGCTATGCTGTTTGCCGACAAGATCACCGCCCTGCAAGCCGCCAACTGGGGCATGATCTATGAAGCCGTGCCGGATGCAGATTTCGATGCCCACTGGCGGCAACGCGCGACCCATCTTGCACAAGGCCCTACGGCCGCCTTTGCCCACCTCAAACACGCCCTGCGCGCCAGTCCCGCGAACGATCTGACAACCCAACTGGCGCTGGAGGCCCGGCTGCAGGGGCAATGTGGCCAAACCCAAGATTTCGCCGAAGGCGTCGCCGCTTTTCTTGAAAAACGCAGTGCCAAATTTCAAGGCTACTAGCGGCTACAAAAAACTATCTGTTTGTTTCCAGACTATTATGAACCTATTTGAATAAATTTTGCCATTTCGGGAACCGCATTGGCGTGTGGGTGTTGTCCATGTGTGATTGGTCAGAACGGCGCGACAACAGTCTTGCCGAAAGCGCCAAACCCCAGAATAAAGGATTACATTCATGAAGCGCATGCTTTTTGCGGCGACGTTTTTCATTGCCTTGTCGACCGCTGCTTTTGCAGCCGTTGACATCAAAGACCTGGACATGAACGGTGACAACGGTGCCTCGTTCGAAGAAGTAACGGCCAAAGCGCCATCGCTTACTCAGCTTGAATTCGACGGGATCGATACAAACGACAACAATTCCTGGGACGCCAATGAAATGACGGGCGATGCACAGGCTTTGCTGGTGCGTTACATGGAAGGTCAGTCGAAAACTCAAGACGCGATGTCGCTGGATACCGACAAAGACAGCATGGTCAGCTTTGGGGAAGTGACTGCTTTCGCACCGTCCATCACCCAAGCCGAATTTGATGAAGTTGACACCAACGACAACAATCAGTGGGACGCAAACGAATTCACCGATGTTGCTCAGGGCTTCTTGCGCCGCGATATGGCCGGTGAAGCATCGGTTGGTCCGTTCGACATCACCTCGCTTGATACCAACGGCGATAATGCTGCGTCCATCGAAGAAGTGATGGCCGTCAATCCAAAAATCTCGAAGGAAGAATTCATCGAGGTTGACGCAAACGGTTCCAACATGTGGGACCGCGAAGAAATCATGGGTAGCGTGGCGCAAGGTTACTTGGGTCGTCGCTGATTAGGGTTTTGATTGCGACGGTGATCTTCCGAGCATCGCCATGATCAAACCTTAGCTACCAATGATTGCGGGCACCTTTCCCCCCGAAGGGTGCCCGCAGTGTTTTTTGAAATGCTGATCAGGCTCCGCGCAACAGCGCTGCCACTCCGGTTCTTGCTATTTCCCGCAAGCCAAGGGGCCGCATCAGATCCGCAAAGGCATCAATCTTTTCTGGCGTGCCTGTCATCTCGAAGACAAAACTCGCCAAGGTCGAATCGACCACATTGGCCCGGAAAATCTCCGCAAGCCTAAGCGCCTCGATCCGCGCATCGCCCGACCCCGCCACCTTGAACAACGCAAGTTCCCGCTGCACCGCAGGGCCCTCTACCGTCAGATCATGCACCTCATGCACCGGCACCATGCGCGCCAGTTGCGCCTTGATCTGTTCAATCACCCGCGGCGTGCCGGTGGTGACCACCGTAATCCGGCTGCGATGCCCGGTATGGTCCACCTCCGCTACGGTCAAGCTGTCGATGTTATAGCCGCGCCCCGAAAACAGCCCGATCACCCGCGCCAGAACCCCGCTTTCGTTATCGACCAGCACTGCCAGCGTGTGCGTTTCGATCACGTCCGAATTCGGATCGCGCAGATCATAGGCCGAATGGCTGGTAGAGCCTTTTTTGATATTGAGCGCCGACATGCGGTTGCCCCCTTTTTCTGTTCAAAAATATCCTCGGGAGGTCTGGAGGGCAGACAGCCCTCCAGCGATTTCACACCAATACCGCCCCCTTGGCGCCAATCGCCCCCGCCGTGTCCGCATCGCCCAGCATCATCTCGTTATGCGCCTTGCCGCTTGGGATCATCGGGAAACAGTTTTCATGCTTTTCCACCAGACAATCGAAAATCACCGGCCCGTCATAACGGATCATTTCCATGATCGCGTCATCCAGATCGGCCGGGTCCGAACAGCGCAAGCCCTTGCAGCCAAATGCCTCGGCCAGCTTCACAAAATCTGGCAGGCTTTCGGACCAGCTTTGCGAATACCGCTCGCCATGCAGCAATTCCTGCCACTGGCGCACCATGCCAAGGCGTTCGTTGTTCAGGATAAACTGCTTCACCGGCGCGCGAAACTGCATCGCGGTGCCCATTTCCTGCATGTTCATCAGCCACGATGCCTCGCCCGCCACGTTGATCACCAAGGCCTCGGGATGCGCAATCTGCACCCCAACAGATGCTGGCAGGCCGTAGCCCATAGTGCCCAATCCGCCTGATGTCATCCAGCGGTTCGGGTCTTCAAACCCCAGATACTGCGCCGCCCACATCTGGTGCTGGCCGACCTCGGTGGTGATATAGCGGTCCATCCCCTTGGTCAGCGCCTCCAGCCGTTGCAGCGCGTGCTGCGGCTTGATCACGGTGGTGGAATTCTTGAACACCAGACACTGCTTGGCCCGCCATTCGGCAATCTGCGCCCACCATTTGGCAAGACCGGCCTTGTTCACCTGCGATCCGCGCGCCTTCCAGATGCGCAGCACCTCTGCCAACACATTCCCCACATCGCCAATGATCGGAACATCGGTGCGGATCACCTTGTTCAGGCTGGATGGATCAATATCAATATGCACTTTCTTCGAATGCGGGCTGAAATCCTTGATCCGCCCGGTGATCCGGTCATCAAATCGCGCGCCGATATTGATCATCAGATCGCAGCCGTGCATCGCCAGATTGGCCTCATACAGCCCGTGCATCCCCAGCATGCCCAGCCAGGACGGCCCGGATGCCGGGTAACAGCCAAGCCCCATCAGCGTCGATGTAATCGGAAACCCCGTCGCCGCAACCAGTTCGCGCAACAACTGGCTGGCTTTCGGCCCCGAATTGATCACCCCGCCGCCGGTATAGAAAATGGGCCGCTCGGCGGTTTCCATCATCTCGACCATCCGCGTGATCAACGCCTCATCGCCCTCGGTCTTCGGCTGATAATGCGACACGCGCGACGCTTCCTTCGGCGTATAAACCGCCGTGGCAAACTGCACGTCCTTCGGAATATCAATCAACACCGGGCCGGGCCGCCCATGCGTGGCCACATGAAACGCCTGATGAATGGTTTCCGAAAGCTTGGCCGTATCCTTCACCAGCCAGTTGTGCTTGGTGCAGGGGCGCGTGATGCCCACAGTATCGGCTTCCTGAAACCCATCCGTGCCAATCATGAACGTCGGCACTTGCCCCGTCAGCACCACCAGCGGGATGCTGTCCATCAGCGCATCGACCAACCCGGTGACCGCATTGGTGGCCCCCGGCCCCGATGTCACCAACACAACCCCCGGCTTGCCGGTAGACCGCGCATAGCCTTCCGCCGCGTGAACCGCGCCTTGTTCGTGGCGCACGAGGATGTGGCGGATCTTGTCTTGCTGAAAAATCGCGTCGTAAATTGGCAGCACCGCCCCACCGGGATAGCCAAAGACCACCTCAACCCCTTGTTCAATCAGGGCCTGAACCACCATGTCCGCACCGGTCATTGATTTGGTCGCTATCGCTTTGGTCATCGCTATCTCCATCTGCCGCACATGCGGCCCTTCGCCCAACAAAAAGCCCCCGGAGTTTACTCGGGGGCGCATGGGAATGTCTTGGGGCGTCCGTTACCGGCCCATGCGCCAAAGCTTTCCTAGCATCACGGCCACGTTCATCACGCTCTCCAAACCCTGCGCCTGCGGACCGTATTGTCATTGGCAGGGGCCGTCAACGGCAAAAACTTATATTATCTGTCGCCAAAGACCTGAAAAGTGATCTTTTCTTACGTCTTGCGGGCTGTCAGCGCAACTTTATAAAATTTATTCGGCACAGCGGACACTGCCGCGCATCCGACTCGCAAGTTTCCGCCGATCAGAGGCCGGGGCGGGTAAATCAGTCACCGTCCTGTCGCGCCCCCGTTACACAGCAAAAATACGCTTTCGTCAGTCCGGCCAATCCGCCGCCAAAGCCACAACCATAGCCACGGAGCGCACCGATGAAAGACCAAGACACAAAATCTCTGTCATTTGATGCCTACGACGAATTGCACCACCCCCGCCCGGCACTGCAAGATTTTGACCGGGTCGTCGCTTCTGCCCTGTCGCGGCGCGGCTTTTTGTCCGGCGTTCTGGCGTTCGGATCAGGTGCTGCGGTTATGGGACTTGGCACGATGATGTCGTCCACCTCGGCGCTGGCGCAAGCCACCACGCGCTTTGCCTTCAAACCCATCGCAATCGCGACCGATGCAAATGTCATCGTGCCCGAGGGCTATTCCACCCATATCCTTGCCAAATGGGGCCAGCCGCTGTTTGCCGATGTCGAGCCGTTCAACCCTGATACCGGCATGACCGCCAAGGGCCAGTCGCGCGCCTTTGGTGAAAACACCGACGGGATGGAATTGTTCAACATCGCGGGCCGCGAGGTGATGGTGGTCAACCACGAATATGTGAATATCGAGGTGAACCTGCCAAAGAATCCTGACAACCTGCCGGCCACCGCTGAGGATGTCTTGATGCTGCAGCACGCGCAGGGCGTTACCGTCATGCAGGTGGCCGAAACTGCCGCGGGCTGGGAAATAGTGGTGGACAGCCCCTATAACCGCCGCATCACCCAAGTCACGCCGATGGCAATTTCCGGCCCCGCCGCAGGCCACGATCTGCTGAAGACAGACGCAGATCCGACAGGCGCCGCCGCGCTTGGCACGATGAACAACTGCGGCGCAGGACGTACGCCCTGGGACACGTATCTGACCTGCGAATAAAACTTCAATTCTTACTTCGGCTCCAGCGACGCGGCTTTTGTCGTATCGCCGGAACTGGATCGCTACGGTGTTGGCGTCGAAGGCCGCTATGCTTACGAGAAATTCGATGCGCGGTTTGACATCGCGAAAACCCCGAATGAACCCAATCGGTTTGGCTATGTGGTCGAAATTGATCCTTCGGATTCCACATCCACCCCAGTGAAACGCACAGGCCTTGGCCGTTTCAAACATGAAAACGCCGCAGTCGTGATCGCGCGCGATGGCCGCGTTGTCGTATACCTTGGCGATGATGAACGCGGCGAGTTTTTGTATAAATACGTCTCCGCCGACGCCTACATTCCGGGTGGTGATACCTCAACCCTGCTGGACAATGGCCAACTTTACGCGGCAAAATTTGCCGATGATATGACGGGCGAATGGCTGGCGCTGACGCCGGAAGCCACGGGCATGACCCTGGCCGAAATTCACATCCACACCCGCCAAGCCGGATCAAAGGTCGGTGCCACCACGATGGACCGCCCCGAATGGGTGGCGGTCAATCCGGTGGCGATTGAGGCATATTGCTGCCTGACCAACAATTCCAATCGCGGCGTAAAACCAAACGCGGGTGGCGATCCGACCCCGGTGGGTGGTCCCAACCCGCGCGGAACCAATGAATTTGGCCAGATCGTGCGCTGGTATCCGGGCAATGACAACCACGCCGATGCGGCCTTCACATGGGATCTTTACGTGATGACGGGCAACCCCGATGTCCACAAAGACGCCTATGCAGGCTCGCCCAACATCCATGCAGGCAACATGTTCAATTCGCCCGATGGGATGACCTTTGACAGCACCGGAATGCTTTGGATTCAAACCGACGGCGAAGACAGCAATGAAGGCGACTTTGCAGGCATGGGCAACAACCAGATGCTGATCGGCGATCCGGTATCCGGCCAGATTGAACGGTTCCTGACCGGCCCCAAAGGGTGTGAGGTGACGGGCCTGTGCTGGTCGTCCGACAAACGCACGGCCTTTGTCGGCATCCAACACCCAGGCGGATCGTTCCCTGATGGCACCGGCCTGCCACGCTCCGCCATCATCGCAATACGGCGCGACGACAACGCGCTGATTGGCTGATCAGGCCTGACCAACAGGCAAAGCGCGGCGCAAGTGCCGCGTTTTTTTCGCAATCATCACCCGTGACAAGACTTTGAAAATTGGCTGAAGAAAACGATTATACTGTTTGAATTCAATTGGGAAACATACCTGTTACGCAGGCTCGATCATATCCCGCCGATTGCCCCAAGGGGCCCGCCAAACCGCGACGATCCCATAACTTTCAACCCGCGGTTCTTCCTCAAACAAGACCTCCGCGGCCGTCATTTTCGCGTGGTCACGCCAGAAATCATCGGTCTGCAAAAACAACCAGACCCGCCCCCCGGCCTGATGTCCAATCGCCGCGATTTGATCCGCCCCCTCAGCCCGCGCGATCACGATTTTTACGCCGCCCCCCGGAGGCTGCATCGTGACCCATCGTTTGCGGCCCTGATCGATATCCTCGACCAGCTGAAACCCCATCACATCGCGGTAAAAGGTGATGCCCGGATCATAGGCGGTCACGGTCAAAGCCAGCTCCGAAATATGCGCGCCGTGCTTTTCAAAAAAGGGGGGTCATTCCTTCGGCGCGCGGCTGTCGGGCAAACTGATGCGCGCCACCTGTTCGGCAATCGGATCGACCGAAAGTGGATGCAATTCTGACGAATGATCGGCCTGCTCGCCGATATCCTGCCAGCGCCCGCCCTTGTAGATTTCAAGCCCAGAAAACCCGGCCTTGTAACCCATTTTCTTGCTGCCCGGCACCCAATAGCCAAGGTAGACATAAAGCAGCCCCGCCTCACGCGCGATATTGATATGATCAAGGATCACATGGGTTCCAAGGCTAAGATCGGACAGGTCCGGATCGTAGAATGAATAGACCATGCTGAGGCCGTCATCGAAAACATCCGTCAGACAAACCGCCGCCAAGGGCCGCCCGCGTTCGCCCGGGCCCGACGGCCGTGTATATTCGATCACCCGACTGCGGATCGGCGTTTCCTCGATCATGGCGGCAAATTCAAAGATATCCATATCCGCCATGCCACCCTCGGCATGACGATCATCCAGATAACGGCGAAACAACGAAAACTGATCTTCGGTCGCCCACGGACTGGTGGCATTGCGTTTCAGATCCGCGGTCCGGTTCATCACCTTGCGCTGGGTCCGCGATGGCACGAAATCCGCCACCCTGATCCGTGCAGAAAGACAGGCAGAACATTCGGCGCATGACGGGCGGTAAAGCACATTCTGGCTTCGGCGAAACCCTTGTTTTGACAAGGTATCATTCAACCGCTGGGCGTGTTCGCCTTGCAGGGCTGTGAACAACTTACGCTCCATCCGCCCCTCAAGATAGGGGCAGGATTGGGGGGCCGTCACATAAAACTGGGGCGCGATGGGAAGCGTATGCCGCATGATCAGGAAACTTAGTGTCCGCCTGCCACGTTGGCAAGCTTTGTAACAAAAGCCCAAGCATCAATTTCAGACCAAGTTTAACCAGCGGTCACCAGACGTGTCGGCAACTGAGATCAAGTCAGCATGAGGCCCCGTATCCGGGGCCCCAGCCAGATCAATAATCGCCAGCCTTTGGGCCATCGGTGGCTTCTGGCGCGTTGGTTTTTGCGCGGTCATGCATGAAGGCGTCAAATTCGGACTTGTCTTTCGCTTCGCGCAGCCGTTGCAAGAACGTCTCGAATGCGGCTTGTTCGGTTTCCAAACGCCGCAGCATGTCGGCCTTATAGCTGTCGAAAGCCGAATTGCCCGACGATGAATACGCCCGTGCAAAGGCCATGCTGCGCGAACGGTGGTCGGACTTTTGTCCGCAATCAGACCGGTTAAACATACGTCTGCTCCATATCATGTAGCCCAGAAAGGCCAGGCCAACGGGCCAAAAGAAGATGAAAGACACGACCATGGCCGCGATCCAGGCTTTCTTGCCGCGCTCGTCAAGCCAAGCCTCGCCGCGCGAAAACCAAGTGGTGGGGCCGCCGGGGGCGACCCGGGAAGAGGCAGAAAACATGGACGGACTCCCGTGTTGAAACTCTATGTGAATGCTTTTCACATGGCAGAAATGGGGGACTGCAAGGCGCGCTTCAAGACCTTATGTTAAAGATTATTACATAAGGCGAAAACTGGCGCAGAGCGGCGTTGACCAGACCAGGCTCGCACGCCATGTTGATGGCATGACTTTTGCCAGCGCCCTGACCCGATATCCGATTGCCCATGATGCCGCTGCGGCGGCAGAGATGGCGGCAGAGTTTTCCGATCTGGACGCAAATCTGCGCCTGTTGTTGGCAGGCACTGCCGGTTGCAGCCCTTATCTGCGGGCGAGTATGGTGAAAGAGGCGGGCTGGCTGCGCGAAATCCTTCGCCACACGCCAAAGGCAGCAATCGCTGCGGCGACAAATGCACTGGATGGATTGGCAAGCGACCCGCTTGGGCCTGCCCTCCGCCAAGCCAAAAGGCGCATTGCCTTGATCGTGGCGCTTGCTGATCTGGGCGGCATCTGGCCGCTGGAAACAGTCACCGGCGTGCTTGCCGATTTTGCCGATCTTGCTGTTGATCTGTGCCTGAAAGCGCTGATTGCCGATGAAATTCGTCGCGGCAAGTTGCCGGGGGCTCAGGCCATGGATGTGGCAACCGGGGCGGGCATGGTGGTGCTGGCCATGGGCAAAATGGGCGCGGGGGAGTTGAACTATTCCTCGGACATCGACCTGATCTGCCTGTTTGATGAGACGCGCTATCTTGGCTGTGAACAAGAGGCGCGGGCGTCGTTCATTCGGGTGACACGGCGGATGACGGCGCTGTTGTCGGACCCAACCGGTGACGGCTATGTGTTTCGGGTGGATTTGCGGCTGCGCCCGGATGCAGCTGTGACGCCAGTTTGTCTGTCAATGGCGGCTGCGGAAAGCTATTACGAAAGTGTCGGGCGCACCTGGGAACGGGCGGCCTATATCAAGGCGCGGCCCTGTGCGGGGGATTTGGCGGCAGGGGCGCGGTTTTTGAAAACCTTGACGCCGTTTGTGTGGCGCAGGCATCTGGATTTTGCGGCCATTCAAGATGCGCATGACATGCGGCTGCGCATTCGCGACCATCGCAAATTGCACGGGCCGATTGTCATAGAAGGCCATAATCTGAAACTGGGTGTCGGCGGCATCCGCGAGATCGAGTTTTTCACCCAAACCCGGCAGTTGATTGCAGGCGGGCGCGACCCTGACCTGCGGGGGCGCACGACGGTTGGCGGCTTGCAAGCCCTTGCAGCAAAAGGCTGGATAGACCCTTGCGTCGCCCAAGAACTGACCACATGTTACCGCGCGCACCGCGAGATAGAGCACCGGTTGCAGATGGTGAATGATGCCCAGACCCATGCTATGCCGGCATCGCCTGACGGCGTGACGCGGATTGCGCATTTTATCGGGCAGTCCGATGTTGCGGTGTTCCGGGCAGACCTGAAGGCGCGGCTGGCCCGGGTGGATGTCTTGACAGAGGGGTTTTTTGCGCCGGGGTCCGCCGAGGCTGGCCCAGATCTGTCAGATGCGGCACGGCTGATTGTGGCGGGCTGGTCAAGTTATCCGGCGCTGCGATCCGAACGGGCCGTTGCCATCTTTGAACGTCTGCGCCCGATGTTGCTCAAGCGCCTGATGCAGGCCACCAACCCGGATGAGGCGCTGGTCGCACTTGATGGCTTTTTGGCAAGGCTGCCGACTGGCGTTCAGATATTTTCGCTGTTCGAGGCCAATCCGCCGCTGGTGGATTTGATCATAGATATTGCGGCCACGGCACCCGCGCTGTCGCGCTATCTTGCGCGCAATGCCGGGGTGTTGGACGCGGTGATTGGCGGCAGTTTCTTTGATGCCTGGCCGGGTGCGCAGGCCCTGTCGGACAGACTTTCCCGGCACATGGCGGATGAGCCGGATTATGAACGAAAGCTAGACGGCGCGCGACGTTTTATGAAGGAATGGCATTTCCGGGTTGGGGTGCACCATCTTCGCGGTCTTGTCGACGCGTTTGAGGCGGGGAAGCACTACGCCGATCTTGCGGACGGCGTTGTGCAGGCGATCTGGCCGGTGGTGTGCGATGAATTTGCCCGCAAGCACGGGCCAATTCCGGGGCAGGGTGCGGTGGTTCTGGGCATGGGCAGCCTTGGATCAGGGCTGCTGAATGCGGGATCCGACCTTGATCTGATCATGATTTATGACCCGGGTGGTGAAGAGATCAGTCTTGGCCCCCGGCCCTTGGCCCCGCGCGCCTATGCCGCCCGCCTGACGCAGGCTTTGGTGACGGCGCTCAGTGCACCCACGGCAGAAGGCTTGCTTTACGAGGTTGACATGCGGCTGCGGCCATCGGGGCAACAGGGTCCGGTGGCCACATCACTTGCGTCGTTCGAAAGCTATCAACAAACGGAAGCGTGGACGTGGGAGCATCTGGCGCTGACCCGCGCGCGTGTTCTTGCAGGTGCTGCGCCATTGGCAGCAAAGGTCGAGGCATTGCGACGGGAATTACTGCGTCAAAAGGGCCAAGCCACTGCCTTGCACAGCGATGTGTCGGCGATGCGGGCAAAATTGGCGGTGGCAAAGCCTGGGGCAGGGCGGCTGGAAGCAAAGTTTGGGCCGGGGCGCTTGATGGATGTCGAATTGCTGGCGCAAACCTGTGCGTTGATCACCGGCTCGCCATTGCGCGGGGTAACGGCACAGATTGATGCTGGCGTTAAGGGCGGCGTTCTGTCGGTTTCGGATCAGACGACGTTGATGAATGCCTACACGCTTTGCTGGCCGTTGCAGGCCGCAGCGCGGCTGTTGTCGGAACCCGCGCTTGATTTTGCCGCTTTGGGCATTGGGGGGCGGGATTTTGTGTTGCGCGAAACGGGGATGTCAGGTGAAGCGGCCCTTCTGTTGCAACTCGGCTCAGTGGCAGCCGAGGCGGCAACTGTGGTGACCGGAATTTTGGGGCAAGCCCCGCAGGCGTGATGAACAGGGATACGGCTATGCACTTTACCGATGCGGACCCAAAGGGGCTTATTCGCGAAAGCTATGCGATTGAAGGGATCACGGCGGGTGAATGTCGGTCGATCTTTCTGGATTGGGCGCTTAGCCTGCCGGTTGCCGCCGATATTCCCGCCGCGGCGGGGGCGTTGATCGCGCATTATGCGGCCAGCGCGCCGGAACATCCGATGTCGACGGTCCTGCACGAAGGCTTGGCCGCACCAAGTCACCCGCAACGCCGGGGCGGACGGGCGGGCAGGGTGCCGCAAGACTGATCAGCGCAGGGCGCGCGCCTCGGCCGCCAAGGTGGTTATCGCCGCCCAATCGCCGCGCAGCATGGCGTCTTTCGGTGCAACCCAACTGCCACCGACACACAGAATGTTGGACAGGCCAAGATAATCGCGCGCATTTTTCAGGTTGATGCCACCTGTCGGGCAAAAGGCCACCTGCGGGATTGGCGATCCGATGGATTTCAGGTAGCCCACACCGCCCGATTGTTCGGCAGGGAAAAACTTCTGCACCGTATAACCCATTTCCAGAAGCAGCATCACTTCCGTGGCGGTTGCCGCACCGGGCAGCAAGGGCAGTTCGTATTCGGCGCAGGCATCCAGCAGCCGCTGCGTTGCACCGGGCGATACGCCAAACATGGCCCCCGCCGCCTTGGCCGCTTTGACATCGGCGGGCGTCAGCAAGGTGCCGGCCCCGACGACCCCACCCGGTACTTCGGCCATGGCGCGGATCGCATCCAGCGCCACCGGCGTGCGCAAGGTAACTTCCAACGCGGGCAAGCCACCCGCAACCAAAGCCTCGGCCAGTTTTTTGGCATGCGCCAGATCATCAATGACCAGAACTGGCACCACGGGGGCCAGGCGGCAGATTTCGGCGGCGCGCAGGCTTTGCTGGGCTGGGGTCATCATCGGGGTTCCTTTTTGGGCGGTGTGTACAAGTGGCAGGGGGGAATGCCTCCGGCGGGGATATTTAGGCCAAGATGAAATTTCAAGGAGGGGGCGGCTTTGAGGGTGAAATCACGCCCTGTCTTGATCAGCAGGGGGGCTGGCAAGGCAGGGCGCTTTCACCTCTGGCGGTCATCGGCGTCCCCGCCTGTACCGCTTCACCACTTTTTCCGGAAAACCTTTCAACTTGGTTAAAATATCCTCGCCGAAGGCAAGAAATTTGCGTTTACTCTTAAAAAATTGCGGCAGCCCCTTCGGTGGCAGATCCCACATTGCGGCGGAAGGCGGCGAAAAGCTCCCGCCCTATGCCGAATTCATTGGCTGAAAGGTCTGCGACAACGGGCGTGCGATTTTCGAAATCGGCGGCCAGAACCGTCAATATGCCATTGGTGGCATCAAGGCGCACCACATCGCCGTCGCGCAGACGTGCCAGCGGGCCACCGCAGGCGGCTTCGGGCGACACATGGATGGCGGCGGGCACTTTGCCGCTGGCACCGGACATGCGGCCATCTGTGACCAGTGCCACCTTCAGCCCACGATCTTGCAGCACAGACAGGGTTGGTGTCAGGGAATGCAGTTCTGGCATGCCATTGGCGCGCGGCCCTTGAAACCGCACCACGACGATGGTGTCAGAGATGAATTCGCCGGCCTTGAACGCCTGTTTAACGCCGTCCTGGGTGTGAAATATCCGAACCGGGGCTTCGATCATGTGGCGATCAGGCGCCACTGCCGACACTTTGATCACCCCGGCCCCAAGATTGCCGGTCAGCTGTTTCATACCGCCGGTCTTGGCAAATGGGTCACGTGCCGGGCGCAGGATTTTTTCGTTAAGCGAGATCGGCGTGCCGGCCTCCCACGTCAATTTGCCATCGCGCAGTTTCGGCTCCTGGCGGTAGAGATCAAGCCCGTCACCCAGAATGGTCTTTGCATCGGCATGCAAAAGCCCTGCATCCAGCAAGTCACCGATCATATAGCCAAGGCCGCCCGCCGCATGGAAATGGTTCACATCAGCCAGACCATTCGGGTAAACCTTTGCCATCAAAGGCACCACTTCGGAAATATCGGCGAAATCCTGAAGATCAAGTATGATCCCTGCCGCGCGCGCCATGGCGGGCAGGTGAAGCACCAGATTGGTCGAGCCACCCGTGGCCATCAGCCCGACGATACCGTTGACAAAGGCGCGTTCGTCCAGAATTTCACCCACCGGACGAAAGCTGTTGCCAAGCGCCGTGATGGCCGCGGCCTGTTCGACGGCGGCAATCGTCAAGGCTTCGCGCAGCGGCGTGCCGGGGTTGACGAAACTTGTGCCGGGCAAATGCAGACCCATGAATTCCATCAGCATCTGGTTGGTATTTGCAGTGCCATAAAAGGTGCAGGTGCCCGGACCGTGGTAGGAGGCCATTTCTGCGGCCATCAGTGCATCACGACCAACCTCGCCATTGGCAAAGGCATTGCGGACACGCGATTTTTCGTCGTTGGGAAGGCCCGATGGCATCGGGCCCGCCGGCACAAAGATCGACGGAATATGTCCAAACGCCGCTGCCGCCATGATCAGACCGGGCACGATTTTGTCGCAGACCCCCAGATAAAGGGCCGCGTCAAAGCAATTGTGGCTTAAGGCCACGCCCGCTGACAGGGCAATCACATCGCGCGAAAACAGCGATAGTTCCATCCCCGGTTGGCCTTGGGTCACGCCATCACACATCGCGGGCACGCCGCCTGCCACTTGTGCTGTCGCACCAACGCGCCGCGCCGCATCGCGGATTTTATCAGGATAGGCTTCAAACGGCTGATGCGCCGACAGCATATCGTTATAGGCAGTGACAATGCCGATATTGGGTTGCTTTGTGGCGGTCAGGGCGTCTTTATCCCCGCCCATCGCTGCATAAGCATGGGCTTGGTTGCCACAGCTCAGGTGGCTGCGCGCGGGCCCCGCGGCAACTGCTTGGGCCAGGCGGGCAAGATACGGCTCGCGGCTTGGGCGCGACCTTGCACGGATGCGGTCTGTTACGCGGGCTATTGCCTGATCTAGGGCCATGGCGTGGTTCCTGCAAATGATTTCGACCATCTTTAACAGGTATTGTTAGCGCTAACAACCGATGCCACGGCGGTTAGGCAGGATTCTTGCGGGAAGGGATTTCTCAAATCAATTGGCCCGACTCTTAGCATAACGCTGTGCTTTGCAGGTAAATTTTCCGCGTATTGTTTCCAAATTGCATAAAATACGACAAAAAAGCAGGAGTCTTTTCTTCTTTCAACCACATTATAACACCATTAAACACAGATATAGCACTGATGTTCGATGGAGGAAGACTGCGTGGCACTTAAACCAATATGGATCGCAATGATGGTGATCGTCAGCCTTGCCGGATGTGATGCGGTGAAATCCAGCCGATCGGATGGGTTGTCTTTGTCTGAGGTAAAGCTTGATGGCCGCGCGCCGATTGTTCAGGCTCCGTCGACGGATGCGCGATATGCGGTGACAAGCTTTGATGTCATAGTGCCTGAAACGCTTCAAGTATCAGAAGCGAACATGTTTTATCCACGTGCCGATGTCGTTTGGCGCGGCGAGCCGCAGGGCAACAGGTTGGCACAGATCAAATCCATTTTAGAAGAGGGCTTGGCCGGTGGCACTGCAGCGCTGAAGATGGGCCCAAAGGCCAAGCTGTCTGTAACACTGGAGCGGTTTCATGCGCTTACCGAAAAAGCCAGAATTACTGTTGGCGGCGTGCATGACGTTGTGTTTGTCCTGACGGTAACTGACCCGCAATCAGGTGCGATACTTGAAGGCCCGCGCCGGGTGGAAGTTGCCATCAGGGCTGCGGGTAACGAGGTGGCCATCGCGGAAGATGCGGCCGGTCGCACCCAGCGTGTGGTGATTGTTGAAGGCTTGGCCAAGGCTATCCGGCAAGAATTGTCTGGCCCCCCGCCGTCACTGGCACCCCGAAAACGTGGGCTTTTTGCAGTCTTTAACTGATCGTCGGAACCGGCTATTGGGTGGGCATGACATCCCTCATTCAAAACGATAACCCCGCAGATGTAACCGTGGTCCCGTACAGGGGCCGCCCGGTTGTACGATTGAAACCAAAAGCGGAAGCCCGCGCCATACGGCACGGCTTCCCTTGGGTCTATGCCGATGAACTGGTCACCGACCGGCGCACCCAAAGCCTTGCCCCCGGCGCGCTTGCCGTTCTGGAAGATGCGGACAGACGGCCTTTGGGCCTGGTCACCGTCAATTCCAATTCCAAGATCATCGCGCGGATGCTGGACCGTGATCCAGAAACGGAAATTACGCTTGCGTGGTTCATAGCCCGCATTGCGCGCGCACATGCCCTTCGTGCGCGCCTTTATGACGCGCCCTTTTACCGGATGGTCCATGCCGAGGCGGATGCATTGCCCGGTGTGGTGATCGACCGTTTTGGCGATACAGCGGTGATTCAGCCCAACGCGCAATGGGCTGAGGCGCATCTTGATCTGCTCATTGAGGCTTTGGTGCAGGTGACCGGTGTCACCTCGGTGGTCAAGAATGGCACAGGCCGTTCGCGAAGCCTGGAAGGCATGGTCGAAGAAACCACCGTGGTGCGCGGCACGGTGGATGGCCCGATTGCGGTGCCGATGAACGGTGCGGTGTACATGGCCGATGTGCTGGGTGGGCAGAAAACCGGGTTGTTCTTTGACCAGCGTCCAAACCACGCACTTGTGCGGCAGCTGGCGAAAGATGCGCGCGTTCTGGACGTGTTCGCGCATGTGGGGGGCTTTGCGCTGGCGGCACTGGCGGGGGGTGCAAATCATGCGCTGGCAGTGGATGCGTCTGCACCCGCGCTGGCTTTGGCTATGCAAGGGGCTGTGGCGTCCGGCTTTGGCGCGCAGTTTGAAACACGTCAGGGCGATGCTTTTGCTGTGCTGGAAGACCTGGGCGCAAATCCCGGCCAATTTGATATCGTCATCTGCGATCCGCCCGCATTTGCGCCGAATAAGCCGGCTTTGGAGGCGGGCTTGCGTGCCTATGAACGATTGGCACGGTTGGCGGCGCCCTTGGTGGCACCGGGGGGCTATCTGGTTTTGTGTTCGTGTTCCCATGCCGCCGATCTGGCTGCGTTCCGCAATGCCTGCGGTCGCGGGATTGGCCGGGGCGGGCGGCGCGGGCAGTTGTTGCACACGGGTTTTGCCGGGCCGGATCATCCGATGCTGCCGCAACTTGCCGAGTCTGGTTATCTGAAAGCTCTAATTTTCCGGCTTGACGGTTGAAAGCCGTTCTTGATGCCTGCGTGTTATATCCCACGGTTCTGCGTGAGGTTTTGATTGGCGTGGCAAAAGCGGGTCTGTTCACGCCGCTTTGGTCTGACCGGATTTTGGAAGAATGGGCGCGTGCAACCCGTAAGATTGGCCCCCTTGCCGAAGGCCAGGCCCGCAGCGAAGTGGCGCAACTGAAGGCGGCATTTCCCAAAGCCAGCATCACCGCCCAACCGGGGCTGGAGGCGCGCCTTCACCTGCCCGACGATAACGATATCCACGTGCTGGCCGTGGCAATCGCGGGCAGTGCTGAGGCGATCATCACCTTCAACGCCCGCGATTTCCCGCGCCATGTGCTGGCGGGCGAAGGCGTCACGCGCCGCGATCCCGATGGTTTTTTGTGGGAAATGTGGTCGCACCACCCGGATTCTGTGGGTTCGGTGATCGCATCAGTGCGGGCTACGGCGGAACAATTATCAGGCCAGCCGCAACCACTGCGGCCTTTCTTGAAGCGGGCAAGGTTGCCACGGCTGGCAAAAGCGCTTCAGGACGGTTGAACTGCCCAACGCGCCTCGCGTGCTTCAATCGCGGCGATGCGTTCCGCGATCTTCGGATGGCTTAGCAACCACGCCGGGGTGCCCGCACCTGCCGATCCTGTCAGCGCATCAAGTTTGCGAAACATGGATTTTTGCGGCTCTGTGCCAATGCCCGCCTTGACAAGCAGCGCCGACGCATAAGCGTCTGCCTCGTGTTCATCACGGCGCGACAGCCGGGCGGACAGGGCAGAGGCGATCAGATTGGCGATCCAGATGCCGATGACCGGCAAGAACCGGTTCAAGACCGTCGAGAGCATGACGAAAACTGCGTTCTTGCCAGTAAAATCAATCATACGGCGGCGCGAATGGCCAAGCGCCACATGCCCCAGTTCATGGGCGATCACGCTGGCCATTTCGGGGGCGGTCACCACGCCGCCCCGAAATTTCTGCACAAATCCGCGGGTCAGGAAAATGCGCCCGTCAGGTGCGGCCAAACCATTTACCGGATCAATATCAAAGACGTGAACCTTGATTGCAGGCAGGTCCAAGGCACGGGCCATGCTTGCCGTCACAGCAAGCAAGTCAGGGTCGGTCAGCGGTTTGCTTTGCGCATCCAGCATTTTTGTCGTTCGCCAAGCAGAAAACCAATACATCGCAAGTGCATAGATGATCGCCAGCAAAAATGGAGTAAATTTCAACATATCCCTAATATGGTGCAAGACTGCGCAACTGCAACAGGGTCATCGCGTTGAAATGCAAGGTGAGAATCCCGGTTAAACGCTGGCAAACGGGTTTGTGCCCAGCACTGACCTTGCGCTTCGTTAACGTGCGAAAACGGATTATGGCGCGCTTTTGGTAAGGCATGGCGTGGTGATCCACGCAA
>JAYSPY010000049.1:0-41886 GCA_043721855.1 Pseudorhodobacter sp.
GTCGGGGCCGTCTGCGACCTGTTCCTACCGCAGGAATGCCGAAACTACTTCATCGCAGCAGGATATGGAACATATTGAAAGCGACTTGCTCTAGGGGGGACATCGACGCACCTCAGACTCTTCGAGTCTAGCTGTGTGAGATGGCGTTCCCACGCTTCAAGGGCGTGGAACAGGGAGTTCCATTGCTCTCCCTGTAGCTGCACCATTTTTTGCTTATTTTGTAGTTGGCACGGGCGGTTTTGGTTCGATCTGGGTAAGGGGCAACCAAGGTGCGACACCGCGGTTTCAACCTCCACAGCCGCAGCCCGCGTTATGCGCTGGTTTAGCCCCTTATCATCCGCTTTAGCCATCTTGCCAAAAAGTACACCGGCCAGCGCAGCACGGATGCGCCACCTGCGGCCATCATCAAGCCCCAAATCGGGCCGTTTTCATAGGTGACCCAGCCCAGGATCGGAATGCCAACGGCGATCAGGATATAGGCGCTGCGCCAGTGATGATCTTTGGTGGGCAGCAGGCCGATGACATTGGCCAGGATCAGCCAAATCAGTGCTGCAATCAGCGACAGGCTCATGCGCCGTCGCCGGGTGGTTGTTTGGCCTTCGGCTGCATGTCAGCCGGCAGACTGACCGGCAGGCCCATCGCGCGGCGGGCAAAGTAAATCAGCGGGTTGCGAAACAGCGACAGCGCCGCCAGCAAGGTCAGGCCAAACACCCAAACCCCGTGTTCATGTGCGATGAACCACAGCAAAGCCGGGGCCGCCAGCAACAGTGCCACCCCCGGCACCATCTGACGGCGCATTGGCAGCATGGCCGTGATGGTGGAGGCGATCACCCACAAACAACCCAAGATCAAAGATGTGCTCATGCCTATTTCCGTTCTCTGCAAACTGATCCCAAAAATTTTCGTGCGAGAATTTTAGCGGCCCCACCCGTTTTACACCGCACCCTTTGTCAACCGCGCGGGCAAGCCATTGGCCCAACCCGAAATCGTACCCGCCCCGAGACACACCACCATATCGCCCGGTCGTGCTTGCGCGCGCACCAGCAATTCCAGATCATCTTCGCCCAGCAGAGCGCGCGCGTGGCGGTGGCCATGAGCGATCAACCCTGCCACCAGATCATCGCGGCCCGCGCCTGCAATCGGCTCTTCGCCCGCCGAATAAACATCGGCTATCGCCACCACATCGGCCTCGTTGAAGCAGGTGCAGAAATCGTCAAACAGGCTTGCAAGCCTTGTATAGCGGTGCGGCTGATGTATGGCGATGATCCGGCCTTTTGTAGCCTGCCGCGCGGCACGCAGAACGGCGGCAATTTCCACCGGATGATGGCCGTAGTCGTCGATGATGGTCACACCGTTCACCACACCCACGCGGGTGAAGCGGCGATTGACCCCTGCAAAGCCCGCCAGCGCCTCGCGGATTTCGTCTTTCTTCATTCCCAGATGCCGCGCCACGGCGATGGCTGACAGAGCGTTCGACACATTGTGATCACCGGGCATCGGCAGCGTCATGCCCGTGATCACCGCCCCTTCCGCCTGCAAGTCCGCATCGAAATGCGCCACGCCGTCCACATAACGCAGGTTCACTGCCCGCACATCCGCCTGCGCGTTGAAGCCAAAGGTCACAATCCGGCGGTCGGTCACACGGCCCACCAACGCCTGCACCTCTGGATGATCGGTGCAACACACGGCCAATCCGTAGAACGGGATGTTCGACACAAAATCGAAGAACCCCTTGCGCAGTGCATCAAACGTGCCCCAATGTTCCATATGCTCGGCGTCGATATTGGTCACGATCGCAATTGTCGCGGGCAGGCGGTTGAACGATCCATCGCTTTCGTCTGCTTCCACCACCATCCATTCGCCGGTGCCTGCCCGCGCGTTGGACCCATAAGCATGGATCACGCCGCCGTTGATAACGGTCGGATCAAACCCGCCCTTATCCAGCAAGGTCGCCACCATTGTGGTGGTCGTGGTCTTGCCATGCGTGCCCGCGACCGCGATATTGCTGCGCAGGCGCATCAATTCCGCCAGCATCTCTGCGCGCCGCACCACAGGCAAGCCCCGCCTGCGCGCCTCTTCCAGCTCCGGGTTGCCGGGCTTGATGGCGGATGAAATCACCACCACCGCCGCCCCGGCGATATTTGCCGCCGCCTGGCCTTCAAAGAACACCGCACCCAAGCCTACCAAACGTTCGGTTATCTTGCTGGCCTTTGCATCGGACCCCTGCACAAGGTAGCCAAGGTTCATCAACACCTCGGCTATGCCCGACATGCCAATGCCGCCGATCCCCACAAAATGAATGGGGCCCAGTTCCATCGGCAGTTTCGTTGCAGCATTCATGTCGTCACACTTTCCACCGTCTGTGGCCCCGCCAATCGTTCCACCAAAGCCACCAATCGCAATGTCGCATCCGGCCTGCCCGCCGCCAGCGCATTGCGCGCCATGCGCAGCGCAGCATCGGGCTGCGACAGAACCGCCGTGATCTGAATGGCAAGTGCGCCTTCGTCAAGCACCTTTTCCGGCAGCAGAATTGCCGCATCAGCACCGACCAACCCGCGCACATTGGCGGTTTGGTGATCGCCGGTGGCTTGAGCAAAGGGCACAAATATCGCGGGCCGCCCGATCACCGAAATATCCGCCACCGAAGATGCACCCGCCCGCGAGATGACCAGTTGCGCCTCTGACAAGCGCCGTGGAATATCGGTGAAAAACGGCTGCACCTCAGCGGCCACGCCCGCCGCTGCGTAAGCCGCAACCACGCGGTCTACATCCTCTGCGCGCGCCTGATGCGCCACGCGCAACTGCCCGCGCAAGGCTGCAGGCAACAGCGCCACTGCCCCGGGCACCACGTCAGACAGCACCCGCGCGCCTTGTGATCCGCCCATCACCAGCAGGCTCATCGGGTAATCGCCGGGCGGAATATATCCCGCCCCGGTCCGCTCCAGCACTGCCCCGCGCACCGGATTGCCGATATCTTCCCCCACCACGGCACCCGGCAAAACGGTGGGCCAGGTGCCGCAGGCCACAGCATCAACCCGGCTTGCAAACACCCGGTTTACCCGGCCAAGCACACCGTTTTGTTCGTGTATCGCGCGCGGCCTGCGCAGCACCCATGCCGCAACCAGTGCCGGAATAGACGGATAACCACCAAAGCCGATCACCACGGCTGGCTTATCACGCATCATGCCAAAAATCGCCGCAACCGAGCCGCCCAATATCGCGAACGGCACCGCCAGTTTTGCCAGAAAACCGCCGCGCGCGAAGGTCGCTGATGCCACCTGTTCGACCGCCACCACATGCGGAAAGCCGCCCGCATAGCGCGCGCCGCGCACATCTGTCGAAAGCTTAACCCGCCAGCCCTTGCGCACCATCGCCTCTGCCAGCGCCTGCGCCGGGAACATATGCCCCCCGGTGCCGCCCGCCGCAATCAGAAGCAAAGGTTGCGGCATCAGCGGCCCCGCTTGCCCAAAAGATCACCGATCTGCCCCTGTGCGCGCACGCGGGTGAACGCAAGCAGCATCCCCATCATGATGCCCGCCGCAATCACAGAACTGCCGCCGTAGCTGACAAACGGCAAGGTCATGCCCTTAGCGGGCAGCAGACGCACCGCCACACCAAGATTGATCATCGCCTGCACGCCAAAGATGCACGCAAGGCCGGTGCCCGCCAGCCGCGCAAACGGGTCGCGTTCCCGTGTCAATCGCAGCAAAGACCGCACCACCACCGTGCCGTAAAGCGCTATGATCACCAAAACCAGAACCAGCCCGTATTCTTCGGCGGCCACGGCAATGATGAAATCGGTATGCGCGTCGGGAAGCAGCCATTTCACCTGCCCCTCGCCCACGCCCACGCCAAAAAATCCGCCCTCCTGAATGGCATTGGCGGCATAGCCAAGCTGGGTGCGCGGGTCCAGATCGGGGGTCAGAAATCCGTCAATGCGCTTGGCCAGATATTCATAGCTGTTATAGGCAATGATGCCACCCAGCCCGATTATCCCGCCGACCAAGCCCAGCAGCAAAATCGGCGCGCCTGCCACGAAATAAATTACGCCCCAACCAAACAGCACAATCATGGTCTGGCCGAAATCGGGCTGCGCCGCAAGCAAGCCCACAACAACCACCAAAAGCCCCACCGAATAGGCTTTTCCGGGCGGGCCTGCCACATCAAGACTGGCGGCCATCAACCAGGCTGTCACCACGATAAACGCTGGTTTCATGAATTCCGATGGCTGAACAGATGCAAAACCAAGGCTGAACCAGCGCACCGCCCCCTTGCCATAATCAGTTCCGACAAACGGCAACAGCATCAAGGCAAACAGCGTCAGCGCAAAAAACAAAACGCCAATCCTGCGCACTTGGTCCGGGGTCAGCATGGATATGCCAATCATCATCACCATGGCGATGGCGCCAAAAAACATCTGGCGGTGCACGTAATAAAACGGCTCCAGCCCGTTACGCTCGGCCAAGGGCACAGATGCCGCCAGCCCAAGCAAAATGCCGATACCAAACAGCACAAAAACCGAGGTCAGCACCCATTTATCAATCGTGCGCCACCAGCGTGGAAGAACCGGCTCACTGACCCGTGAGGGCATAGAGCCATAGACCATCTCTGTCATGGGGAACCACCTGTAGTCAGTTGCTATGCCTCTGTGCCCGATGTTGTCCCGGGTCTGACTGGGAGGGTAGCGAAGATCACGACGTATGGCTAGGGAAAACCACGGGCTGTGCCTCAGACAGCAGACCAATGCCAAGGCGCAAAAGCGCGTCCGAGCCGCGATGGCTGATGCCCTTTGTTGGTTTCACCCGGATAAAAATATCCCCGCCGGAGGCAGCGACGCCACCAAACGCGCAAGTTTCAGGAATGCTGCGCACCGGCGCCACCCCGCCGACAACGGCCACTTCCCCTTACAAAAGCGCCTTCACCCGCGCGGTAAAATCATCGCCGCGCGCTTCGAAATCCGCATATTGATCAAAACTCGCCGCTGCCGGGGCCAGCAAAACCACCTCGCCCGCCACCGCCTCGACGGCGGCTCTGGTCACGGCTTTATCCATGGTTTCACAAATTTCAAACGGAACGTCGCCCAGCTGCCCGGAAAATTCCACCGCCGATTTCCCGATCAGATAGGCCTTCACAACCGATCCCAGATACGGGGCCAAACCACCAATTCCGCCGTCTTTCCCAACTCCGCCCGCAATCCATCGGATCTTTGGAAATGCCTGCAACGCCTTGCCTGCGGCGTCCACATTTGTGGCCTTGCTGTCATTCACGAACCGGACACCGGCCTTTTCGCCGACTGTCTGGCTGCGGTGCGGCAACCCGGCAAAGCTGTGAAACGCCGCCTCGATTACCTTCGGCCCAATGCCCAGTGCGCGCACGGCTGCATAGGCCGCACAGGCATTTTGATGATTGTGCGCGCCCGGAAGGCCCACCACTTCGCGCAGATCAATCGAGGCCACCTGCTTGCCCCGCCGCCATTCTGAAAGATGGCCTTTGCGGGCAAAGACCGACCAGCCGAACCCTTCCAGCCTGGCCCCCGACGACACCCGGATCACCCGGTCATCCATCGGCGACTCAGACATTTGCCCGGCCAGATACCGCCCTTCGATCTCGTCCACGCCAATGACCGCGCGGTCTGGCCCGCCTTCGGCAAACAGCCGCCGCTTGGCCGCAAAATAGCCGCCCATGCCACCATGCCGATCCAGATGATCGGGCGACAGGTTGGTGAAAACTGCGACATCCGGCGTCAGGCTGCGGGCCAGATCAGTCTGGTAGGATGACAGTTCCAGCACCACCACCTCGCCATCTTGCGCCGGATCAATATCCAGCACGCCGCGCCCGATATTGCCGGCCATTTGGCAAGGCCGGCCCGACTCGAGCAGGATATGATGCACCAGCGCCGTTGTCGTGGATTTGCCGTTCGACCCGGTGATGCAGACCACGCGCGGGGCCACCTCGAAATCATCCCAATCGGGCGTGGCATAGCTGCGGAAAAACAGCCCTATATCATTGTCGACAGGCACACCCGCGTCCAGTGCCGCCGCGATCACCGGGTTGGGCGCGGGATATAGATGCGGGATACCGGGGCTGACGATCAGGGCCGCGATACCGTCGAATGCGCCGGTGCGGGTCAGATCGCGGCAGGTAAAGCCCTCCGCCTCGGCGCGTGCGCGGGCGTCTGCATTGTCATCCCAGACCACTGGCACAGCGCCGCCCGCCAGCAACGCCCGCGTGGCCGAAAGCCCCGACCTGCCCAGCCCCAGCACGGCGACCGTCTGGCCCGAATAGCCTTTAACCGGAATCATCGACATCTCCCTTTTGATCAAGCGCAGACAATGACTGCCCGCAAGCGTGGCTGCAAGCGGCTGGATCGGATGAATATTTAAGCTAAAGAAAAACCGCTTGCGGCGGGATAGGATCGTTTCAGCGCACCTTCAGCGTGGCCAGCCCCACCAGTGCGAGGATCAGCGAGATGATCCAGAAGCGGATGACAATCTGCGGTTCTGACCAGCCACGTTTCTCGAAATGGTGGTGGATCGGCGCCATCAGGAAAACGCGTTTTCCGGTGCGTTTGAAATACAGGACCTGGATAATCACCGACATCGCCTCGACCACAAACAGGCCGCCGACGATGGCGAGAACAATCTCATGCTTGATGCAGACGGCGATAGCACCCAAAGCGCCGCCAAGGGCAAGCGATCCGGTATCGCCCATGAACACGGCGGCGGGGGGGGCGTTATACCACAAAAACCCCAGACCGCCGCCGATCAAGGCAGAGGAAAAGATCAGCAATTCGCCCGTGCCGGGCACATAATTGACGCCAAGATAGTCTGAGAAGTTGAAGTTGCCC
This sequence comes from Pseudorhodobacter sp., assembly GCA_043721855.1. Taxonomy (GTDB): domain Bacteria; phylum Pseudomonadota; class Alphaproteobacteria; order Rhodobacterales; family Rhodobacteraceae; genus JACMNW01. The sequence goes on from JAYSPY010000049.1 coordinate 6,848, forward strand.
ACAACATAGGCGATCACGCCAAGCGTGCCGCCCGCGATCATGACAGGCATGATGGCCAGGCCATCAAGGCCATCGGTCAGGTTAACCGCATTGGCAGCGCCAACGATGACGATCATCCCAAAGGGAATAAAGAACATGCCCATATTCAGCAGGGTGTTTTTCAGGAACGGCAGGGCCAGTTGATTGGACAGCTCCGGTGGGTGAAACCGGGCGGCGGCATAACAGGCAAGGCCCGCGATGATCAATCCGCCGATAAAACGCGCGCGGGACGACACACCTTTGGTGTTTTGCTTGGTCACTTTGGCATAATCATCGGCAAAGCCGATCAGGCCGAAGGCTGCCGTGACCAGCAGCACAATCCAGACATAGGGGCTGTCAAGCCGCGCCCAAAGCAGGGTGGAGATCAGCAGCGCCGACAGGATCAACAGCCCGCCCATGGTGGGGGTGCCCGCCTTGGCGAAATGGCTTTCGGGCCCGTCTTCGCGGATCGGCTGGCCTTTGCCCTGTTTGCGGCGCAAAAGACCGATCAGCGGTTTGCCGAAAATAAAGCCGAAAATCAACGCGGTGAAGAACGCCCCACCTGCACGGAAGGTGATGTAGCGAAACAGGTTGAAAGCGTCACCGCCATCAGAGAACTGGGTTAACAGATACAGCATTCACTCGGCCCCTTGATGTGGTGCGGGCTGGCCTTGCCGCAATTTTCGAAGAACGTCAACGATGAGGCTGACTTTTGATCCCTTGGAGCCTTTGACCAAAACGATATCGCCTGCGTCGACCAGATGGCGGGCGCGCGGGGCAATTTCGGCGGCGGTTTCGGCCCATTCGCCACGCTGGCTGCGCGGAAGCGCTTTCCAAAGGTCGCGCATCCGGGGGCCAATACAGTGGATGGTGCCGATGGTTGCAAGGCCGGGGTGGTTTGCGATGGCCAGATGCAGCGCGGCCTCGGTTGGCCCAAGTTCCAGCATGTCGCCCAGAATCGCGATGCGGCGACCGGTACCGATGCGGCCAACGCCATGTTCGGGCTCGGACGCGATCAGCACATCAAGGCTGGCAGCCATCGAGGCGGGATTGGCGTTGAAGGCGTCGTCAATCATGTCGAACCCGGTTTCATCGACCAGATCCAGCATGATGCGTTCGCGCGTGCCGCGCCCAACCGGCGGCAGCCAATGGCCGATGTCGCATATGGCGATGGTGGGGTTGCACCCGAGCGTGTCGGCCACGGCCAGCGCGGCCAAGGCGTTCATCGCGAAGTGTCGGCCGGGGGACATGACTTTGAACAGCACAGGTTCGCCGTGGCGCGTGGCGCGCACGATGCTGGCGGCGTTGGTGATGGTTACGTCGCCAAGTTGGTAGTCGGCGGTGGGGGTGGCACCGAACAGGGTGACCTCGGCCCCGGTCTCGGCGGCTTTGGCCAGCAAGATTGGCGTTACATCCAAATCAGCGGGCAAGATTGCGTGACCGCCGGGGATGAGTCCGTCAAGAATGGCGGCTTTTTCGTGGGCGATGCCTTCGATGTTGGCAAAGGCTTCCAGATGGGCGGCGGCAACGGTGGTGATCAGGGCCACGTCCAGACGCGCGAGCCGCGCCAAAGGCGCAATTTCGCCCGGGTGATTCATCCCGATTTCGATAACGGCGTAGTCTGTATCTGCGGGCATCCGGGCCAGGGTCAGCGGCACGCCCCAGTGGTTGTTATAACTGGCCTCAGCCGCATGAACGCGGCCCTGCCCGCCCAGCACGACGCGCAGCATTTCCTTGGTCGAGGTTTTGCCGACGGAACCGGTAACGCCTATCACCTTGGCGGTTGTGCGGGCGCGGGCGGCGGCACCAAGGGCGGTGAGCGCGGCAAGGACATCGGGGACAATCAGCAGGGGGGCATTTTCGGGCACATCGGCGGGGCGGCGCGTGACCAGAGCAGCCGCCGCACCTTTCGCCAAGGCAGTTGCCACGAAATCATGGCCGTCGCGTTGGTCGGTCAGGGCCACGAACAAATCGCCGGATTGCAAGGTGCGGGTGTCGATCGACACGCCGGTTGCTTGCCATTTGGTTGCGGATTGGCCGCCCGTGGCAACGGCTGCATCGGTTGAGGTCCAAAGTGGCGTCATCACAGCCCCCCGTCCAAAGCGGCGACCGCGACGCTGGCTTGTTCGACATCGTCAAAGGGGTAGACGTTGCCGGCAATCGTCTGGCCGGATTCGTGGCCCTTTCCCGCGATCAGCAGCACGTCACCGGGGCCAAGCGCATCGACGCCCAGCAGAATGGCCTCGGCGCGGTCGCCCACCTCGTTCGCATCAGGGCAGGCCGCCATGATGGCGGCGCGGATGGTGGCGGGGTCTTCGGACCTTGGGTTATCATCGGTGACAAACAGCACATCGGCATGGTCGCGCGCGGCGGCCCCCATCAGCGGGCGTTTGCCAGTGTCGCGGTCACCGCCCGCGCCAAAGACCACCACAATACGCCCCATCACATGCGGGCGCAGCGCCTTCAGCGCCGTTTCCAAGGCATCGGGCGTATGCGCGTAGTCGACAAAAACGGAGGCACCATTGGCGCGGCGGGCAGCAAGTTGCATGCGCCCGCGCACGCCTTGCAACTGGGGTAGCACGGCAAAAACCTCGCGTGCCGAGGCACCAGAACCGATGGCAAGGCCTGCGGCAAGCGCCACATTTTCGGCCTGAAAGCCGCCGATCAGCGGCAGGCGCAGTTGATGGGGTTGGTCCGCGTAAGAAAAGCGCAGGTCTTGCCCGGTGGCATCAAAGCGTTGGGCCAGCAGCCGCAAATCGTTGCCAGCGCCGTGGCCGACCGAAATGATACGCTGGCCGCGCATATCGGCTATTGCAGCGATATCTGCACCGCGTGGATCATCCATGTTGATCACGGCTGTTCCATCACCTTGCAGCAAACGGTCGAACAACCCCGCCTTCGCGGCAAAATACGCCTCGAATGTGTGGTGATAATCCAGATGGTCTTGGGAAAAATTGGTAAAGCCCGCCGCCTTCAGGCGCACGCCGTCCATGCGGCGCTGGTCAAGCCCGTGCGAAGATGCCTCCATTGCGGCATGGGTGACGCCCGCAGCGGCTGCATCGGCCAGCAGGCGGTGCAGGGCGATGGGTTCGGGGGTGGTATGGGGGCTTGGTGCTTCCCATGATCCCTCAACCCCGGTGGTGCCGATGTTGATTGCGGCATGGCCAAGCGCCATCCAAATCTGGCGGGTGAAGTTGGCGACCGATGTTTTGCCGTTGGTTCCGGTGACGGCGACCATGGTTTCGGGTTGTGCTGCAAACCAAAGGGCGCTTGCATAGGCCAGCGCTTGGCGCGGATCTTGTACGATCACGACAGCGGCGTCAGTCCCCGACAGCACCCCTGCCGCCATTTGCGCGCCCGAGGGATCGGTCAACACGGACCCTGCCCCCATCCGCAAGGCATATTGGATAAATTCGGCCCCATGCGCCGTGGCACCGGGAAGGGCTGCAAACAGCATGCCGGGTTTGACCGCGCGGCTATCGACCGCCAGCCCGGTAACAACCGCTTCGCGCCCGCTGCGGGCGGTTAGGCCAAGGTCTGCAAGGCTATGTGTTTTTTCCGCCATTGTGCCCTCAAGCTGCTGGTCAATTGGACACGGCTGTTAACGCATCCAACGGGATGGCTTCAACCTGTGGTCGCAAGCCGAGCAAGGGGGCTGTGCGGCGGATGATTTCGGCAGCGACGGGGACCGAGGTCCAGCCCGCGGTTCGGCGTGGCTCTGCCCCCGATGTTTCAACCGGTTCATCAAGCGTGACAAGCAGCACATAGGCGGGGTCGTTGGCCGGAAAGACCGACGCGAAAGTGTTCACAACCTTGTCGTCATAATAGCCGCCACCCGGTTTGGGCTTGTCTGCCGTGCCGGTTTTGCCCGCAACAAAGTAACCCGGAACATCGCCCAGGCTGGCCGTGCCATCGGTGACCACCAGCCGCAGCATGGCGACGGAGGCTTTGGCAGTGGCCGCACTCATCACCCGGGCACCTTGTTGGCGGATATTACTATGCAGCAGAGTAGGCTTCACGCGCGTGCCGCCATTCGCAACCGTCGCGTAGGCGGCGGCGAGGTTCATCGGGCTGGACGAGATACCTTGCCCGTAAGCCGCTGTTACTGTTACGATATCTGGCCAACGCTTTGGGATCAACGGTTTGCCGGCGCGGGCCTCGACCACCTCAACAGGTGACATATCCAACAGGCCAAGTGCTGTGAGAAACGCCTTTTGACGCACGCCGCCAATCAGCAGGGCAATCTTGCCAGTGCCGACATTGGACGATTTCTTGATGATGTCAGAAACAGACAGCATCGGGCCGTAATTCTTGCCTTCAAATTCGTTGATGTTAAAGCGCCCCATGCGCAGCGGGGGCGTCACATCAAACATGGTGGACGGGTTCACAAGCCCCAATTCCATGGCTTGCGCCACGGCAAAGATTTTGAAGGTGGATCCAAGTTCGTAGACGCCCTGCACCGCACGGTTGAACAAGGGGCTATCGCCGGGATCGCCCTTGATCGCCGCATTGGGGCGTTTGTTCGGATCAAAGGTGGGAAGCGAGGCCAGGCTGATAATCTCACCCGTGTGCACATCCATCAAAATCGCGGCGGCACCTTTGGCGTTCATCATCTGCATTCCGGTGGCCAGAACTTCCTCGACCGTGGCCTGAATTGTCAGATCAAGCGATAGCGTCAGCGGCGTGCCTGCTTGGGCCGGGTCGCGAAGGCGGGCGTCCATCGCCTTTTCAATGCCAGCGGTGCCGATGACTTCGGCAGATTGCACGCCTTCGGCACCAAAACTGGCCCCACCAAGAACGTGGGCCGCAAGGGTGCCATTCGGGTAAAGCCGCATCTCGCGCGGGCCAAACAGCAGGCCGGGATCGCCAATATCATGCACTTGTTGCATTTGTTCAGGGCTAAGAACTTTGCGCAGCCACATGAAACTGCGCCCGTCGGTCAGGCGGCGTTGCAGATCGGCCGCGTTCATATCGGGGAAAATCGCGGCCACTTCGCGGGCGACGCGAACGGGATCAACCATATCTTTGGGCTGCGCGTACAGCGCGTAGGTTCGAAGGTTGGTGGCCAGCACGCGGCCGTTGCGATCTGTGATATCGGCGCGCTGCGCCAAAATCGGCGCACCTGATGCATGCACTTGCGCCTCAACCGGCTCAGACGCGGCAAGCATGCCCATGCGGGTGCCGATCAGGGAAAACACGGCAAAGAACGCAAGGCCCAGAAACAGCAAGCGCCCTTCAGCGCGGGCGCGGGATTTATCGCGGGTGGCCTCGTGCCTGAGCCGCAGATTTTCACGCTCTATCTTATCAGGGTTTTCGCCCTTTTCGCGGGCAGACAGAATGCGGGCAAGCGGGCGCAAGGGGGTGCGGGTCATGGCTGGCTTTCCACGCTGGCGCTGACATCGACAGCGTCTGAAACTGCGGGACCGATTTGGGGAAACGCGGAGGGCGGATAAGCGGTTTGATCGACCTGGCCAAACTGTTCCGGTTCCAGCGGCAAAAGGCCCAGCCGGTCAAAATTCAGCGCAGTCAAATCACGCAGGCGGTTGGGTCGGTTAAGATAGGCCCATTCGGCGTGCTGGATCGACAGCGCTTCGCGCAAAGTGGCGATGTCACGCTGCAATTCGGTAACGTCGCGCAAGGCCCGCTGGGTGGCATAGTTTTCGCGGTAGGCCCAAAAAGCCAGCGCGATGACGGCCATGAACGTGGCAGTGTAGAACACGGGGCGCATCAGCGGCGTCCTTTCGTGGGAGTTTGCGGAACGGCGATTGATGCCGGATCAAGTGCGCGGTGCGGCACAGATGTGCGCCGCCCGATGCGCAGCTTGGCCGACCGGGAGCGCGGGTTTTGGGCAAGCTCGTCTGCATCGGGGGCTATGGCGCGTTTGGTGACCAGGTCAAAGCGGGGCGCATCTTCAACGCGGGCGGGGGCGTAGCGGTTGGATTGCGCCTCACCCCCCGATGCCAGTTGGAAAAACCGCTTCACGATGCGGTCTTCAAGCGAGTGGAAGGTGACAACGGCCAGCAACCCGCCGGGTTTCAGGGCGCGTTCCGCTGCGGCGAGGCCTGCGGCGAGTTCGGCAAATTCGGCATTTACCGCGATGCGGATGGCCTGAAAGCTGCGGGTAGCGGGATGGCTTTGGCCGGGTTTCGGGCGCGGCAGACACCGCGTGACCAGTTCGGCCAAGCGCAGGGTTGTGGTGATGGGCTGGATGGCGCGGGCGGCCACAATGGCATGGGCGATGCGGCGCGAGGCGCGTTCTTCGCCGAAGTGATACAGGATATCGGCGATGTGGTCTTCGCTGGACCCGTTCACCAGATCGGCGGCGGTGGGGCCATCAGCGCCCATGCGCATATCCAGCGGGCCGTCTTTGGCAAAGGAAAAGCCGCGTTGCGCTTGGTCAAGCTGCATCGAAGATACGCCAAGGTCCAGCACCACACCGTCAAGCGGCTGGCCCGCAAGGGTATCGAGGCCGGAAAACGTGCCCTCGACCAGACGCAGACGGTCACCATATGTTCCGGCCCAACTTGCGGCCAACGCAAATGCCGATGGATCGCGGTCAATGGCGATGACAGTTTCCGCCCCGGCCTCCAACAGCGCGCGCGCATAGCCGCCTGCGCCAAAGGTGCCATCCAGCCAGACGCCGGATACAGGTGCTGCGGCCGCCAGAATAGGACGCAGCAGCACGGGGATGTGGGGGATTTGATCAGCGAAAGGCGCGCTGTGGGGCATCGTTTACGCCCCCGTTTTGTGTTTGCTTACCAAAGCAAGAACGTCGCTGCCATCATCGTCCTGGTCGTCTGCGGCAAGTTCCGCATCGTAGACATCGCGGCGATAAAGCTTGAAGCGGTTGGTCGCACCGGCAAAGGCAGCCTCGGCCCCGCCGGACAGATCGTCTGGCGCAAAGCCCATTTTTTCGCGCACGCGGGGTGGCAAAACGATGCGGCCATCGTCGTCTATCTCGATGGTGACAGATTGCGTGATCAGTTCGCGTTCGGCGCGCAGACGGGGCCGCTCACCCTGTGGCATCGCCTCGATATCGCGGGCCAGCGCATCGGCCCCGGCCTTGGAATAACATTCAACGAAATTTCGGGATTTGCCGCCGTAAATCAGTACGATCCGGGTGCGGGGATTTTCAACCGTAGCCGTGTCTTCGCCTTCCAGAATACGGCGAAAGGCTGCCGGGATGGAAACCCGCGCCTTACCATCTACCTTTTGGTAGAATTCGCCCCTGAACGCTTCCGACACTGCCCAACCGTCCTTCACTGCCCCTTACGCTTCAGGCCCCTGCCCGCAATTGCAGGCCCTGAACATGAAATGGCGGACCGTGCTGCTGCCACTGCGCGGTCCGCCAACTGTCCCATCGCTGGGTGTCCTGCTGCGCGTGCCACTTGGGGGAAGTGTCTGCTCGCGTGCGCGCCGGATCTAATTTGGATGATGAAAGCGGCTGCCTGTATAAAACCTGCTATCGCCTATTCGGGGTCTTAAGCCGCCCCTGCTTTACTGATTACCGCAATCATCACCGTGTTTTCGGTATGACATGGGATTTCATGGTCCGTAAAGGGAAATTTTGGGAAACGCCGAATAGATGTAGTGCAGACACGCGGCGCAAAACAGCATTTAGTATCTAAATTGATCAAAAATTGACTACAATTTGCGAGATTACGAAAATATTACACTATATGTAGACTGTGACCGATCTCTATAATTTTTCCCATAAATTCCCAACGTGGCTGACCGCTTGCTGGCTTCAGGTGTGATTGGCTGTCAATTGGTCGCAAATTTAATCAGAAACGACAGTGCAATCCCCGTTTCACGCCAAATATCACAAAAGTGATTCGGCGGGAGGGAGCGTGAAAGGGGCGTTCCCACCCAATCCCATGTGTTATGCCATACCACCCGCAATCAGCCGCGCGGCGAGGGCTGCATAGGCCTGCGCCGCTGGCCCGTCACCTGCTGCTATCGGTGTGCCTGCATCGCCCGCGATGCGCACCTCAAGGCTAAGCGGCAATGCGCCAAGAAATGGCAGGTTCAATCGGGTTGCTTCGGCGGCAACACCGCCGTGACCAAAAATATGCTCTTCGTGCCCACAGTTCGGGCAAATGTAAGTCGACATGTTTTCAATCAGCCCCAGCACCGGGGTTTTCAGCTTTACAAACATATCAAGCGCCTTGCGGGCATCCAGCAACGCCACATCTTGCGGGGTGGATACGACAATCGCCCCCGTCAGATGCGTGCGCTGGCACAGGGTAAGCTGGATATCCCCAGTGCCCGGCGGAAGATCAACGATCAGCACATCCAACGCGCCCCAGGCCACCTGCCCCAACAGCTGTTGCAGTGCACCCATGATCATCGGTCCGCGCCAGATCACGGCCTCGTCCTCCTTCAGCATCAGACCGATCGACATCATGGTGACGCCGTGGGCCTGCAAAGGAAGGATCGTTTTGCCATCGGGCGAGGCTGGCCGGGCCGACACGCCCATCATCCGGGGCTGCGAAGGGCCATATATGTCCGCGTCCAGCAAACCGACCCGGCGGCCTTGTTTGGCCAAGGCCACAGCCAGATTTGACGATACGGTTGATTTGCCAACGCCGCCCTTTCCCGATGCCACGGCTATAATCCGGTCTATGCCCGAAATGCGCTGCGGGCCGCCCTGTTGCGGCGTGGGATGTTGACCGATTTTCAGGCTGGGAGGCGCGGCTTTCGCCGCCGGGCCATGTGCTGTCAGCAAGACCTGCACCCCCGTGACGCCCGGCATGGCACGAACGGTCGCCTCTGCTGCCAAACGCGCAGCTTCAAGCCCCCGCGCCTGATCTGGGGTTGCCGCCTCGATCACAAAACGGACCTGCCCCGCGTCAATCATCAGCGCGCGAATCAAATCGCGCGACACTAGGGTGCCGCCTTCCGGCACTGGAATGGCCCCGAGGGCGGCCATGATATCTTCACGCGACAGCGACATGGTTTTTCCTTTGCTCAGTTCTTGATCAAAGCTTGGACTGTTTGTCACAAAGGGCAAGGCACTGTTTTCCAAATGATCAAAATTCAGGCGAAGCACCTGTAAATCATCACTAATTTGTGACATATTGCCATGCAATTGCTGCATAGCAGCATTGCACAGCGGGACTATTGTGCATCTGCAGCATTTACCCCATGTTTACGGTAACAGCGAAATCAGACGAACCAAAGACGAGAGACGCCGCTGTTTAACAAGAAAGTTGAGGCTAGTAACATGGCATATGTAAATTCATCACGGTCGCTGAACATCAGCTTTGCTGATCGGGTGGCGAATATTGCGAAATCAGTCAAGCTTGCGCTGCACCGCCGCCGTTTGTTCAACCAGACCGTTCGCGAACTTAGCGCTTTATCCGACCGCGAATTGGCTGATCTGGGCATTCACGGCTCGATGATCAAGGACATTGCGAAACAAGCCGCCTACGGCGCTTAAGGTTTCTGTGGCGCAGATTATTCGAAAACAGGTTAACGCTTTTCGAAATGCGCCTTTCGGGTTTTTGCGAGATCCCACCTCCTCCCGGGGTCTGTAGCAAGGGCGGCAACACCAATCCTCCTCCCTGGTGTTGCCGCAATTTATTCGAAGGTCGGCGCCCAGATGGGCAGACTTTCAACGATGTCAGAGATGCCCCACCTCCTCCCGGGGCGGATCAGACCAGCGGCGACCTCATCCTCCTCCCGGGGTCGTCGCACCAGATTAGCAAGCGCTTGCTTGCACCGATGTCGGAACGGCTCCACCTCCTCCCGGAGCCAATCAGACCAGCGGCGACCCCATCCTCCTCCCGGGGTCGTCGCGTTTTTCAGATGTCGCGCTCGACGCGGTCTTTTTATAGTGTGTGGCCTGTTTTTCTGTAGTCGGACGCTGACATGCGGCGGCATCCCTTTTTTTGGGGTGCCGCCATTTTTATTTGGGTTTGTGGCGAATGGCATTGGTGTGAAGCTGTTGCCGAACATACCGATTTGCAGGATGAATCGGGCGAACTGGGCTTGCACCACCACTGATGTTTCACCTGTCTGCAAATATCCCCGCCGGAGGCATTCCGCGCTAAATAAACAAGCCTGCGGCGGGGATATTTTCCGGACAGATAAACGGGCTTAGAACGGCACGTCGTCCACTGCGTCGGCGGAGGTTACAAACCGGGCGACGATCTTTTTGATGCCAGTGTGATCAAACGCAACATCCAGCTTGTCGCCTTCAATGCCCACCACCGACCCATAGCCGAATTTCTGGTGGAACACGCGGTCATCCAGCGTGAAGGATGATATCGCCGACAGATCAATCACGGAATTTTTTGCTTCACGCGGTTGTTGCACGGGTCGGGTGGCGGCGCGGTCCTGCATCCGGCGCCAGCCGGGGGAATTATAACCATCGGCCTTGGTCGCGCGGTCTTCCAAGGCTGACCCGAACGACGGGGCCGCAGCACCAAAACCGCCGCCATAAAGGCCGGGGGGTGTCAGGATTTCGACATGGTCACCGGGAAGTTCGTCGATAAACCGCGACGGCATGGCAGATTGCCATTGGCCGTAAACCCGGCGGTTTGAGGCAAAGGAAATGGTGCATAATTCCTCGGCCCGCGTGATGCCCACATAAGCCAGACGGCGTTCTTCCTCGACGCCCTTTTGGCCGGACTCGTCCATAGAACGCTGGCTCGGGAACAGCCCATCTTCCCACCCCGGCAGAAACACCGCCGGAAATTCCAACCCCTTGGCCGCGTGCAGCGTCATGATGGAGATCTTTTCGGCCGCATCTTCGGATGAATTGTCCATGATCAGCGAGACGTGTTCGAGAAAGCCCTGCAGGTTTTCAAACTGCTCCAGCGCCTTGACCAGTTCCTTCAGATTTTCCAGCCGCCCCGGCGCTTCGGGCGACTTATCTTGCGCCCACATGTCGGTGTAACCGGATTCTTCCAGTATCTGCTCGGCAAGGCGCACGTGATCATATCCCGCCACCCGCGTCAGCGCATGCCAACGGTCGATACCGTCCACAAAGCCGCGCAACTGCCCCGCACCTTTGCCGCCAATTGCGCCATGCGCCAGCAATTCGCGCGACCCTTCCAGCAGCGACATGCCCGACGCCCGTGCCGTGCGCTGAATATCCGCTTGCGCCTTGTCGCCAAGGCCGCGTTTGGGGGTGTTGACCACACGTTCAAACGCCAGATCATCATCGGGCGATACCGCCAGCCGAAAATAGGCCATGGCATCGCGAATTTCCAGGCGTTCATAAAAACGCGGGCCGCCGATGACGCGGTAGGGCAGACCGATGGTCAGAAACCGGTCTTCAAACGCCCGCATCTGGTGGCTGGCGCGCACAAGAATGGCCATTTCGTCAAGCCCGAAGGTTGTAGGTATTGGGATATTTTCCTTGCCTGCCTCGGTGAGACTCTGAGCGCGTCTCAGACTTACTTCATGAATGTCCCCGGTAGGGTTGGTAGAAACCGCTCCGCCCTTAGACCGTCGTTCAGCTTCTTGTTGATCTGTAATTGATCTGGGATTGCCACGCCGTTTGGCAAACTTCGAGGTGCCTTTTTGCAGGGCTTCCACCTCGTCGCCAATCCACCGCGCTTCTTCCTCGCCATCCCAATGGCCGATCAGGCGGACCTTTTCGCCGTCGGTCTCATCCGTCCACAGCGTCTTGCCCAAGCGCCCTGCATTCTTGGCAATCACCGACGATGCAGCCGCCAGAATATGCGGCGTCGAGCGGTAATTTTGTTCCAGCCGCACCACATGTGCGCCGGGAAAGTCCTTTTCAAACCGCAGGATATTGCCGACCTCTGCGCCGCGCCAGCCATAGATCGACTGATCATCATCGCCGACACAACAGATATTACGATGCGATTGCGCCAACAGTCGCAGCCACAGGTATTGGGCGACGTTGGTATCTTGATACTCGTCCACCAAGATATAGCGGAACCAGCGTTGATATTGATCCAGCACATCGGCGTGGGTCTGGAATATCGTCACGCAATGCAGCAGAAGATCGCCAAAATCGGTGGCATTCAGCGCTTTCAGGCGGTCCTGATATTGCTCATAAAGTTCGGTGCCACGGTTATTGTATGCCGACGCTTCCGATGCAGGCACGCGCAAAGGCGTCCATGCGCGGTTTTTCCAACTGTCAATCAACCCCGCCAACATCCGCGCGGGCCAGCGCTTTTCATCAATATTCGCGGCGACGATCAGCTGTTTCAGCAGGCGCAGCTGATCGTCTGTATCCAGAATGGTGAAGTTTGACTTCAGCCCCACCAGTTCGGCGTGACGGCGCAGGATTTTTACCGAAATCGAATGAAACGTGCCCATCCAGGGCATGCCTTCGACCTGTTGGCCCAGCATCCGGCCAACGCGGTCTTTCATTTCCCGCGCGGCTTTGTTGGTGAAGGTCACTGCCAGAATTTCATTCGGGCGGGCGCGGCCCATCGCCATCAGATGCACGATGCGGGCAGTCAGCGCCTTGGTTTTGCCGGTGCCAGCCCCTGCCAGCATCAGCACAGGGCCATCCATCGCCTCTACCGCCGCGCGCTGTGCGGGGTTCAAGCCGTCCATATAGGGTGCAGGCCGTGCGGCCATAGCGCGCTGCGACAGCGGCACGGCAGCCTCAAAGGCATCGTTTTCATCGTAACCGTTCATGCGAACAACCTTAGCGCGGATGGAAGCTAAGTAAAAGCAGTGTTCCATGATTGTTCTGTAGGTTTTATGATGTCAACCGTGTAACCTTGACTGGCATTTGCGAAAGAATGTTGCGCGGCGATGCGCGGATATCCATTCTAGCCCTTGCGCTGCAATGCAGCGTGCATAAGGTGACATCGCTTTATTGCGTTTTAGGGGACCCCACTCATGGCTGAATTCCGCAAGATCCTGATTGCCAACCGGGGTGAAATTGCCATCCGTGTGATGCGTGCCGCCAATGAGATGGGCAAGAAAACGGTTGCGGTCTATGCCGAAGAAGACAAGCTGTCGCTACACCGTTTCAAGGCGGATGAGGCCTACCGTATCGGCGAAGGCCTGTCGCCGGTGGGGGCGTATTTAAGCATCCCAGAGATCATCCGTGTGGCCAAGCTGTCTGGCGCGGACGCCATTCACCCCGGCTATGGCCTGCTGTCGGAGAACCCGGATTTTGTTGATGCCTGCGATGCGGCGGGCATTACCTTTATCGGCCCGAAAGCCGATACCATGCGGGCCCTTGGTGACAAGGCATCTGCGCGCCGCGTGGCGATGGCGGCAGGCGTGCCGGTCATTCCCGCCACCGAAGTGCTGGGCGACGATATGGAACTGGTGAAAAAGCAAGCCGCCGAAGTGGGTTATCCGCTGATGTTGAAGGCATCCTGGGGCGGCGGCGGGCGGGGCATGCGGGCCATCAATAGCCCCGATGAATTGGCCGACAAGGTGCGCGAGGGCCGACGCGAGGCGGAAGCCGCCTTTGGCAATGGCGAGGGCTATCTTGAAAAGATGATCCTGCGCGCGCGCCATGTCGAGGTGCAGATACTGGGCGACAGCCACGGCAATATCTATCACCTTTATGAACGTGATTGCACCGTGCAGCGCCGCAACCAAAAGGTCGTGGAACGCGCGCCTGCCCCCTATCTGACAGACGCGCAGCGCGCCGAGGTTTGCGATCTGGGCCGCCGCATTTGCGCGCATGTTGGCTATGAATGCGCGGGCACCGTCGAATTCCTGATGGATATGGACAGCCAGAAATTCTTTTTCATCGAGGTTAACCCGCGCGTGCAGGTCGAACATACGGTGACCGAAGAAGTCACCGGCATCGACATTGTGCAAAGCCAAATTCGCATTGCCGAGGGCAAAACATTGGCCGAAGCCACCGGGGTCGCCTGCCAGGAAGATATTCATCTGTCCGGCCACGCCCTGCAGTGCCGGGTCACGACGGAAGACCCGCAAAACAATTTCATCCCGGATTACGGGCGGTTGACAGCGTATCGGTCTGCCACCGGCATGGGCATTCGCCTTGATGGTGGCACGGCCTATGCGGGCGGCGTGATCACGCGGTATTACGACAGCTTGCTGGTGAAGGTCACGGCCTGGGCGCAGACGCCGGAAAAGGCGATTGCACGAATGGACCGGGCCTTGCGGGAATTCCGTATTCGCGGGGTTTCGACCAACATCGCCTTTGTGGAAAACCTGCTGAAGCACCCGACGTTTCTGAACGACACCTACACCACCAAATTCATCGACACCACGCCGGACCTGTTTGCCTTCAAAAAGCGTCGGGACCGGGCGACCAAAATCCTGACCTACATTGCCGATATCACGGTGAACGGGCATCCAGAAACCGCTGGGCGTCCCAAGCCTGCGGCAGAACTGCGCCAGCCCAAACCGCCAGTTGCCAATGGCACGCCCGCCCCCGGCACGCGCACCCTGCTGGATGCCAAGGGCCCGCAAGCCTTGGCCGATTGGATGGCCGCGCAAAAGCGCGTGCTGATCACCGACACCACCATGCGCGATGGCCATCAAAGCCTGCTCGCCACCCGGATGCGGTCGATCGACATGATCCGCGCGACGCCCGCCTATGCCGCCAATCTGCCGGGGCTGTTTTCGATCGAATGCTGGGGCGGGGCGACGTTCGATGTGGCCTACCGCTTCTTGCAGGAATGCCCTTGGCAACGCCTGCGCGATATCCGCGCCGCCCTGCCCAATGTGATGACTCAGATGTTGCTGCGGGCTTCAAACGGTGTCGGCTACACCAACTACCCCGACAACGTTGTTCGATCTTTCGTATTTCAGGCCGCAAAAACCGGAGTTGATGTGTTCCGGGTGTTCGATTCGTTAAACTGGGTTGAAAACATGCGCGTCGCGATGGACGCGGTGGTTGAGGCGAACAAGGTCTGCGAAGGCACCATTTGCTACACCGGGGATTTGCTGAACCCCGACCGTGCCAAATATGATCTGAATTACTATGTCAGCATGGGCCGTGACCTGAAAGCCGCAGGCGCCCATATTCTGGGGCTGAAAGACATGGCAGGTTTGCTGAAACCCGCCGCCGCCCGCGTGTTGATCAAGGCGCTGAAGGAAGAGGTCGGACTGCCCATTCATTTCCACACGCATGATACCTCGGGCATTTCGGCAGCCACCGTGCTGGCCGCCTGTGATGCAGGCGTTGATGCGGTTGATGCCGCAATGGATGCGTTTTCGGGCGGCACCTCGCAGCCCTGTCTGGGGTCCATTGTCGAGGCGTTGCAGCATACCGACCGCGTCACCGGCCTTGATATCGAGGCGATCCGCAGGATGTCGAATTATTGGGAAGCGGTGCGCGGGCAATATGCGGCCTTCGAAGCCGGTCTGCCTGCACCAGCATCCGAGGTTTACTTGCACGAAATGCCCGGCGGGCAGTTTACCAACCTGAAAGCCCAAGCCCGGTCCTTGGGGCTGGAAGAACGCTGGCACGAAGTGGCGCAGGCCTATGCCGATGCCAACCAGATGTTCGGCGATATCGTCAAGGTCACACCGTCCTCCAAGGTTGTGGGCGACATGGCCTTGATGATGGTGGCGCAAGGCCTGACCCGCGCGCAGGTTGAAGACCCCGCCGTTGATCTGGCCTTCCCGGATTCGGTGGTGGATATGCTGAAGGGCAATCTGGGGCAGCCTCCGGGCGGTTGGCCAACCGGAATTTCGTCCAAGGTGCTGAAAGGCGACGCCGCCATCACCACCCGCCCCGGCGCGCATCTGGCGGCGGTTGATATGGACGACGTGCGCGCGAAACTCGCCGCTGATCTGATGCGCGGCGACGAGGAGGCCGAAGAAGAAACCGTCGATGACGAAGACCTGAACGGCTATCTGATGTATCCCAAGGTGTTCATGGATTACCGCGCCCGCCACCGCGCCTACGGCCCCGTGCGCACGCTGCCGACCCGCACCTTCTTTTACGGCATGCAGCCGGGCGAGGAGATTTCCGTTGAAATCGACCCCGGCAAAACGCTGGAGGTGCGTCTGCAAGCCGTGGCCGAGGTGCAGGATGACGGCGATGTCAAAGTGTTCTTCGAGCTGAACGGCCAGCCCCGCGTCATCCGGGTGCCAAACCGCGCGGTCAAGGCCAAGACGGCGGCAAAACCAAAGGCCAGCGATGGCAATGCAGGGCATATTGGCGCGCCGATGCCCGGATCAATCGCATCGGTCGCAGTGACGGTGGGCCAGAAGGTCAATGCGGGTGATCTGCTGCTGACGATCGAGGCGATGAAGATGGAAACCGGCCTGCACGCCGACCGCAGCGCCACCGTCAAGGCGCTTTATGTGCAGGTTGGCAGCCAGATTGATGCCAAGGATCTGCTGGTGGAACTGGAATGACTGCAGACATCACAGGGCTTTATGCGGCGGCCCTTGCGTTGCTGTTCGTGGTCCTGTCCGCCCGCGTGATCACCGTTCGGCGGGCCAACAAAGTGTCGATTGGTGATGGCGGCGACGCAGATTTGCTGGCGCGCGTTCGGGCACAGGGCAACTTTGCCGAATACGCACCGTTGGGCATTGTGTTGATCCTGATCGCGGAACTGCAGGCCACGCCTGCTGTTTGGTTGCATCTGTGCGGGGCGCTGCTGCTGGCGGGCCGCTTGATGCACGGCGTCAATTTCAGCTTTGGTTTGCGCATAATGGTTTTGCGGGTGGGGGGCATGTTCCTGACACTGACGTCGCTGATCATCGGCGCCGTCCTTGCCTTGCCACTGTGACCGCGCGGGCCCTGCTTGGTGCGCCAGACCGCGCCTTTTCAGGATTTCTGTATCACACGCACTTTTCCCCTTGCGGCCACGCGCGCGACTTTATAAATCAGCCCTACCAAAACGGAGTGCGGGCGTAGCTCAGGGGTAGAGCATAACCTTGCCAAGGTTAGGGTCGAGAGTTCGAATCTCTTCGCCCGCTCCAGTTTGGGTTTCATGCGGGCGCCTTTGGGCGCTCGTTTGCATTTCGCGGCCCAAATGACTTGTTTGCGCCGCCGGTCCGCGCCATAAGTCCGCGAAACAATGCCGGAGACTGCGATGCGCAAGGCCGAAATCACCCGCACAACTGCCGAGACGGCGATTGCCGTCGGCGTCAACCTTGATGGCACGGGCGCATATGCTGTGACGTCTGGCGTCGGGTTCTTTGACCATATGCTGGATCAACTGTCGCGGCATTCGTTGATCGACATTGCGCTGACCGCCACGGGTGATTTGCATATCGACGATCACCACACGGTTGAAGATTGCGGTATCGCCTTGGGGCAGGCCATCGCCCAAGCGCTTGGCGATAAGCGCGGCATCAACCGCTATGGTCAGTGCAACCTTGCGATGGATGACGCGCAGGTGGCTACGGCACTTGATCTGTCGGGACGGTCCTATCTGGTGTGGAACGTGGTGTTTCCATCGGCCAGGATCGGCGGTTTCGATACCGAACTTGTGCGCGAATTTTTTCAGGCGCTGTCCACGCATGCCGGCATTACGTTGCATGTGGATTTGGTGCACGGCATCAACAGCCACCACATTGCCGAGGCCGCGTTCAAATCGGTGGCGCGCGCGCTGCGCCAAGCGGTCGAGGTTGATGCGCGGCAAACAGGTGCGATCCCGTCCACAAAGGGTGCGCTGTAAGCGATGCTGACCGTCCTGGTCGATTATGACAGCGGCAATCTGCATTCCGCCGAAAAGGCGTTCCAGCGCATGGCGGCAGAGACAGCGGGCGGCGATATTCTGGTATCATCCCGCCCCGAAGATGTGGCGCGTGCAGACAGGATTGTGCTGCCGGGCGATGGTGCGTTTCCGTCCTGCCGTGCAGAACTTGGCACCTATGGCGGGCTGTTCGAGGCGATATCCGAGGCCGTGATCACGCGTGGCCGCCCGTTTTTGGGCATCTGCGTGGGCATGCAGATGATGGCAAGCTGGGGCCGGGAATACACGGATACTGCCGGGTTTGATTGGATCAAGGGTGAGGTGGTCAAGATCACCCCGGCCGACGCCGCACTGAAAGTGCCGCATATGGGCTGGAACGATCTGGTGATCGACCGCACGCACGCTGTATTGGCGGGCATCAGCACCGGTGACCACGCCTATTTCGTGCATTCGTATCAGTTTCGGGTGATCAATTCTGCGGACAGGCTGGCGCATGTTGATTATGGCACCGACATCACCGCCATCATCGGGCGCGACAACATGATCGGCGCGCAATTTCATCCCGAAAAATCGCAATCGGCGGGTCTTAGGTTGATCGCGAATTTTCTGGCGTGGAAGCCGTAGGTTTGCACCGTTTGCAGGCACGAAAGCCCGCCAGAATTGCAGGATCGAAACCTGCAAACAAACGCACATTTTTGCGCAAGGGCGTTTTAGCCGGGCAGCCATGGCGGCACACGATGCCCGTCGTGATCACGGCATAGAAATTGTCTGACGGCTGTCGCGCCAACAGATCGGCCCAATCGGCATCAGTCATCGTGCGCCCAAGGTCAGGATTGATCATGCGCGCCTGCGGGCATCGACCGGGACGTCAATCGCCCGCCAATCAGGGCAAAGCCCGCAAGCACGCTGCCAGAATTCGGGGCACTGACGTGAACCAAAACTGCCTCCTGTTTTCGGGCCTCACCGCTGGCCTGCGACGCTTGAGCGAAGGCCAGTCTGCGCGCCGCGGATCCATGCCACAACCCGAAAGCTGCGGCTTATTGCACGCGGCTCCATGTGCCACCATCGCGACAAATTCCAAGGAAACAACCGCGCACGGCCAATTTGTCGCCAGTCAAGGTCATGTCGGAATTATAGGTTTTGTCGCGATCCGGCGAATATATCTGGCCATCGTCATAAAGCCCGTCCGCATAGGGCACCATATCCCAGATGATTTTGCGGCCGATGTTAGGGCTGTCTGTCGGGGCACCAGCGGAATCAAATGCCTTGATCAAAATGCCACAAAACGCCGGGCCGCAGGGTTTGACCTCTACAAAACCAAAGTTGCCGTTGTCATCTTTTTTGGTCTGCCAGATGCCTTCGACCGGGTCGGCAAAGGCTGCGCCCGCGGTAAATATCATCGCCGCTGCGCACAGATAAATCTTCATTTCTGATCTCCTCCCTCAAGGTGCGTTCAGTCTGTGCCAAATCTGCCAATCGAGGCAAGCGTGACCTGGGGTCCGCGCCCCCTTGGCAAGGGCGGCCTGCTTGCGTAAAACGCCCGCAACACAGAACGGAGCCTTGCCCCATGATCCTTTACCCCGCGATTGACTTGAAAGACGGCCAATGTGTGCGCCTTTTGCGGGGTGAAATGGCGGCGGCGACGGTTTTTGGCGACGATCCCGCCGCTCAGGCCGCTGCGTTTCAGGCGGAAGGCTGCGAATGGCTGCATCTGGTCGATTTGAACGGCGCTTTTGCGGGTGCCCCGATGAACGCAGCGGCGGTCGAGGCGATCTTGGCCCGTATCACGGTGCCCGCCCAGCTGGGCGGCGGCATCCGCGATATGGCGACCATCGCGATGTGGCTGGAAAAGGGCCTGGCGCGGGTAATCCTTGGCACCGTTGCTGTGGAAAACCCGCACCTCGTGCAGCAGGCGGCGAAAGCTTATCCGGGCCAAGTCGCTGTCGGGATAGACGCGCGCAAAGGCTTTGTCGCCACCAAGGGCTGGGCGCATGAAACGACCATTCAGGCAACCGACCTTGCCCGCAGCTTTGAAGACGCAGGCGTTGCCGCGATCATCTACACCGACATCGACCGTGATGGTGCCATGGCCGGCCCCAATATCGCCGCAACCGAAGCTCTTGCCCGTGCAGTAACGATTCCCGTCATTGCGTCCGGCGGTGTGTCGTCGATGGCCGATCTGTTGGCCTTGCAAGCGACTGGCGTAATCGCGGGGGCAATTTCGGGGCGCGCGCTATATGACGGGGCGATTGATCTGGCTACGGCTTTGGCGGTTTTGCGCGGCTAAATATGGTCCACTTGGTAAAAATTTCCGCATTGGTGCGCTGCCAAGCAGCGACAGAGGCAGAAGTCACCAATGCTTTGTCTACCCATATCGCAACCCCGCTGGTATAAGGGCCCAAATGCTTAAAACCCGTATCATACCCTGCCTGGATGTGGCCAATGGCCGGGTCGTCAAAGGCGTCAACTTCACCGATCTGCGCGATGCGGGCGACCCGGTGGAGGCTGCACGCGCCTATGATGCGGCGGGTGCGGACGAGTTGTGTTTTCTGGATATCATGGCAACCGAGGAAAACCGGGGCACAATGTTTGATCTTGTGACCCGCACGGCGGAACAGTGTTTTATGCCTCTGACAGTGGGCGGCGGTGTGCGCACGGTGCAAGATGTGCGCGCGTTGCTGCTGGCGGGGGCTGATAAAGTTTCTTTCAATTCGGCAGCCGTCGCCAACCCCGATGTGGTGGCGGATGCGGCAAACCGTTTTGGCAGCCAGTGCATCGTGGTGGCGATTGATGCCAAAACCGTAAGCCCCGGAAAATGGGAGATATTCACCCATGGCGGCAGACGCGCTACGGGCATTGATGCCGTGGACTTTGCCCGCGCCGTCACGGCCAAAGGGGCCGGCGAAATTTTGCTGACCAGCATGGACCGCGACGGCACCCGTACCGGGTTCAATTTGCCGCTGACCCGCGCCATTTCCGATGCGGTCTCCATCCCGGTGATTGCCAGCGGCGGTGTGGGGTCGCTGGATCATCTGGTGGACGGCGTGATTCTTGGCGGCGCATCCGCTGTTCTCGCCGCGTCCATCTTTCACTTTGGCGATTTCACGATTGCCGAAGCCAAGGCCCATATGGCGGCCGCTGGCATTCCGATGAGGCTGACATGACCGCACCAGATTTGTCAGGGCTGGCCCGCCTTGCCGCCACCATTGCCGCCCGCAAGGGGGCTGATCCAGATACCAGCTGGACCGCGAAATTGCTGGCATCCGGCCCAGACAAATGCGCCGAAAAGTTTGGCGAAGAGGCAATAGAGGCGATCATCGAAGCCGTGAAAGGCGACCGCGCAAAGCTGACCGCAGAGGCAGCGGATGTGATCTATCATCTGCTGGTCATGCTGACCGCGCGGGATGTGACGTTGGCAGATGTGGTGGCGGAATTGGGGCGGCGTGAAGGACAATCCGGGCTTGCCGAAAAAGCGACACGTGGCTAGGCCGCGTCGCTAAAGAATTTTCAGAAAATTCTTGATAAAAATCCGCCCGGATTTTTACTGCGGGCCCAACAGCCGCGGAATTTCAATCGCGGGACAGCGGTTTTGTACGACGCCAACCCCCGCCGCGCGTGCCAACCCTGCAGCGACGGCATCTTCGACACCCAGCTGCATCCACACAGTCTTTAGCCCCGGCAGCACGCGCAAAGCTTCGTCAACCACTGCGCCCGCCTCTTCTGACCGGCGGAAAATATCCACCATGTCGATAGGGTCGGTTATGTCTGACAGGCTGGCGCGCACCACTTCGCCGTTGGCTACTTTGCCCGCCTGCCCCGGATTGACCGGAATGACCCGGTATCCCCGCGCCGCCAGATACGCGGCCACCCGGTGGCTGGGCCTGTCTGGATTGGGCGACCAGCCAACAAGGGCTATCACCTTCGTCTGTATCAAAATCTTGCGCAGATCATCATCACTGTTGTCCATGCAACGCCTCCTTCACAAAAAAGCGCCCGAACCAATGGCCGGGCGCAAGTCGTGGAACGAGGGACAGTGAATAAGGTGCAGGAGTTCCAGCCCCACATCTGTACCCTTGCAAATAGTGATGCCGACCGGCAATATAAGACCCAGTCGCAAAGATGTGATCACCGCGTTGCCGCCGCATAAAGCGCTACCGCCGCCGCGTTTGAAACGTTCAGCGATCCAAATGGCCCCGCTGCCGGAATACGCACCAAATAATCGCAAGTTTCGCGGGTTTTTTCGCGCAAGCCCGGCCCTTCAGCCCCCAGCACAAGCCCGACCGCCCGCTTGCCAGCCACCGACAAAACTTCGTCCAGCGTCTGCGTGCCCTCGCCGTCCAACCCGATCAGCAGATAGCCCATCGCCTTTAACGCGTCCATCGCGTCGGAAAGGTTGGTCACCCGCAAATAGGGCTGGCGTTCCAGCGCACCACTGGCGGTTTTCGCCAGGGCCCCGGTTTCGGGCGCGGAGTGCCGTTGCGGGGCGATCACAGCGCGTGCGCCAAACACCTCAGCAGACCGCAGAACAGCGCCCACATTATGCGGGTCCGTGACCCGGTCCAGCAGCACCACCAGAGGCGATCCGGTGCCATCAATGCAAACATCCTCAAGACTGCCCCATTGCAAAGGCTTCACCTCAAGCGCCGCCCCTTGGTGCACCGAGTCCGGATCAATCGGCACGTCAAACTGGCGCGGCTCTACGATTTCAGGCTCTATCCCGCCGACGGCCAACGCATCCTCCAGCTTGTCGGCTGCGTTTTTGGTAAGCACCAGCCGCAGCTTTTTGCGCGCAGGGTTCAACAACGCATCGCGCACAGCATGCAGGCCGAATAGCCAAACGGTTTCATTTGCCGCCTGCCGTTTGGCACGTTCCTTGTCGACAACCCATGTTGGTTTCACGTCACCGTTGCGCATAGCACCCCACATTCGCTTTTGGACATCAACCATGCGGCCACACCAACATAACCGCAAGCGCAAAGCGGCCAGCCAATCCGTCACAAAGCGATCGCAGGGCGATCTGCGCCTATCCCTGTTTTCATCTTGACGCCCCATAGGGGGTCCGGTAATTACCGACTTGAGTGGGCGACGCGCTGCAAGGTGCGGCAGTGGACTGTAACTCCGCCGGGGTGACCCGCGCCTGGTTCGATTCCAGGGTCGCCCACCAAAAAATCCGAAAACCGATCTGTCAGAATGTCCAGTCGAGCAAGGCTGAATAGGCGGCATCGCCCGCCGCATCGCTTGTCACGCCTGCCGAAAAACCATTTGCCGCGGATATGGCGTAGCGCGCCGAAATACCGCCAGTCACATGATCGCTGCTGCCCAGGGGGATTTGCACAACGCCTGCAACACTTATCTTGTCAGCAGGCCTGAACGAAGCAAAAGCTTCCAGCAAATCCGGGCCGCCCGCTGTGCCCGGCAGATAAAGCCCTATTCCGCCATCAATGCGGCCCAGCTTTCCCTTAAGCTGAACCTTTGCCGATACATCGTGGCTTGCACCCCACGATGCCTCGATTGCGGTTTCAAGCGTTACTTCGCCGATTGGAAGGGCAAACCCTGCACTGGCGATGGTCAAATCGCGGTTTGGAACCGCATCGACTGAGACAGCAAAACGCAGCTTGTCGGTGGCGTGTTCCAAGCGAAAGCCATAGGGCAAGTATCCTGCATACATGGCACCGTAAGTGGCCTGACTGCGCGTCGTGGCGGTTTGCAAAACACCAAGCGTCGGAAATAAAGTATCGACTGCCGACATCGCAAAGCTGTCATAGGCCGGGCGGGCCACGCCCAAAAACAGCCGCCCACCAGCTGCAAAATCCCATGTGAAGGCGCCATAGGTTTCGTGCGGCGTGTCAACCACATTGGCCAGCCCGTAAACCCCCAGCTCAAACCCCAGCGGGATTGTATCAAGCGACACGCGCGCCGTGGCATCACCAAAAAAGAAAAGACTGGCACCCGGCACTTGGTCTGTAAACCCCGCCGCCAGCCGCCCATCAGCACCGTAAGTCAGGCCCAGACTTTGCGCCTGCGCACTGCCAGCCGTGCAAAACGCGCTTAACGCCATCAGCGGCAGGGATCGAAATATGGTTTGCATAGGGCCAACGCGGTTAAGGATACCTGCCCAGATTCTACAAGTTCGGGCATGGGCCGAACAGCGCGAAATGTAGGGATCGCCGCAGATCGCCATCAAACCGCATCGTATCAGGAAACCGTCAGCAACCCCAATCTCAATCCCAACCCCAATCCCAACCCCGATCCCAACCCCGATCCCAACCAGCGTATCACGGCGGCCCAGCATGTGCTTTCTCTTTGGCCAACCGCAGGCTATGAGATGCCAAATCGCCGGGGGCATCATGTCAGATCATTCGTTCCGCTTTAGCCATGCCATCACAAGGAAGCCGGGGCGCGCCATTACGGGCGGCTTGCGTGCTGTGGATACGGGCGCACCTGATCTGGAATTGATGCTGCAACATCACGCTGATTACATCGCCGCGCTGAAATCCACCGGGGCATCAGTCGTGGAACTGGCTACCCTTGATGGCTACCCCGACTGTGTCTTCGTTGAGGACACCGCACTTTGTCTGCCCGAAGGTGCCGTTGTCATGCGCCCTGGCGCGCCGTCGCGGCTTGGCGAGGCCGCTGAAATGGCCCCGCATTTGCAAGCGCTGTATGGCCAAGTTCTTGTAATCAAAGGCCCCGGATGTATCGAGGGCGGCGATATTCTGGTGACAGAGCGTGAGATTTTGATCGGGCGTTCGGCCCGCACGGATGCGGCGGGCATCGCTGAATTGACCGAATTGGTTGCCCCATGGGGCCACAAAGTGCGCGAGGTTTTCACCCCGGCAGGCGTCTTGCATTTCAAAACAGATTGCTCGCTGCTGGATGGCGAAACGATCTTGTCAACCGAACGCCTGGCCGCATCAGGCTGTTTTAATGGCTACCGGGTGATCCATACTGCCCCGGGCGAAGAGGCTGCTGCCAATTCTATCCGGTTCAATGACATCGTCATCATGCCTGCTGGTTTTCCGGGCACACGCGACGCTATTATCGCTGGCGGTTTCACCGTCCGGGAGATTGGCAACAGCGAATGCGCCAAACTGGATGGCGGCATGTCGTGCCTCAGCTTGCGGTTCACGCCAAGGCGGTGATTACCGCTGTCAAAGGCCTTGTTGCGCGCGATTCAGGCGGCCTATAGTCGGGGCCAAATCACCCCAAGGTTGCCGCTGCATGACCACCTCGCCCCGCTTTAACATTCTGGCCATCGGGCAATCCGGGCGATTGGCGTATGAAGCGGTTTTGCTTGCCGCATCGCTGCGCGCGACCAATCCCGGTTTCAAGGGCCGCTTGTTTATCGCAGAACCGCAGCCCGGCCCTTTGTGGAAGGACGATCCGCGGATCACCAACCCCGAAATTCTGCATCAGTTGGCAGCGCTTGGGGCAGAGATTTTACCGTTTCATTCCAAGGCCTTCGGTGACAGTTACCCCTATGGTAACAAGATCGAGGCGCTGTTGGCCCTGCCTGATGAGCCATTTTTGTTTTTGGACACAGACACGCTGATCACCGGCCCGCTGGACAGTGTGACCTTTGATTTTGCCCGCCCGTCTGCATCAATGCGGCGCGAAGGCACTTGGCCGACGATTGAACTTTACGGCCCAAACCATGCCCAAATATGGAAATCGCTCTATGACCGTTTTGCGTTGGAATTTGACACCAGCCTTGATTTGACGCAGCCCGACGGCTTTTGGCAACGCTATCTTTATTTCAATGCTGGCTGGTTTTACTATCAAAGCCCGCATCGGTTTGGCGAGCGGTTCTTGGAATACGCAGTCAGCTTTCGCGATCATCCAACCCGCGAGTTGGAATGTCAGCAGATGACGCCGTGGTTAGACCAAATTGCATTGCCGCTGGTCATACATTCCTTTGGCGGCGGCCGCCCCGGCGCAGATCTAGCGGGACTTGACGGCGCTGTAACCTGCCATTGGCGCAGCCTGCCGTTGCTTTATGCGCGCGAAAGCGATGCCGTGGTGGCGCTGTTGGACGCCATCTGCGCGCCCAACCCAATGAAACGGGTTCTGCGCGGCTATGAGCCGTTCAAGAAATTGATATATCAAGGAAAAGGCGCGCAGGTTCGGGCGTTGTTTGACCGTGCAGACCTGCCCAGACGCGAACAGATGATCCGCAACACCATCAAACGTGAAGGGCTGTGGTTTCGCTAAAGCGGCTTCAGTTTTGCGGCAAATCAAGGGCTACTTCCAGCCTGTTCCAGCTTTCATCCATCGGGTACGCCGCCGAGAGGTAGGGCACCGAAAAGTGGCCATAAGCGATGGATAATTCGTCATCCGCCGTGTCAACATCAACGCCTTTGATCGACGCCAGATACAGCGCCGACAGCAAGCCCGTGCGATCCGCCCCCTGTTTGCAATGGATCAGCAATGGTTTCGGCAGCGCCTTCATCAGCGCGATCAACTGCGCCGCCTCTTCATTCGTGACTTCGCGTGACGCGGACAAGGCGAAATCGGCATGGGTCAGGCCAAGGCGCGTGCTATCGGCAAGTTCTGCCTCATACCAATCCGCACCGGGTGCCGCCCCGCGCAGGTTTAGAACCGATTTCAAGCCCACTTTCGCAGTGTAATCCGACAATTGGCTGCCGGTCATTTGCGCGGACCGGTAAACCTCGCCTTCAACGACAGCGTGAAAATTGCCGGTATATTGCTGCACGCCAAGAAAGCCGATCAGCGCTAGCATACCAATCCCCACGGCAGCCACCAAACGCAGGCTCCACCGCGTTAATCGACCTTGCATGCCATGCCCCCCTTGGACAGTCTTTTTCGAACGGATGCACCCTAACGGCGGTGTATGCAAATCTTATTCGAAAATCACCGGCACCAAAGACAAGATAAGGAGGCCTGCCATGACCCAGTTAAATGCGCGCAGCCGCGATGGGCTGGACAAGAGCCGCCGGATGTTTTGCCCGGCAATGGCCCAAAGGCTAACCGACGGCAGATTGACCATTGCAAACACCGCAGCAACCATCAGGTAAGACCGCACGGAGCCATCTGGCGCATAGGCGGATGTAGCCCCAAGCGCCATGGCCCAAGCCTTGGGGTTGACCCATTGAAACGCCGCCGCCTGCAAAAAGCTGAAGGGTTTGCCGCCAGCCCTGCCCTCGCCCGGCGCCGCAGAGCGTGAGATTTTCCATGCCAGCCACAGCATGTAAAGCACCGAGGCAATTTTCATTCCGGTCAGCAGCCCCGGCACCGCGTGAACCGCCCCCGCCAACCCCATACCCACCAGAAACACCATCAAAGCGTGGCCAAGGCTTATGCCAAGCATATGTGGAAGACTAAGTTGAAACCCAAAATTTGCGCCTGATGCCATCAGCATCATGTTGTTTGGCCCCGGTGTGACCGAGGTGACAAAGGCAAAGCCCAGCAGGGCAAGGAAAAGCTGATATGTCATGCCCGCAGTCTTTCACCACATATCGTTGTATTTAATTGCAAATGATGGCCGTGATCACCTAAGGTCAGAACTTACAGACATTCTGGCCTGGAGCGCCGGGCTGTGATCCACCGCCTGTCCGGGAAGCGTGAATCTTCACATCAGCCCGGAAACAAGAGGCCGTGAGCAGCGCAGAGCCTCCCGATGCTGTCGTAATCCACCTCGATGCCGTATTTGGCGTCCATCGCCGCAGCCGCCTCTCCGGCCATAGCCTCGGGGTCTGCCGCCATCTCTTTGAACATCGCCTCGAAGCCACCCGGCGTGATGATTTCGAGAAGGCGGCACTCCTCATCGCCCGCGTTCCAGAAGGTATGCCACTCGCCCCGTGGCTTGTGAACGAAGTCACCGGGTCCGGCCTCGACCACCTTCTCGCCTAGCTGGGCTCCCATACGACCTTTCAATATCAGACTATACTCGTCCTCTCGCGAATGACGGTGAAGCGGCGCAGCTAGCGTCCGAGCCGGCACCCAATGCTCAATCACGGCCACGCGTCCGTCCGATGCTGCAGCCTCAAGAAGGAACCGGGCCCCAACGCTGCCCAAGTCGACCGGCTCGCCGTCCCCTGGGTTGATCACTGGTTGTGGCGTCATGCCGTCCTCTCGCATCTGAGCGACCACACTGGGCCGCAATGCCAGTCTGCGCGAGAGGTGTCGAAGATGCAACGCTCCAATGGCTTGAGCTCCACAGACGTAAGGTTTATGGGTGTTGACCCTTGTTTTGCGATCAAGGACATAGATTGATGACACGCGAGCAGCATTTTTAACGGAGGATAAAATGACCGACGCCCCAACACTCGGCTTTGATACGCTACAAATTCATGCCGGCGCGAAACCTGATCCTGCCACAGGTGCGCGTCAGATACCGATCTACCAGACCACTGCCTATGTCTTTCGCGACGCCGATCACGCGGCAAAATTGTTCAACCTTCAAGAGGTCGGTTATATTTATTCCCGCCTGACCAACCCCACCGTATCCGCGCTGGTTGAACGGGTGGCGGCGCTGGAAGGCGCTGTTGGTGGTATTGGTTGTTCTTCCGGCCACGCGGCGCAGCTGATGGCGCTGTTTCCATTGATGAGCCCTGGCTGCAACGTGGTGGCATCCTCCCGGCTTTATGGCGGCACCATTCAGCAGTTTACCAATACCATCCGCAAATTCGGCTGGTCGGCCAAGTTGGTGGATTTTGATGATCCCAAGGCGATAGCGGCGGCGATTGATGACAACACACGCGCGCTGTTTTGCGAAACGATCTGCAACCCCGGTGGCGCGATTTCTGATCTGGATGCAATCGCCCGCGTGGCCAACCGGCACGGCATTCCGTTGATTGTCGATAACACGACGGCCACGCCCTATCTGTGCCGCCCGATTGAACACGGTGCGACGCTTGTGGTGCATTCGGCGACCAAATACCTGACCGGAAATGGCACGGTGACGGGTGGCGTGGTTGTGGATAGTGGCAAATTCGATTGGTCAGCATCAGGCAAATTCCCAAGCCTTGCCGCGCCGGAACCCGCCTATCATGGCCTGAATTTTCATGCGGCGCTTGGTGGCATGGCGTTTACCTTCCATTCCATCGCCGTTGGCCTGCGCGATCTGGGCATGACGATGAACCCGCAAGGCGCGCATTACACGCTGATGGGGATTGAAACACTAAGCTTGCGGATGCAGCGCCATGTCGAAAACGCGCAGATCGTGGCGGAGTATCTGGAACAAGACGCAAGAGTGGATTTTGTTACCTATCCGGGACTGAAATCATCTCCCTATCATAACCTGGCCGAGATGATCACGCCCAAGGGCGCGGGCGCGTTGTTCACCTTTGCGGTGAAGGGCGGCTATGAAAACTGCGTCAAGTTCGTGGATAACCTGAAACTGTTCAGCCATGTGGCAAACCTTGGCGATACCCGCAGTCTGGTGATTCACGCGGCATCCACAACACACCGCCAGTTGTCTGACGAACAGCGCATCGCAGCGGGCGCTGCGCCAAACGTGGTGCGTCTGTCGATCGGGATTGAGGATGTGCGCGATATCATCGCGGATCTTGATCAGGCACTGGCGGCCGCGACTGCGTAACGGAAACGGCTGCGCACCCCACACGCGGTGCGCAGCCGTTTGATTTTATTTGGCGATTTCAAACACCATCGTCACTGATGCGGTCAAGCCCACTTCTCCGCCCGCCACTGGCACGCCGCTGTCGGCGGATGCTTCCATCCGGAACATCGGCATCGGCGGCGCAAAGCCGGACGATTCCGATATGGACACGACCGGGCCTAGCTTCGCCCCTGCCGCCTCGACCAGCAAGGTTGCGCGCGCTATGGCATCAGCCACGGCTTTTTTGCGCGCCTCGTCCAGCGCGGGGCGCGGTTCTGCCACCCCAAAGGTCACCCCGTTAAGCGTATTTGCGCCATCCGTAATGGCACTGTCCAGCACCGTGCCAAGGCTTTCCAAGGCACGCACCCGCACGGTCAACATGTTCGACGCGGTATAGCCTGAAATCGTTGGCGCTTTTCCACTGTCGTAACCAACCCAATTCGGGTTCAGCGTCAGGTTAGACGTTTGCAGATCGCGGTCGGCAACACCCGCCGCCCGCAACCGCTCCAACACTGCGGACAGCGCCGCTGAATTGGCCGACATCGCCTCTGCCGCAGTGGGGGCTTCGGTCGTGACACCCATGGAAATGGTGGCAATATCGGGGGCCGCCTCAACCACGCCTTCGCCGGTCACCGAAATGGTCGCGGGCCCTTCAGCCAGTGCTGGCAGCGAAAACGGCAGGGCAAGCGCGGTAGA
Organism: Pseudorhodobacter sp.; assembly: GCA_043721855.1. Taxonomy (GTDB): domain Bacteria; phylum Pseudomonadota; class Alphaproteobacteria; order Rhodobacterales; family Rhodobacteraceae; genus JACMNW01. The sequence continues at coordinate 36,725 of JAYSPY010000049.1, forward strand.
CAGGGCAAGGATGTTCAGCGTTCGCATGGGATTCTCCAATCATTAGGCGACTTCACCCCTATATGACGCATTCCGATCCCCAATCCTTGGGGCTTTTTCTTCCCTTCGGCAAAAACCTGCTGTAGGAAGACAACGGATACGGGGGCACCGTTCCCGCGCCATAGGAACATATGCTAGATCCATGCAATGAAACCAAGTTTTGCACTCAACATCACCGACACCACCATCGGCCTTTTGCACCGAACCGCGCGCGGTTGGCTGCAGGTCGGTGAAACCGCGTTTGATACGGCCGATCTGGCCGAGGCTTTGGGCTATTTGCGCGGATCAGCGCTTGGTCTGTCGCCCGGCGGGCTGACCACGAAACTGGTGCTGCCAAATTCGCAGATCAAGTATCTGGAACTTGAGGCACCTGGCCCCGATGATGCCGACCGCCGCACGCAGATCAGGGCCGCATTGGTCGGGCGCACGCCTTATAATGTGGAAGATCTGGTGTTCGACTGGTCGGGCACTGGCCCAAAGGTCAAAGTTGCCGTTCTGGCACGCGAAACGCTGGATGAGGCGGAAGCCTTTGCCACCGAGCATCGCTTTAACCCGGTATCCTTTGTGGGTCTGCCCGCGGCTGGTGATTTCAAAGGTGAGCCTTGGTTTGGGCCGACCAAATTTGCGACGACTTTGCTGGAAAAAGGCGAAAAAGTTGATCGCGACGCAGAGCCTGTGCAAATTGCAGTGCGGGATATGCCCAAATCACACCCCGGCGCGCCAAAACCGCCCATAGACGTGGCGGCTGATGCCGATTTCGCGAAACTGCCCGCTGAAGGCGAAAAACCGACGCGTGCGCAACGGCGCGCTGCTGCGGCAGCGGCGGCCCTGCTGGCCAGCCAAGCCGATGGGCTGGCGGTGCCAGATGCAATGCCCGGCGACGCCCCGGCATCAGCCGCAGCAGCCATTTCAGAGGCTTTTCCTGAAAACGGCGATGACATTGCCGTTGAACCTGCCGCGTGGTCAGGTAGCGCGCCAAACCCGCCCGTGACCCCGGCTTTGCCTGGCATCCCGCTGGGCGATGCTGTGGCCACCCCGGACGATGCCGCGTTCCCGTCAGTTTTGGTGACGGATAATCAAGCTTTCCCCGAGGTGGCTGTTCCTGATGTGGCGCGCAATGCGCCGCTTGCGGTTGAAGATGATCTGCCGCCGGCGCCATCTGCCGCCAGTATGGCAGCCTTTGCCAGCAGACGCGGCCCAGACCTGCCGCCTTCCAGGCAATTTGGCGCATCAAGCGTCGGTGCAAACGGCAGGGCCATAAATCCGGGCGCTGATATGGCCGATGCTTTGATGGCGAAATCTGCACCGCCGCCGCTTTCGCGCCCGAAGGTTGGCGGTGATTTTCCACCAAATGCAGCGCCGCTGCGTGCCTCAGATACCGCGGGCATCAGTGTCGATACCGAAGCCGCGAAACCAGCCGTTCAAAAACCAAACACCGCATTCGTAACCGCGCCCAGCATTCCTGGGTCGCGCAAGCGCAAGGCCCTGCCACAGGGTGCTACGACAGGCGCAGCCGATCCGCGCAAATCGTTGACCAAACCCGGCGGCACCTTTGCATCGTCAAAAGTGCGTGGCAAACCCCGATATCTTGGGCTGATCCTGACCGGGTTGCTTTTGGTGTTCCTTGCGTTGATTGCGGCATGGTCTACTTTCGTTATGTCGACGAATGACGTGTCGCAAAACGGCACAGCGGTGGTTTCAGCCCCGCAGCCAGACCAGGCAACAGAAGTAGCACCCGCAGATGTGGCCAATGCAGATGTGCCTGCGATAGATGACGAAATGTTGGCAGATAGCCAGGATCCGGCTGATTTCGCGCCCGCAGGAACGGACGTGGCGGCAGCGGTTGCAGACCCGGCAGCAGAACTTGCCGCTACGGACAGTGCAGCCGACCTCCAGTCAGAGGTGGTGCCACCTGTGGCTGAGGCAGCGTTACCTGCCGCGCCAGCAGCGGAACCTGCGCCCGTTGTCGCCGCCGCGACTGTCAGCCCAAATGCGGCACCCTTAAATGAAGCGCAGGACGAGATTTTCCTGGCCTCAATCGACGCGGCTCCCTTGGCGCTTGACCCATTGGCGCTGCCTGCCCCCGTCGCCACTTCCGATGCCTTGCCCCTGCCGCAACTGGAACCGCCACCGTTTGGAACCGTTTATCAGTTTGATGCAGATGGAAGGATCCGACCAACGCCCGAGGGAATAATCACTCCCGAGGGCGTTCGTCTTGTTGCGGGCAAGCCGACGATCCTGCCGCCACCCCGACCCGAACCGCTGGCTGCCGCTGCAAGTCTGTCATCCACAGAACCGCCAGCGGCAGATTTGCCGGCCGCAGAACTGCCACCCGCGTCTGATACTGCCGCCCCGGCAACAGCAGGCGCGATTTCAGCGGCTGTTGCGCAAGCAGTGGCAGCGCCTTTCCCGTCTGATCCCGCACTCGCTGAAGCCCGCCCGCGCGCGCGGCCAGCTGGCCTTGCCCCGCAGGGTGCGGCGCAAGCTGGCGATGGCGCAGCCTTGTCCGACCCCAATACAACCCGCGTGGCCAGCCTGCGCCCGCTGGCCCGCCCTGCCGCCATTTTGGCCGCCGGTGAGGCCGCGCGCCTGTCAACCGCCGCCGCGTCGTTGACGGCACAGGCCCAACAAGCCGCCGCGATTGAAGCAGCTGTTCAAGTGTCTTTTCAGCCTGATCCAAACGCAAGCCGCCTTGCCGTGGCCGTGTCACGCAGGCCCGCTGCGCGCCCAATAGATATGTCACGCGCGGTCGAGGCAGCCGTTGCCGCCGCCGTTCGCGCCCCCGAACCGCAAGCCGAACAAGCTCTGGCGGAAGCAGATTCCGAACCTGAAATAGCCTCTGTAGCACCCTCGATACCAACCCGCGCATCGGTGGCCAAACAGGCGACATACGTGAATGCCATCAATTTGTCGAAGATCAATCTGATTGGCGTTTATGGTTCTAAATCCAGTCCCTACGCACTGATCCGGCAGGCCAACGGCCGCTACAAAAAGGTCAAGGTTGGCGATTCCATTGATGGTGGCAAGGTGGCTGCAATCGGCGCCAGCGAGGTGCGCTACCAAAAATCCGGCCGCATGATTTCGCTGAAAATGCCAAAAACCTGACGGCGCTACCCGCCCGCGAAGACGCCTCGATCAATTTGATCCTAACCTGTCGATTCAAACAACGCGCGAAAGCTACCTTTGCCAAAGCCATCATCATCGCCCTTGCGTTGGATGGGTTCAAAAAAGGGTGTCGCCTGCTGCCAAAGTTCGATACTTTTCAGCTTGCGGCGCGCGATCGGCACATAGCCCCTGCCGAAAAGACCCTTACGCAGGGCTGCGGGGTCAGCTTGCGCGCGTTCCACACATTCAAAACCATCCGTGGCTGATGGATCGCCATCAGCAACAATACTTGCTGCGCGAAATGTGAAAAAAGGCCAAGCTGTCGCTGATATTTTGATCTGATGCTTGATTATTGCAATTTCGTCATAAAAGTTGCGCATTTGTTAGCATATTTTTCTGTTTATCCGAGAATTTTAGTCGAATAGTAAAAGAAAAGCGCGGAAAACACGCATGATCGATGAAATTGATTCTCGGCTATTGGCGGCCATTCAGAAAAACGCCCTGCTAACGGCGCAGGACCTTGGCGATGCGCTAAACCTGTCTGCCAGCCAAGCCGCACGTCGCCGCCAGCGGCTGGAGGCGGAGGGGTTTATCACCTGCTACACCGCGCGGCTGGATCCGGCCAAACTGGGCCTGACCGTTCAAGCCTTTGTGCAAGTGCAAATGGCCAAGCATTCAACCGAGGCCGCGCGGGATTTTGCCAGCCTTATCGCCACCCGGCCTGAGGTTATTTGCGCTTGGACGCTGACTGGTGAAGCGGATTATTTGCTGCGGGTCTGGTGCGCCGATCTGCCCGCGTTAAACTTGCTGGTGCATCACGTGCTGCTGCCACACCCCGCCGTGGCCCGCGTGCAAAGCCAGATTGTGATGGACCAATTCAAACCTGATAGCGCCTTGCCGACTTAAGACAACCGTCATTTTCAAACGCCGAAAGGATGCCAATGGAAGGCTTTCTGCTGCTTGCCAGCCTGTATCTTGGGGCCGCCGTTCTGGTGGTGCCGCTGTCTGTGCGCTTTGGCTTGGGGTCTGTGCTGGGCTATCTTGCGGCGGGTATATTGCTTGGGCCGCTATTGACCCTTGTCGGCAGTGATACCACAAACTTGCAACATTTCGCCGAATTTGGCGTTGTAATGATGCTGTTCCTGATCGGGCTGGAACTGGAGCCGAAAGCGCTGTGGGAAATGCGGCACAGGTTGATCGGCATGGGCGGCGCACAGGTGGTCGTCACCTCATTGGCCGTGGCTGCGGCATTGGGATGGCTGGGCTTGCCATGGGAAATTTCGCTGACACTGGGGATGCTGGTCTCGCTATCCTCGACCGCTATCGTGTTGCAAACGCTTAATGAAAAAAACCTGATGCGCACCGCCGGCGGTCGGGCCAGCTTTTCGGTGTTGCTTATGCAAGATATCGCGGTGGTGCCGATGCTGGCGCTGATCCCGTTGCTGGCCATTACCCGCGGTCCTGCGGTGCCACTCGGCGACGTGCCGACAAAGTCTGAAAGCGTCGCCGCACCAATCATGTCCTTGGTGCAATCGCTTCCCGGTTGGTCAGTCACCCTGCTGACCATTGGCGTTGTGGCTGCCATCGTGCTGGCCGGGCATTTCCTGACGCGGCCGGTGTTTCGCTTTGTGCACGCCTCACGCCTGCCGGAAATGTCGACGTTCATCTCGCTGCTGATGGTGCTTGGCATTGCGTTCTTGATGACGGTGGTTGGCCTGTCACCAGCCTTGGGCACGTTCCTGGCTGGCGTTGTGCTTGCCAATTCTGAATTTCGCCATCAGCTGGAGGCGGATATCCAACCCTTCAAGAGCCTGCTGATGGGGCTGTTCTTCATGACCGTCGGCATTGGCATTGACATCGATGCGCTGCGGGCGCAGCCGCTGATCATTCTGGGTCTGACGCTGGGGCTGATTGCCATCAAATCGGCGGTGTTGCTGGGCATCACCATTTTATTCCGCATCAAGGGCAAAGACCGCTGGCTGTTCACGCTGGGCATGGCACAGGCGGGCGAATTTGGC
>JAYSPY010000050.1:0-8495 GCA_043721855.1 Pseudorhodobacter sp.
GCAGCCCTGCACCGCCGCTATCAGCGCGTCTGCAGGCAGCGGCGACAGCCAGCGCATATCCACGATCCGGGTCTTGATCCCGGCTTTGGTCAGGCGCGGCAGGGCTTGGTGCGACAGGTAATTGCCATTGGCGAAGGTGACGATTGCCAAATCGGTTCCGTCGCCGTGGATAGCAACCTCACCTAAAGGAATTGACTGATCTGGCGCGGGGTAAGTGTTCATCCACACCCCGTCTTTGTCACCGTGCAGATCACGCATCGGATAGAGCGCGATGGGTTCCAGAAACACCACCAGCCGTTGTTCCTCGCGCGCCAGCCGCACACATTCGCGCAGCATCTTGGCCGCGTCGGCACCGTTTGATGGACAGGCCAAAATCAGCCCCGGAATATCGCGCAGCACGGCTACGGAATTGTCGTTATGGAAATGCCCGCCAAAGCCTTTTTGATAGCCAAGCCCTGCGATGCGCAGCACCATCGGGTTGGTAAATTGACCTTGGGAAAAGAACGGCAACGTCGCAGCCTCACCCCGGATCTGGTCTTCGGCATTGTGCAGATAGGCCAGAAACTGAATCTCCGGCATCGGGGTGAAGCCGTTCTGCGCCATGCCGATGGCGAGGCCGAGAATGGATTGTTCATCCAGCAGGGTATCAATCATCCGGTCCGCGCCAAAGCGCGCTTGCAGCTTTTGCGTAACCCCGTACACGCCGCCCTTGCGCCCCACATCTTCGCCCATCATCACAATGTCTGGGTATTGCAACATCAGGTCGGTCAGCGCCCAGTTGATGATCCGGCTCATCGGCTGCGGATCAGCCATTTGTTTCAGGTCAGACCCAAAGGTAGCGGCGCGGGCGCCCTCGCTGGGGCCGTTGGTGGGTTTGCAGATGCGATGCGGTGGGATAACGCTGGCCATCACCTGCGACGCAGTTTTCAAGCGCGGGCGTCTGATGGCCTGGTCCGAAATGCGGGCAATGCGCGACAGGGTTTCAATGTAAATCGCCAACGCCTCAGACGCAGGCAATGCGCCACATTGATCGAGTTGCCGGACAGCATGCAGAAGCGGATCATTCGCTTCTTCTGCTTCAACCTCTGCCTTGGGCAGGTATGTCGTCGGCATATCGGCCCCGGCGTGGCCGTACAGGCGAATGGTGGAAAGGTGCAGGAAGGCGGGTTTGCGGCGGACCCTGGCGAAATGGGCGGCTTCTCGCGCCACGCGGTAAGTCTCAAAAATGTCCAACCCATTGGCTGAAAAGTATTCAAGTCCGGGGCGGTTTTGGAAACCTGCGGCGATCCAGCCTTTCGGGGTCTTGGTGGAAATGCCGATACCGTTGTCTTCGCAGACAAACAGCAAAGGCAAGGGAATGCCCTGATAGGCGGTCCAACCCGCCGTGTTGAACGCACCCTGCGCTGTGGAATGGTTGGCCGACGCATCGCCAAAGCTGCACATGATCAGCGCATCATCGGGCAAAACCCGATGTTCCGGCGGGCGGCGTTTTGCGGCGGCGATGGAATAGGCGGCACCCACAGCCTTGGGCAAATGGCTGGCGATGGTCGATGTTTGCGGCGGGATATTCAGCGCGCGTGATCCCAGAACCTTGTGCCGCCCGCCAGAGATGGGATCATCCGATGACGCAGCAAACGAAAGCAGCATATCCCAGGTGATATTTTGCCCCGGCACCTGCCCCGCGCGGGCGATCTGGAACGCCGCATCGCGGTAATGCAGGAACGCCATGTCGGTGGGGCGCAGGGCCATTGCAACGGCAGCCATGCCCTCATGTCCCGATGATCCGATGGTGTAAAAGCCGGTGCCAGCCCGCTGCATCGCGCGCGATGTTCGATCAAGGGCACGGCTGGTACAGGCAGCACGGTAGATGGTGACGGCATCCGCAGCCGACAATGGGCCAGAGGGGGCTTGCCCCATGGGAAAATCGCGCGCGGCAACGCGGGCAAGGAAGTTGTCATGAACAATATCGGCACGGTCCATTGGGCAGGTCTTCTTTGCGAGTCACGGCAAGATCTGCGCAGACGTGATGTGGCGCAATACTGCTTGGGCATAGGGGGCGAAGGCGGCTTTGGCTATGTGCTTTCTGGTGTTGAAAAGAGTGAAATGCCTGATATTAAGGCGCCAATGTATGTATAAAAAGAATAGTTATGCCCAATCCGCGCCGATTGATACCCTCTCTTAGCCTGCTTTCGGCATTCGAGGCGGTCTGCCGGACCGGATCGACCCTGGCTGCGGCGCGTGATCTGGATCTGTCTCAAGGGGCCGTCAGCCGATTGATTCAGAACCTCGAAGGGCAGTTGGGCGTCATGTTGTTTTTGCGCGAACATCGCAGGCTGGTGCCAACCGATGCAGCACTGGCTTATCGGCGGGACGTGGTGAAAGCCCTTGATCTGATCACGCGCGGGGCAATGCGGCTGCGGTCCAACGCAAGTGGCGGCGCGATTTCACTGTCGGTCTTGCCAGCGTTTGGCACCCGCTGGTTGACGCCCCGGTTGCCAGCCTTTCTGGCGGCGCATCCCGGGATCACGATCAATCTGGGCACGCGGGTGCGACCCTTTGATTTTGAGGAAGAGGGCTTTGATGCCGCCATTCACTTTGGCACCGAGGATTGGCCCAATACCGGGTTTGCCAAACTGTTTGATGAGGTGCTGGTGGCCGTTTGCGCCCCGGGGTTTCTGGCGCAGCATCCTGCTCGCAGCCCGGCTGATATGGTGGGGCTATCCTTGCTTCAGCTGGACTCGCGTCCTGCGGCGTGGCGGGCATGGTTTGGGCATCACGGGGTTGATGCGCCCGCCCCGCAAGGTATGCTGTTTGACCAGTTCGCCCCGATGGTCGAGGCGGCAGCGCAGGGCCTTGGCGTGGCATTGTTGCCGCAATTCCTGGCGCAGGCAGAAATTGCGGCAGGTAGGCTGGTCCGCCTGTTTGGCGACGGGGTGCGCGGGGCGGGAAGTTACTATCTGGTCTGGCCCAAAACCGGGGCTTGGTATCCGCCACTGCAAGCGTTTCGGACATGGTTGGTGGCACAGAGCGCACAGAAGACTTAATCCAGCTGCGGCACATCCAGCGCTTGTTGCACAGCACCATTGCGGTTTTCTACAGCGGCCAGCACAGCACCCACCAGAAAATCACCCGCGCGTCCAACATCTTCAAAGGCGACGATCAAACCCTGGCGAAAAAGCCCCAGTATCGGAATGGCTTCTTTTGCTGCGAGATCAAAGTCTTTCGTCAGAACCAAACCCATAGCTTCAGCCCCGGCAACTGTGCACATCGCCGACGTGGCAGACCCGACAATGACGCCATCGGGGCGGTCGTCCCCGGCAAAAAGCGCTGCCATTGCGGCTTGAACTTTTCGACTGGACGTATCGCTGCTGATACCATCGACGATCCTGCCGGTCAGGCCAAGTTTTCGAGTTTCTTCAGTAAAGCCCTTCACCATGTGCAAGCCGTAACTTTGCGTGGTGGGTGGGCTAAGCAACGCGAGGTTTTTGCGGCCGCGGGCAGCAAGCGCGCGCACCATCAAGCGGCTGTAGGTTTCGTTGTCATAATCGAAATAGGGGTGATCAATACCCATATCGCTGCGGCCATGGGTGGCAAAGGCCATGCCATGTTCCGCCATATAGGCAATGCGCGGATCATTCGGTGCGATCATGTTGATGATCACGCCGTCGGCAGATCCGGTTTGATGAATATAACGGATCGGGTTCAGCGGGTCTTCTTCGAAAAAGGAAGGAACCACGTTCATGTGAAAACCCGTATCGCGCAAACCAGAGGCGACGGAATGGATCAATTTGGCGGTGTTGCTCATCACATCTGATTCAGCAGACATCACCAAAGCGATGACATTTGTGCGCCCGGTGCGAAGACGAACCCCGGCGCGATTCGGGCGATAACCGATCTGTTGGGCGATATTGCGCACGCGGGCTTTGGTATCTTCGCCGATGTCTGACGCATCTTTAAGCGCACGCGAAACCGATGCCACTGACAGACCCGCAAGGTTCGCAATGGTCTTCAAAGTCGGGCGTTCGTTGGCGAAAATGTCAGTCTCAGACACCCAATACTCCAGTTCAAGCACACCGCAGACAGTCAGCTTGTCGAGCACCACCCATGATCATCAAGCAAGACAAACAGCGATGATCTTTTTTCCTGACAGGTGAAACTACAACGTTATAGCTCGGACGATAACGATTACGTCAGAGAGAAATCAATGAAATATAAATATCTCATGGCGACTTTGCTTGCTGCAACTGCACTGACAAATGCTGCATATGCCACAGATCCTGAAGTCACCCATTGGTTGACTTCGGGTGGCGAAGCTGCGGCTGTGGCTGAAATGGCCAAAGCATTTGACGCCTCTGGCGACAAGTGGATCGACGGTGCTATTGCTGGTTCCGGCGGCCCTGCACGCCCGATCATCATCAGCCGAATTCCGGGCGGTGATCCAATGGGTGCAACCCAATTGAACCATGGCCAGCACGCCAAAGCGCTGATTGAGGCGGGGCTTTTTCAAGACCTGACCGATGTTGCGACAGCCGAAGGCTGGAAAGACATCGTCAACCCGATCAGCCTGCTGGATGCCTGCACCTTTGAGCGCATAATCTCCTGCATGCCAGTGACCATCCATTCGGCATAGTGGCCTTGGCTAAGCCACGCCGCATTTGCCAAGTCAGGTGTTCCGGTTCCAGCAAACTGAAGCGAATCTGTTGCTGCCGCCCCGGCTCTGTTGCACAAATCAGCCTGAGGTCGAGTTCCCCCTTCCCTTGGACAGAGTCATCCGACGCGCTGAGTTTTCGGCGTTCCAAGGGCCGTGAAGCGGTTCATGGAGTGAGCGGGTGAACGCCATTGGTCCGAGAGAACCCGCGAACGCCCTGATCTGCACCTCGGCGACCTGCCTGTCGATGTCGCGCCATGACGCGGTCCCTGACGATGATTGGCCCGCGCAAGAGCCGCCAAGACCTGCTACACTGAAAGCGACCGGGCGAAAGCTACGGTGGGAAACAGCCAGAGATCTTCGTCTTACAAGGAGCAGTCTTAGTCTTTGTTTAAAGGGAGCGCGTCATGAATGTCGATAGCCCAAGCATACCGCGGATAGATTCCTCGGGAGCCTATTTCTGCAGCGCCGCCGAGAGCGAGACGCGATGGATGGGTAAAACCTGCACCAGTTTTCTGGCCACAGGCGAAACCACAAGCGGCCAGTTCTGTCTGGTAGAGGAGACGTCGCGGCATGGAGAGACAGTTCCATTGCACCGACATGCGCAGGACATTGAGTCGTTCTATGTGCTGGATGGAGAGATTGCCTTCTACATCGATGACCAGCCCAGGATCAGCGTCGGCGCGCATTCGTTCCTGCATGTGCCCGCTGGCTCCATCCACGGGTTTCGAACCGCGTCGGACACCGCCCGCTACCTGATCCTGACAACAGCACGCCACGGCGAGTTCTATCGCGCGATCTCGATTCCAGCGGACGCGAGCGGCCAGCCCTCCACCTATAGCGTCGACTGGGACAAGGTCATGGCGACAGCGCAGGAGTTCGGGATTGAGATCATAGGTGATCTGCCGGACTGAGCGGGCAACGTTGCAGTGATGGCGCTTGCCGGCGTTCCTGCCCGGCGTAGGAGGGAACTACGACGCACAAGAGCATAAAGGCTGAATGCTATGGCGAAAATCTGCCAATGACCTAGGGAAAGGAGTATCTCGCGAAACGTCCAGGAATGGCAAACCGAACAGCGACTTCAACGCAAGACAGGCTTGGATCGCGGCGTCGGTGAAGGTAGCCGAGCAGCCCCGTTTGCCACTCGGCGCGGCCAGCCACTGAGTCTCGGGGTCAAACCAGATATGTAGCGATCCACGCTGCTTCAGGGCTGCATTATAGCTGCGCCAGTTCGTCGTGCGGTAGGTCGGAAGGATGGGTTTGCTCATGCATGCCCACTAACACCTTGGAGTCACCCAGGGAATCCCTCACGATTTGTGCAACAGAGCCCGTGATTTACACCAAGCTCGATATCTACCCGATGACGGTGCAATTGAATAACATCGTCAATTCGGTGCTGGGGGTGAAGGAATACAACGTCAACATGGCGGCCAAGTTGCCGACCGGATTGGTGCCGCTGTTCATTTACTTCGTCTCTGGCAAACTTTTTGTTCGCGGCATCGCTGAGGGTGCCGTGAAAGGCTGATCTATGACTGTTATCGCAAAAGATCTGACACTGCGATTTGGCGCGGCCACTGTGTTGGACAGGCTTGACCTTGAAATTGCCGATGGCGAATTTCTGGTGCTGCTTGGCGCTTCGGGCTGCGGGAAATCGACGTTGGTGAACTGCATCACCGGGCTTTGGGATGTGTCGGATGGGCAGATATATATCGGCGGTACGAATGTCACCTGAGCAGAACCGTCGGAACGCGGCATTGGCATGGCGTTTCAATCCTATGCGCTTTTATCCACAGATGACCGTGCGCGAAAACCTGACGTATGGCCTGAAGAACGCCAAAATGCCAAAGAAAGAAATTAAAAAAGGGTGGCCCGCGCGGTCGAGATTTTGCAGATCGGCTTGCTGCTGGAACGCACGGTAGCTCATACCGGCGATATGGCGATGCATGTGGCGCGCTATGGCTTTTCCAAAATGCCCGGCGGTCCTGCGCGGTTTGGCGTGCGACCAGAGGCCGTGGTGACGGGCGATGCGGCAAGAGCCTGCCGGGTGCACATGGACTGCGTCGTTGAAATCGTGGAACCGATGGGCGCAGATACGCTGGTCTGGACCAAGGTCGCGGGGCAGGGTTTCCGCCTGCGGGTGCAAGGGCAGGCGAAAGTGGCCCCGGGTGACGCGCTGCATATCGGTTTCGATCCGATCCGCGCGTCGATGTTTGACAAGCGCACCAAAGACAGGCTCTGACACGATGTTGGTTGATTTGAACGGTGAATGGCATCTGTCGGATGGCTTGGGCGGCATGTCTGCGCCGATGCATATTCCGCGCGATGGGATATCAGCGCTGCATGATGCGGGGCTGATCCCGGACCCTTATTTTGGGCGAAACGAATACGATCTGCGCTGGATTTGTAATAGGGACTGGGTGCTTTCCCGGCAGTTCGTGGTGGACCGGGTCGATCTGGTGTTGGTCGCATCCATGCTGGATACGCTGGCCGAGGTGGCGGTGAACGGTTTCACCGTTCTGCCCCGCGCGCATCGCGTCGGTGGTGGTAGATCAGGCGCATACGCCGGGGCGGGTGGTGGTATCGGTGACGGCGGAAATTGAGGGCGAGGCAGAGGGTGAAACCGTCGGCATAACCCTTGCCGGGGTATATGCCAACGCCGTCATCAAGCGCGGCGTGGCGCGGGCGGAACTGGTGATTGGGGGTCCGGTTTTGTGGTGGCCAGCGGGTTCCGGGGATCAGGTTCTGCATGATCTTGTGCTGACACATAAAGCACAGACAACGCACAGGAAATGCGGCCTGCGCGATGCGCGGCTGGTTGCTGAAAAAGACGCAGCCGGGCTTGGCTTCAAATTCGCCATCAATGGCCGCGATATTTTTGCGCGGGGGGCAAACTGGATACCCGCCGATGCGCTGGCGGGGCAGATTACGCCCGCCAAAACCCGCGATTTTCTGCAATCGGCGGTCGATGCCAACTTGAACAAGATCCGCGTCTGGGGCGGCGGGCGGTATGAACCCGATTGGTTCTATGATCTGTGCGACAAGTTGGGTCTGATGGTCTGACAAGATGTCATGTTTTCCTGCCACATCTACCCCGCGACAGAGGCGTTTCTCGGCGATGTTGCCATCGAAGTGCGCGAACAGGCGTTGCGGTTGCATCACCATGCGAGCCTTGTTTTATGGTGTGCTGACAATGAGTTGATCGGCGCGCTGACGTGGTTTCCCGAAACCCGCGCCAACCGTGATCAGTATCTGGCGGGCTATGATCGGCTGAACCGCATGATTGAACAGGCGCTGAAAGCAGCCGTGCCGAATGCTGTCTGGTGGCCATCCAGCCCAAGCCCCGGCCCGATGGATTTCGGCGATGCCTCGCATGATGACAGCAAAGGCGACATGCACTTTTGGAGCGTATGGCATAAAGGCCGGGAACTCGACCAATACCGTGATGTAAGCCCTCGTTTTTGTTCTGAATTCGGCTTTCAATCCTACCCGTCAATGGATGTGATCCGCCGTTTTGCCGACCCATAGGATTTCAACATTGCGGCCCCGGTGATGGAAAGCCACCAGAAGAATGCTGGCGGCAACGCCCGGATTGCGGAGACGATGTTTTGCTATTTCCGCTTTCCGGTGGATTTTGAGAATTTCGTCTATCTGAGCCAAGTTCAGCAAGGCCTCGCCATCAAAACTGCCATAACCCATTGGCGCAGTCTGAAGCCGCATTGCATGGGTGCGCTGATCTGGCAGTTGAATGATACCAACGGTCGCTTGGTTTGACTCTGGGGATTCCCAAGCGTGCTGATCTGTGAATCTATGGCCCTCGGAAACATGGGGGTTATGATGGCAGGTATCG
>JAYSPY010000051.1:0-10918 GCA_043721855.1 Pseudorhodobacter sp.
GCCAGAAACGCCGGAATATCCAGCGCAGTTGCCGGATCGTCGACCTCGCCCGCCTCGAACCACTTCCAGCCAACAGCCCCCAACATGCCACCCTTTGGCACGGCTTCCGTCAACCAATCCCCCAACCGCCGCCCGTCGCGCGGTTGCGATGGCAACGACAGGCTGGCGCAGTGGCCGGCACGAACATCCCCCGCTGTCACCAGCGGCGATATTCCCGTGTAAGGCAGGCATTCATTGCCCGCGAGAAGCAACGCATCCCCCGGCGTCACGATCAGCACCGCCTCTTCAAACCGTGGGTCAAACCCGGTCAGCCACTGCAGATTCGCCGCATGTTCGCGGTCGCCGTAGACCACCGCCGCGCCATACCCCCGCGCGGCCATAGCGCGGCGAAACGCTGCCATCCGTCCGCGCATTTCCGGCAAGGTCAACGCAGGCGGCAAGTCCGGCACGCCAAAATCAGGCCAATCGATACGGATCAAATGGGCAGTCATCGCAGCCTCCGGCGCTTTTCCTGATCAAGGCTACGCGAACACCTGCCAGCACACTTGCGCATTTGCGACACCAGCCTTATATCGACGGGTGAGAGGTTGGCGCGGGCAGGTGCCTCGCCAACCCGGTCAGGTCCGGAAGGAAGCAGCCGCAACGAGACCCACTTGGGTCGTGTTCAGCCTCTCACCGCAGAGCGTGGCAGACAAAAGCGGGTCCGGTCTTGTCGCCCGCCACGGACAGAAAAAACGCTTGAGGTAATGCCGATGGATTGCAGACCCGGTCTTTGGCCCCAGCGTTGACAGGCCTTCCTTCGCAAAACGACATGTCAGGCTGGTCCGCATTCTTTGCCGATCAGTTGGAAGATGAAGATGCGGCGTTTGCGCCGATGCGTGTGGCCACCGTCCATCGATCCCGCCTGACCGCTAACCATGGCACCGACACCATCCGCCTGAACCTGCCGGTCCACGCCAAAACCACCGATTACGCGGTGGGTGATTGGGTTCTGGCCGATCCTGAAACCCATATCCTGCATCGCCGCCTGACCCCCAGAACCCTTCTGGAACGTCGGGTCGAGGGCAGCCATGCCCCACAACTGATCGCCGCCAACGTCGATACCCTGTTCATCGTCACCTCCTGCAACGCCGATTTCAACCCGGCCCGGTTGGAGCGGTATCTGGCACTGGTGAATGAGGCGGGCATTGACCCGGTGATCGTGCTGACCAAAGCCGATACGGTTGCCGATGCCGCAGATTACATAGCCCAGGCACAGGCCCTGCAACGCGGGCTTATCGCCGTGTCGCTGAACGCAAAGTCGCCGGATGCGGTGCAAACCCTGGCCCCGTGGTGCCTGCCCGGTCATACCGTGGCGCTTATCGGCTCCTCCGGCGTTGGCAAATCGACGCTTCTGAACACCCTCGTCGGGCCAGACCAGAATGCGCCGCAAGCCACCGGCGGTATCCGCGAGGCCGATGCCAAAGGCCGCCACACCACCACATCGCGGTCGCTGCACGCCATTCCCGGCGGCGCTTGGGTGATTGATACCCCCGGCATGCGGACCTTGCATGTGTCTGATCTGGCATCGGGCATCGGCAACCTGTTTGTCGAGATCACCGAACTGGCCCCCCAGTGCCGCTTTCGCGATTGCACCCATGCCCATGAACCCGGCTGCGCTGTGCAAGCGGCCATCAAGGCAGGCACGCTGGATGCCAACCGCCTTGATCGCTGGCGCAAACTGCTGGACGAAAACCGCAGCAATACACCAGTGCAAACCGGGGCACGGGGGAATAAATCTGTGTCCACCTGGGCGAAGCGGCGTTAGGGCCGCGTCCGGCCAGTGGCCTTGGGCCACGGGCAAAAACAGTCAGGCGTTCAACCTCACCCTCCCGCTTACGGGTTTACGCCCCGCCCACCCCGGCCTAATCTCCAACTTCCGATTCCCCGCGTGAGGATACATGTCCGACACCCCCGCCCCCGCCTATCAGGTGCTTGCCCGGAAATACCGGCCCGAAACCTTTGCCGATCTGGTCGGCCAGGAGGCGATGGTGCGCACCCTGAAAAATGCCTTCGCGGCAGACCGTATCGCGCACGCCTTCATCATGACCGGCATTCGCGGCACCGGCAAAACCACCACCGCCCGCATCATCGCCAAGGGGTTGAACTGCATCGGCCCAGACGGCACAGGCGGCCCCACGACCGAGCCTTGCGGCAAATGCGACCCCTGCCGCGCTATCGCCGATGGCCGCCACGTCGATGTGCTGGAAATGGATGCAGCCTCGCAGACTGGCGTGGCAAACATCCGCGAAATCATCGATTCCGTGCATTACCGCGCGGCCTCTGCCCGCTACAAAATCTACATCATCGACGAAGTGCACATGCTGTCGATCGGGGCCTTCAACGCGCTTTTGAAAACCCTGGAAGAACCGCCCGCGCATGTGAAATTCATCTTTGCCACCACCGAGATTCGCAAGGTTCCGGTGACCGTCCTGTCACGCTGCCAGCGGTTCGATCTGCGGCGGATCGAGCCCGAGGTTATGCTGACGCTGATCCGAAAAATCGCCACTGCCGAAGGCGCGCAGATCACCGATGGGGCACTCGGGCTGATCACCCGCGCAGCCGAAGGGTCGGCGCGGGATGCGACATCGCTGCTGGATCAGGCGATTTCCAATGGCGCGGGGGAAACCACCGCTGATCAGGTGCGTGCCATGCTGGGGCTGGCCGACCGGGGTCGGGTTATGGACCTGTTTGATCTGATCATGCAAGGCGATGCGGCGGGTGCGCTGGCGGAGCTTTCCGGCCAATATGCCGATGGGGCCGATCCGATGGCCGTGCTGCGCGATCTGGCCGAAATCACCCATTGGATTTCCGTCATCAAGATCACGCCCGAAACTGCGCAAGATCCGACCACCCCGCCAGATGAACGCGCGCGCGGCCTTGATATGGCCAGCCGCCTTGCGATGCGGATGCTGTCGCGGATGTGGCAGATGCTGTTGAAATCGCTGGAAGAAGTGGCGCTTGCCCCGAATGCCATGATGGCGGCTGAAATGGCCGTGATACGCCTTACGCATGTGGCCGACTTGCCCGATCCAGAAAACCTGATCAAACGCCTGCAAAACCAGGCCCAGCCCGCAATGCCTGCGGGCGGCGGGTCCGGCGGTGGCATGGCCCCCAGCCCCGCCCCCCGCATGATGCAGCCTGCGCGCGGGCCATCAAACGCGCCTGTAATGTCGGGTGCTGCACAAGCCGTGGCAATCGCTGAAGGCCAGCTTGCCACCTACATCACCTTTGATCAGATCGTTGCCCTGATCCGCGAAAAGCGCGATGTGCAATTGCTGGTCGAGGTGGAAACCACCCTGCGCCTCGCCCGCTTTTCCCCCGGCCGCATCGAATTTCAACCCACCGCACATGCCGCCCCCGACCTCGCCTCGCGTCTGTCGCAGCGGCTGGCGGGGTGGACGGGCGCGCGTTGGGCGGTATCCGTCGTCAACGAAGGCGGTGCTGCCACAATCACTGAGGCGCGCGATAAAGACCGTCTGCAGGCCGAGGATGAGGCCGGGAACATTCCCTTGGTTCAAGCCGTGATGGCTGCGTTTCCCGGCGCGAAGATCATAGAAATTCGCACGCCTGAGGCGATGGCGGCATCTGCGGCAGTTGAGGCTTTGCCTGCCATGGATGATGATTTTGATCCGTTTGAAGATGACTGAAAGGAAGACGCGATGTTAAAGGGTTTGGGCGGGCTGGGCGATATGGCCAAAATGATGAAGGCTGCACAGGATTTGCAGGGCAAGATGGAAAGTCTGCAAGAGGATATGGCCAAGATCGTGGTCATGGGCGAATCTGGCGGCGGTCTGGTGAAAGCGCGGGCCACGGCGAAGGGCGATGTGACCGGGCTGGATATTGATCCGTCGATCTTCGTCGCGTCGGAAAAAGAGATTGTCGAAGACCTGATCCTGGCTGCAATCAAGGATGCACAGGGCAAGGCCACGGCACGTCACGCGCAAGAAATGGCCAGGCTGACCGAGGGTCTGGGTCTGCCTGCGGGTATGAAACTGCCGTTTTGATGCGAAATGCCCCGCCTGATATTGAAACCTTGATCGACCTCATGGCGCGGCTTCCCGGCCTTGGGCCACGGTCGGCGCGGCGGGCGGTTTTGATGTTGCTGAAACGGCGCGGCGCCGTGATGGCCCCCTTGGCGCAGGTGATGGCCGAGGTCGCGGTGAATGCCCGTGATTGCGCGCGCTGCGGCAACATCGGGTCTGCCGAGATTTGCGAAATTTGCAGCGATGACCGCCGCGCCAACGGCGAGATTTGCGTGGTCGAAGACGTGGCCGATCTGTGGGCAATGGAACGTGGGGGGGCCTTCAAAGGGCGCTATCATGTTCTGGGGGGCACCTTGTCGGCGCTGGATGCCGTTGGCCCGGAGGAGCTGCGCATACCCCTGCTTTTGGCCCGGATGGCGCAGGAAAGCGTGACCGAGGTCATCCTTGCTTTGAACGCCACGGTCGAGGGGCAGACGACAGCGCACTATATTGCGGATGTTTTGGCGGGGTTTGAGGTGGCGATCACTTCGCTGGCGCAAGGGGTGCCGATTGGGGGGGAACTGGATTATCTGGATGACGGCACGATCGGGGCGGCCTTGAAGGCGCGGCGCGCGTTTTAAGCGGGTTACCGCAGGCGGGCGATAGGTGGTAACAAACTGTTTTCACAACAATTCCTTATTTTTTATAAGCTGTTTAAACGGTTTCATGCGCCAAGTGTGGACCTGATCATAATCGCGGAGCAGCCATGACAGACCCCAAGCATGATGGCCATTTGGGCAGCGTTTACGCGGCAACTTTCCCAGGCGAGGTGGCCGCTGCCCATGACAAATGGGCACATGCGTTTGACGCGGGAATGGCGCAGGCGGGGTATCGGCATCCGTCGGTGTGTCTGGCGCTTCTGGCGCGGCATCTGCCACGCGGGGCTGGCCCCTTGCTGGACGCGGGGGTTGGCTCGGGGGTTGGCACGGGGATGATTGGCGATTGGCTGGGCATTGTCGGCTACTCACATGTCGAAGGGCTGGATATATCCGAAGGCATGCTGGCTGTGGCTGCACGCAAGGGCAATTATCGCGCGTTGCACCGCGCAGCTCTGGGCAGGCGCTGGCGCTGGCGTTCACGGATGGCTATCTTGCCGGGGTCGTGGCAACCGGCGTTTTCACCACCGGGCAGGTCGGGGCCGCGGCGTTGCCGGAACTGCTGCGCGTCTGCCGGGTGGGCGGCGTGATGGTGATCACGGTGAAAGATACGGTGTGGGAATGTGGTTTTGCGGCGGCCTTGGCCGCGTTGCAAGACGCCGGGCGGGTGGACACGCTGGAAGAAACCGCACCCTTTGTGTCGATGCCGGGCGAGGGGGGGACGGCGCCGGGGCGCTGTGTGGCGGTGCGGCTGGGGTAGCTTTGTCAGGATGGGCGAACCCGCGCGCAAGGTGCGCGGAACCGCCCATCCTACCCAGTCTCGACCAGATATCAGCGCTTCAAAAACGCAATCAGGGCTGTGTTGAACGCATCGGCGTGGCTTACGTTAAAGCCGTGCGGGGCGTCTTCGGTGACCACCAGATCGCTGCCTTCAATGGCATAATGGGTGCGCGCGCCTGATCCTTCAAACGGCACAGTGCCATCACCTGCCCCATGCAGCACCAAAGTAGGCACGGTCACTTCGGGCAAATCATCGCGGAAATCGGTTGTGGCGAAGGCTTTCATGCAGCCAATTGCGGCCGCCTGATCGGATTGGTGGCATAGGGTGATTGCCTTTTGGCGATCCTCCTCTGACACTTTCAGCACACCGTCCACGCTGAAGAACCCCTTGGTGAAGGTATCGAAAAACGCGGTCCTGTCGGCGCGAAGCCCGGCTTCCATGTCTTTGGCGGCAGCTTCGGACAGGGGGCCTTCTGGGTTGTCTTCGGTTTTCATCATGTAAGGCGGAACGGCGGCGGCAAAAACAACTGATTGCAGGCGGTCTTCGCCGTGTCGCGATATGTAGCGCGCGACCTCGCCGCCACCCATCGAAAAGCCGACCAGGGTTGCATCTTCAAGATCAAGCGCGTCCATGATGCCCGCAAGATCGTCAGCCAGGGTATCGTAATCAAAGCCATCGACAGGCTTGTCGGATTTGCCAAAGCCCCGGCGATCATACGCGATAACCCGGTAACCCGCCTGCATCAGCGCCGGCACCTGTGCGCCCCAAGACGCGCCCGACAAAGGCCAGCCGTGGATAAGCACCACAGGGCGGCCCGTGCCGCCGCTGTCTTCGACATAAAGGTTGATATCGTTTGAGGGTATCATCGGCATAGCCAGTCTCCAAACCTGTGGCGGCCAGAGGAAATGCTGACCGTTATGGAGTGCAAACCACTGAGGGGAACAGTTGGTTCCACCACAGGTTGGTGATCGGGGCGCAGGTGGCTTGGCGGCGTGGTGTCTGTCATTTTCCACTGCGCGCTGGCCGTCAGCAACCTTCGGCCAGGTAGAAGCCATACATTTCACAAACGATAAGCCGCGTGGTATTGGCGTGACACAATTTAGCCAAACCGGGCGATACATTTACCCGACGCCGTTCCCGGTAAATCGGGCGCAATAAATGCGCACTTTCAGCACTGCTCTGATTGCTTTGAAGTGAATTTAGACTGGAAACGCTTGCACAACGTGTTCACCAAATCGCAAACTTTTCAGGATCTTAAAATGAAATTTTTGGCACTACGATAGCCGGGATGTCTGGAAAATCTTCTTTATTAGTACGGGACTTATATACGGTATTTACGATCACAGCGGCGTCATAGTTTTTTTTGGATCTGGGGCATTGATCAGCTGGGGTATCCAAATGTTAATCATTATGAAGCGGAAAAACTAAGCTACGGCTGGGAGGGCGAACCGTAGGTTGAGCATTCATTGCGCACCAAACTTGCGCTCCGCACGTGGAAAAGTGGCGCGCAATGAATGCGCATCCCACGTTTGATCAGCGCTTTTTCGATTTGTTGTCTTCATCGTCATCGTCTTCGTCATCATCGTCGGGCAGGTTGAAGAAGCTTTCCGCATCGGAATAATCGGCCGGGCTTTCTTCTTTCGTGGGTTTGGCGAATTGCGACAGTGCCTCGAGATTTGACGGCGTTTTGGCATCGGTCGACATGCCAAGGGATTGTTCGGTGGACACCAGCTTGCGGCGTTCGTCGTCAGACATCACCGTGCCATCGGCGGCTTTCTTGCGGGCGGCGACTTGCACGGCGGCATCGAGTTCCGACTGGCGGCACAGGCCAAGGGCGACCGGATCAATCGGCTGGATGTTGTTGATGTTCCAGTGGCTGCGTTCGCGGATGGTCATGATGGTGGGCTTTGTGGTGCCGACCAGTTTGCCAACCTGGCCGTCTGTCAATTCCGGGTGGAATTTCACCAGCCACAAAATGGCCGCCGGGCGATCCTGGCGTTTTGACAGCGGGGTATAACGCGGACCACGGCGTTTTTCTTCGCCCACAGCCGAGGCGATGAATTTCAGCTTCAGCGTATATTTGGGGTCTTTTTGACCCTTTTCAATCTCAATAGCGTCCAGTTGGTTGTTGGCGACAGGATCAAAACCTTTGACGCCGGTGGCCACATCGCCGTCAGCAATGCCCTGAATTTCCAGCTCGTGCATGCCGCAGAAATCGGCGACCTGACGGAAGGTCAGCGTGGTATTGTCAACCAGCCAGACGGCGGTGGCTTTGGCCATAAGCGGCTTGTTCATGCGCGTGGTCCTTTGGTTTGCCTTGCCACATAACGGGCTTGGGCTTGGGCCTTTACAAATCTTTCTTGGGCCGGGAAAACGGCTGCAAGGCGGATCCTTGCGTCTTCTCGGTTTCGGGAAGTTGCGGGTGGTATAGTCGCGTTTCCGGACAGAGGAAAGAGAAAATGCGTTTTGTGATTTTGGTGGTGTTGGCGCTGCTGGGCGCGCCGGTTTGGGCGGAAGGGGAGCGGGCCGGGGATTTCGATTATTATGTGATGTCGCTGTCATGGTCGCCCAATTGGTGTGCGCAGACGGGCGATGCGCGCGGTGACCCGCAATGCGATGCGGGGCGGGATTTAAGCTTTATCCTGCACGGGCTGTGGCCGCAGAATGAAGATGGGTATCCCAGCTATTGCCGCACCGGGGCGCGTGATCCGTCGCGCAGTGATACCGCGGCGATGGCCGATATTATGGGCGGCGCGGGCTTGGCGTTTTACGAATGGAAAAAACATGGCCGCTGTTCCGGGTTGGACGCGACGGGGTATTTTGGGGTGTCGCGCAGGGCGTATGACAGCGTGGTTATTCCGGACGTGTTCAAGGGATTGAACCGCGACGTGGCATTGCCGGCATCGGTCGTGGAGGACGCGTTTGTCGAGGCCAATCCGGGGTTGGGGCGGGATCAGATCACCGTGACCTGCAGCCGGGGGATGATCGACGAAGTGCGGGTTTGTCTGACCAAGGATTTGCAGCCGCGCAACTGCGGCGCAGATGTGGTGCGCGATTGTAATTTGCGCGATGCGGTGATGGACGCAGTGCGGTAAAAGGGAAACGGAATTTGCGCAAATTCCGCGGCGATTTCTGCGCAGAAATCGGGGGGGCTTGGAGGCCCCCGTTGCTTTAGCTCACTTTCAGCACAATCTTGCCAATATGGCCTGACGTTTCCATGCGGGTATGGGCGGCGGCAGCTTGGTCCATCGGATATTCGCTGTCGATCACCGGGGAAAATGCGCCTTTCCCAATCATCGGCCAAACGTGGGTTTCCAGCGCCTCGGCGTAGCGGGCCTTCGCAAGGTCTGATTGCGGGCGCAGGGTGGATCCGGTGATGGTCAGGCGGCGCATCATCACTTCGGCGAAGTTCAACTCCACCTTTGGCCCGGTCAGGAAGGCGATTTGCACAAGGCGACCGTCGTCGGCCAAGGCCTTGACATTGCGCGGCAAATAGCTGCCGCCGACCATATCAAGGATCAGGTGTGCGCCGCCTTCGGCCTTCAGAACCGCAACGAAATCTTCGTCGTGGTAGTTCATTGCGCGTTCTGCCCCAAGGCTTAGGCAGGCTGCAACCTTTTCAGCACTGCCCGCCGTGGTAAAAACCCGCGCGCCAAGTGCGCGTGCGATCTGGATGGCGGTAGTGCCGATGCCGGATGATCCGCCATGCACCAAGAAACGCTCGCCAGCTTTCAAGCCGCCGCGCATCACCATGTTGGACCAGACGGTGAAGCAGGTTTCGGGAAGGCAGGCCGCATCGCGCAGGGTCATGCCCATCGGCACGGGCAGCGCGTGGGCTTCGTTCGTAAGCGCGTATTCGGCATAGCCGCCACCAGGCAGCAGGGCACAAACCGCATCGCCGACGTTCCAGCGCACAACACCGGGGCCGATGCTGGCGACGTGGCCGGAACATTCCAGCCCCGGCAGCGGCGATGCACTGGCAGGCGGCGCATAGGCCCCTGCCCTTTGCAGCGCATCCGGGCGGTTGACGCCGGCATAGGCGATCTTGATCAATATTTGCCCATGCCCCGGCACCGGAACCGGCAGGGAAACGGGTTGCAGCACATCCGGCCCACCGGGTTCGGTGATGGCGATGGCTGTCATGGCATGCGGCAGGCTCATCTGAGGTGTCCTTTAGCGGCGAAAACGGTCCATGAATGAACCCGGAAGATCATTCGGTATGATCGGGGCTTTGATCTTGTCAAACCAGCGTCCAGGGCCGTTGGCAAAAGCCTTGGCAACCGGGCTGTCGCGAAGCTTCGATTTCAGTTTTTCGATCTGCATCACATTTTCAATCCGGCGATCCAGAAAATCCCACGTCGCCTGATGATCGGTGCTGTCATCGCCGAGCCAGAACAAAACGGTTGATGCGTAAACCGCCGACAGCGTGGCGCGTTTGGTATACCAGTTGAGATCGGTCGAGGTATCGCCAAGGGCTTTCCAGATGGCATCTGCCGTGCCCCAGATGGCCTTTGCACCGTCAGCCGCGTGCTGTGGCAGCGCAAACAGGGTGGTTCCCCGGCGAACCGCCTCTTTATCGCTCGCCGCTTCCAGCCGCAGGCGCACGGCGCGGGCAACCTTTTCGCTGTAGCGCATCGCATCATGGTTCTCAGTGGCAAAGCGGTCGCGCATCAAGGCATCACCCCGATAGTGGTAGGCAAGGGCAAGGTCCACAGCACCACGTGGGAACAGGGCGGTCACCAAACCGGGGGCCACGCCCGAATCGGCTGTGGCTGCCGCTAAAGTTGCGGCAGACCAGCCATCAAACGGCACATGCGCCAAGGCGGCATCAAGAACCGCGTCTTTTGCAACGTCCATGCTGGTGTTTTGGTCCATTTCACCCTCCGTTCAGGCCATGGGCGGCCATTGGTAGACACGGCCGCATTGCTTTGTTATAGCGCGCAGGCCTGCACATCAAAGTGCAACTTTAACCCAGGAAGGTGGTGACAACCACATGCAGGTCAGCGTCCGCGATAATAACGTCGAACAAGCCCTTCGGGCCTTGAAGAAAAAGCTTCAGCGCGAAGGCGTGTTCCGCGAAATGAAGCTCAAGCAGCATTTCGAGAAACCCTCCGTCAAGAAAGCGCGCGAGCAAGCCGAAGCCGTTCGCCGCGCGAGGAAACTCGCACGCAAGAAGCTTCAGCGTGAAGGCGGTCTTTAAGACGTCAGCGACACTGGGGTAGCGATACCCACCCGATCAACCCCCGTCTGCAAGGCCGGGGGTTTTTCATCGGGGGAGTGATATGTCCGCTTCGAGCCCAACCCGGACCCTCGCCGCCTCATCACAAGGGCGGCTATGGGCAACCCCAGGACCGTCAGCCGCGACGAGCAGCCTCGATCGCAGCGACGTCGATTTTCGTCATATCCATCATCGCCTCAAACGCGCGTTTTGCTTCATCACCGCCGACAGCCATCGCCTCTGTCAGCACGCGCGGCGT
>JAYSPY010000052.1:0-30810 GCA_043721855.1 Pseudorhodobacter sp.
ATTTGGGTGTTCTTTAGCGTGACGGGGTCGTTATGGGAAGAGTGCGCTTGCGAAAGCGTTCGCGCGCAAAGGTGTAAAGGCCGGATCCGATGATAAGGGTTGCCCCTGACAGGGTGATGACATCCGGGCGTTCTGCAAACACAACCGTGCCGATCATCAGCGCAAAGATCAGTCTGGCATAGCGAAACGGCGTGATCACCGAGATTTCGCCAAGCCGCGACGCTTCGGTGATGGCCCAATAGGCGGCAATACCAAAGGTCAGCGCGCCACCGATATAGGCAGCTTGCGCGCCCGTAAGCCAGATGGCACCGCCCGAAGCTGCAAGCATGCCCGCGCCCAAGATACCCACAGCGGCAAAGCCCCAAGCTGCAAGTTGCATCGTTGAGATGGCGTAAGGAATACGGCGCGTGGCAACATCGCGCGCCGACAGACCAATCACGGCTACGATGGACCATAAGGAGTTGATATTAAATCCATCCATGCCGGGGCGGATGATCAAGATCACCCCGCAGAAACCGACCAGAATTGCTGTCCAGCGTCGCCAGCCTACAGCTTCGCCCAAGAACAGCGCGGCCCCAAGGGTGACGGCCAGTGGCGTTGCCTGGAAAATCGCAGTGGCGCTGGTCAGCGGGGTTAGCGACAGGGCCGTGACGAACCCCGCCGTGCCGATCATCTCGCCCGAATTGCGCCATACGACCGCCGGATGAAACGCTGATTTATCCCAAAAACTGGCCCCTTGCCGCCACGCGAGGGCGACAAAAACCGGCGTGCCAAAGGCCGACAGTAAAATCAAGATTTGCCCGGTCGGGACAGAGGCCGATGCCCATTTGATGAACATGTCTTCAATGGCAAAGCCCGCCATTGACGCCACCATCAATACGATGCCGCGCAGGTTTTCCATAGTCGCCCTTCGGGAATGATTTCAGGGCGTGGGTATCAACGCAAAGCGCCAGCTTCAATGGTAAAGGGGCTGGCAAGCCTACCCCTATAATTGATTGGCCGCGTGGCCTAGCTGTACAGACGCGGGGCTTTCACATGGTGATGAATGGCATTGAGCTGATCTTTTTCCAGCTCCAACGCTTGCGCAAAGCTGTTCAGCTATTGCGCCTCGTTGCGATTATCCGGACTGATCGCCATCAGTGACATCATATAAGCCTGCGCCTCCATCCGTTGCGGGATTTGGCCTGCCAGACCCTCAATACCCAACGGTGCGGCCAATTCGGCATTGACGAACTTCATTTCCGCTTGCGTGGCATCGCCCAGCGACGCCGTCAGCTTTTTCTTTTCTTCAGCGTCCAGCGCGCCGTCGCATTTTACGGCTTGGATCATGCATTTCAGCATCAGCCCCGCCGCAAGTTCCTGTGCTTGCGAAAGCTGTTCCTGGGCCGTGGCTTTGCCGGTCAGCGCCTTGTTCAGCATACTGCCCAGTCCACCGCCTGCGCCGCCTGCGGCAGCCCCGCCAAGCACAGCGCCCAAAAGATCGCCCAGACCGCCACCGCCAGTGGAAGCGCGCGTTGTGCGTCCGCCCGCCGAAGCACCGCCCAGCATTCCACCCAGCAAATCCCCCAGACCGCCACCGCCTGCGGATGTGCCGCCCAGCACATCGTCAATGCTGGTGGGCGCATTTACGCGGTTCTTGGCCGATGTCTTTTTGGTGGCCGCGTCGGGCAGTTGGTCAAACATGCCACCCAGTCCGCCGCCATTGGGTGCAGACCCGGTGCCAACCCTGTCGCGTCCGCCCGCTAAAATTTCGCCCATCATATCGCCCAAGCCGCCCGCACCGCCGCTATTGGCGAATAGCTATCCCCCATTGGCGCGCCACTGCCCGCGGACCGGGTGCCCCTGCCGGCTTTTGCAAGGGTGCTGACGCCTTTGGCCACAGCAATGCCAATGGCCATTTTGGCCAATGTTGAAATGAGGCTCATGTACCGATCCTTCCCTGACTTCATACCACCCATTGGTGGCGCTTTGTCGCCGTCCCGGCGCATTCAAAGTGATCAAAGATCGCCCTTTGGTCAACGCGGGTGCAAACAAGCCCTGCGCGCTTGACATATGATCGGCGGAAAGCGACTGCTCTGCCGGGCGTTCAGCCCGATAACCCGATAAAAGGCCAGCTATGCCCCGCAAGGACCGAGTTGATGCTTTTGGGGTGTGTGCCCTGCTTTCGGTGCAACTGTTGTTTGCCTTCAATCAAATCATCATAAAGACCGTGAACGATGGCTTGCAGCCGGTGTTTTTCGCGGGGCTTCGATCGCTGCTTGCAGTGGTGTTTGTGGCGGCCTGGCTATGGCTGCGGGGCCGCCCACCTATGCTGGCAAAGTCGACCATGCCCGCCGGGCTGTTGATCGGCCTCATGTTTTCGGCGGAATTCATCTTTTTGTTTGAAGCGCTTGATCTGACCACGGTGGGCCGCACTTCGGTAATCTTTTATTCAATGCCAGTGTGGTTGGCGCTGATGGCCCATTTTGGACTGCCGGGCGAACGCATCAATCGCACAAAAGCCGCGGGGCTGGTGCTGGCTTTCGCTGGCACCGTTTGGGCGATCCTTGGTCGTACTGCGGGCGGCGCAGGCACTTTGCCGGGTGATCTTTGTGCTTTGGCGGCGGCAGTTGCATGGGCTGCGACGGCCTTTGTTGCCCGCAAGCCCACAATGGCCAAAGTCGGGCCGGAGATGCAGCTGTTCTGGATGGTTTTGGTGTCTACCCCGATTCTCTTGTTGGCCGCGCCGTTCTTTGGCCCGTTGGTGCGCGACCTGCAGCCCTTGCATATCGGATTGTTGTTCGTCCAGGCGGGCGTGGTGGTGGCGGGGGGATTTATTGCGTGGCTTTGGCTGCTTGCCGCCTATCCTGCAGCAACTGTGGCCAGTTTTTCGTTCCTGACGCCGATCTTTGCCCTCAGCTTGGGCGCCGTTGTGTTTTCTGAGCCACTGGACCGAAGCGTTCTGGGCGCAGCAGTTTTGGTGACTTTCGGGATTATTTTGATCAATCGAAAGACCTGAAAGCGGCCGTCGAATCGCGCCAAGCGTGTGGATTGATATTGATGCTGTTTCTGAAATTCCTGATCCAACTGTGCCATTTGACGCAAGATTTGGGCTTTATCCCCAAACTCTCCACCGAATTGTGCACAACAGGTTAAGGCCGCAACCGTGGGGACACGATTTTTATCACGGCTTTGGAGCAATGATCCGGCGGCCATCGTCAAGTCGAAAAACTTTATATTTGGTGAATAAATTCGTTGATCACGGTTTCGAAATACGACAAGTTGATGAAGTGGTCTGGAGACACACTAAATGTAGTGGTCGTCAGGGCAGGGACGCTTCAAATTTAAATCGCATCGAATTAAGATGCTGCCGCCTTTTCTGCTGACGCAGTTCGGGCGCATGATTTTTGTAGTGCGTGCCGCGGTACAAAACATGACTCGGACCGGGCAATAAACCGGCCGCAACAATGGAGACGGGGCAAATGAAGATCGAGCGCAAGTTTACAACGGACTCGGCCGGTGCTTACGGCGAGATCAGCTTTGTCACCATGGTGTCAGAGATTCGCAATCCAGACGGCACCATCGTCTTTCGCAATGACGCTGTAGAAGTGCCGCAAGGCTGGAGTCAGGTTGCATCTGACGTGCTGGCGCAAAAGTATTTCCGCAAGGCAGGCGTGCCGGGTGCGTTGAAGCGTGTGAAGGAAAAGGGCGTGCCCGAATTCCTGTGGCGCTCTGTCCCGGATGAGGCGGCTTTGGCCAATATGCCCGCCGACAAGCGCAACATCGGCGAAAGTTCTGCCAAACAGGTGTTTGACCGTCTGGCGGGTGCATGGACCTACTGGGGCTGGAAGGGTGGTTATTTCACCGCCGAATCCGATGCCCGCGCCTATTATGACGAAATGCGCTTCATGCTGGCCCGGCAGATGGCCGCGCCAAACAGCCCACAATGGTTTAACACCGGCCTGCACTGGGCTTACGGCGTCGATGGCCCGGCGCAGGGGCATTACTATGTGGATTATCAATCCGGCGTGTTGACGAAGTCTGACTCCGCCTATGAACACCCGCAACCTCACGCCTGCTTCATCCAGTCGGTCAAGGATGATCTTGTTGGCGATGGCGGCATCATGGATCTGTGGGTGCGTGAAGCGCGGCTGTTCAAATACGGCTCTGGTACCGGCACCAACTTTTCATCCTTGCGCGGCGCGGGCGAAAAGCTGTCGGGTGGCGGCAAATCGTCCGGCCTGATGGGGTTCCTGAAAATCGGTGACCGTGCGGCGGGTGCTATCAAATCCGGCGGCACCACACGGCGCGCGGCCAAGATGGTGATCATCGACATGGATCACCCCGATGTCGAAGATTTCATCAACTGGAAGGTGATCGAGGAGCAGAAGGTTGCCTCCCTCGTCGCTGGCTCCAAGATGCATGAACAAAAGCTGAATGAAATCTTCGCGGCAATCCGTGGCTGGGATGGCAGCATCGCCGATGCTACCGATCCGGCCAAGAATGACGCGCTGAAAACCGCGATCCGGTCCGCCAAAAAGGTGATGATCCCGGAAACCTACATCAACCGCGTGCTGCAATATGCGCGTCAGGGCTTCAGCAGCATCGAATTCCCGACCTATGATACCGATTGGGATTCGGAGGCTTATATTTCCGTCTCCGGCCAGAATTCGAACAACTCGGTGCGTGTGACTGATGCGTTCCTGAAGGCGGTCAAGGACAACGCCGATTGGGCGCTGATCCGGCGCACCGATGGCAAGGTGGCAAGGACCATCAAGGCCCGTGACCTGTGGGATCAGGTCGGCCACGCCGCCTGGGCCTGTGCCGACCCCGGCATCCAGTTCCACGATTCGGTCAACGCCTGGCACACCTGCCCCGAAGATGGCGCGATCCGGGGGTCAAACCCTTGTTCGGAATACATGTTCCTCGATGATACCGCTTGTAACCTTGCGTCGATGAACCTGCTGAATTTCTACAAAGACGGCAAGTTCGACAGCACCTCTTACATTCACGCCACCCGGCTGTGGACTGTAACGCTGGAAATTTCCGTGATGATGGCGCAGTTTCCATCGAAGGAAATTGCCCAGCGGTCCTACGATTTCCGCACCCTCGGCCTTGGCTACGCCAATATCGGCGGCTTGCTGATGAATATGGGTCTTGGCTACGATTCCGCCGAGGGTCGCGCTTTGTGCGGTGCACTGACGGCGCTGATGACGGGCGTCTCCTATGCAACATCGGCTGAGATGGCGCGTGAACTGGGCGCTTTTCCCGGCTATGCTAAAAACTCTGCCCACATGCTGCGAGTCATCCGCAATCACCGAGCGGCGGCCTATTCGAAAACCAGTTATGAGGCGCTGAACGTAAATCCCGTGACGCTGGATCACGCGAACTGCCCCGATCAAACCCTTGTTTCCCTTGCCAAATCCGCGTGGGATGAAGCACTGACCTTGGGCGAGGCACACGGCTACCGCAACGCCCAAACCACCGTTATCGCGCCAACCGGCACCATCGGGCTGGTTATGGATTGTGACACCACGGGTATCGAGCCTGACTTTGCCTTGGTGAAATTCAAGAAACTCGCGGGCGGCGGCTATTTCAAGATCATCAACCAGTCTGTCCCGGCGGCGCTGGAAACCCTTGGCTACGGTGCGGCGCAATCTGCCGAAATCG
This sequence comes from Pseudorhodobacter sp., assembly GCA_043721855.1. GTDB lineage: Bacteria > Pseudomonadota > Alphaproteobacteria > Rhodobacterales > Rhodobacteraceae > JACMNW01. The sequence continues at coordinate 5,650 of JAYSPY010000052.1, forward strand.
TCGCCTACGCCGTCGGCCACGGCTCTATCGGCAACTGCCCCGGCATCAACACCTCGTCTTTGATTGGCCACGGCTTTGGCCCGCGCGAGTTGGAAAAGATCGAGGGCGCATTGCCATCGGCCTTCGATATCCGCTTCGTGTTCAACCAGTGGACACTGGGGATCGATTTCTGCAAAGGCACCTTGGGAATTCCGGCGGAGAAACTTGCAGACCCGACCTTCGACCTTCTGCGCCACCTTGGTTTCAGCAAAGCGCAGATCGACGCGGCGAACGACCATGTTTGCGGCACGATGACGCTTGAAAACGCGCCGTTCCTGAAGCCCGCGCATTACTCGGTCTTTGATTGCGCCAATCCCTGCGGCAAAACCGGCAAGCGCTATCTGTCGGTCGATGCGCATATCTACATGATGGCGGCGGCGCAGTCGTTCATTTCGGGTGCCATCTCCAAAACCATCAACATGCCGAATTCCGCGACGATCGAAGAAACTTTGGCGGCCTATGAACTCAGCCATTCCTTGGGCATCAAGGCCAACGCGCTGTATCGTGACGGCTCGAAACTCAGCCAGCCTTTGGCGTCAGCGCTGGTCGAGGATGATGAGGAAGCCGCAGAGATTCTGACCAACGGCAACAATCATGAAAAGGCGATGGTGATTGCCGAAAAGATTGTTGAGCGCGTGATCATCAAGGAAATCGTGCGCAGTAACCGTGAAAAGCTGCCGGAACGCCGCAAGGGTTACACCCAAAAGGCCATTGTCGGCGGACATAAGGTGTATCTGCGTACCGGCGAATACCGTGACGGCAAGCTGGGTGAGATTTTCATCGACATGCACAAGGAAGGTGCGGGCTTCCGCGCCATGATGAACAACTTCGCAATCGCTGTCAGCGTCGGCCTGCAATACGGTGTTCCGCTTGAAGAATTCGTAGATGCCTTCACCTTCACCAAGTTCGAACCAGCGGGCATGGTGCAGGGCAATGACAGCATCAAGAACGCGACATCGATCCTGGATTACATCTTCCGCGAACTGGCCGTCAGCTACCTTGACCGCACCGATTTGGCGCATGTCAAACCCGGTGGCACCTCGTTCGATGATCTGGGCCGGGGCGAGGATGAAGGCAAACGCAATATATCAGAGCCTGCCGAGGCGAACGCATCGCTTGATTTCCTGAAACAGATCAGCAGCACCGGCTACCTGCGCAAACGCGTGCCGCAGGAACTGGTGGTGCTGCAAGGCGGTATGGGCGGCACTGCACTGGCGGGCAGCATGGATGCCGTTGCCACCCTGAACATGCTGGTGCCCGAAACCGGCTTTAGTGTTGGGGCGACGGCGCTTGCGTCAGGAGTTGTTGGCATGGACCTGCGGGTGAAAGCCAAGATGCAAGGCTATGAAGGCGATCCGTGTGGTGAATGCGGCAACTACACGCTGGTGCGCAACGGGACATGCATGAAGTGCAATACCTGTGGCGGGACGAGTGGTTGTAGCTGAATTTGAATTGAGGTTGGGACGTGGGGTTGCACCCCCACGCCCCAGCTTTCCGGCGAGTATATGGCACATCGCTGGAGAAGCTTTCTCGACCCTCACGGGACGATGGTTCTTAGGAACATGTATTCGAGATTGCCGCAATATAGTGCCTGAAACAGTCCACCGTATTCCACAAGCCTGTGGATGATTGTGGATAACTGTAGAAAGGCGGGTGAATTAAGTGAGTAAAGCAAGTAAGCAGAAGGTGACTAGCCCTGCAGTGGCAAAAAAAGCCGCTAAAGCGCTTCCTAATCCTAAGACACCGAAACCGTTGAGAGCGCCGATTGCATCTGCATTGGCACAAGCATCAGGACGGTCAGGACCTAAGAAGAAGTAAGGATTGCTGCCAAATAAACGGGCGGGGACTGCTCCCCGCCCGTTTTCACATCACCGCGCCCATCTGCCAGGGCACGAACTCCGCCCCGCCAAACCCCAGCGCCTCGCTTTTCGTCTCCTCGCCTGACGCAACCGCCAGGAACAATTCGAAAATCTCCCGCCCCTTTGCCTCCAGTGACACGCCATCCGTGATGATATCGCCGCAGTTGATGTCCATATCCTCGGCCATGCGGTCATACATTTCGGTATTGGTCGCCAGCTTGATGCAGGGCGTCGGTTTATACCCCGATACCGACCCGCGCCCGGTGGTGAAGGCGATCAGGTTTGCGCCGCAAGCGATTTGCCCGGTCACCGAACAAGGGTCATACCCTGGGCTATCCATATAGACAAAACCGCGCTCAGTGATCGGTTCGGCGAATTTATAGACCTGCGTCAGCGGGGCGGTGCCGCCCTTGGCAACCGCGCCCAGAGACTTTTCCAATATCGTCGTCAATCCGCCTTTTTTGTTGCCGGGCGAGGGGTTATTGTCCATCTCTCCCCCATTACGTGAAGTATAATCTTCCCACCACTTGATGCGTTCCACGATCTTAGCGCCGACTTCTGGCGATACGGCACGCCGAGTCAGCAGATGCTCCGCTCCATAAATCTCGGGCGTCTCGGAAAGAATCGTCGTCCCCCCATGCGCCACCAACAGGTCAGACGCCGCTCCCAAGGCCGGGTTTGCAGTGATGCCGGAATAGCCATCCGACCCGCCGCATTGCATGCCGACCATCAGGTGTTCCAACCCGGCAGGCGCGCGTGTGGCCATGTTTGCCACCACTGCCATTTCCTTCAAAACCGCAACACCCCGGTCAATCGTGCGCCGTGTCCCGCCGGTTTGCTGAATGGTCATATAGCGAAAATTGCCATCTGCCCGCATCCGGCCCGCACCGATCAGATCGGGGATTTGCAACACTTCGCAGCCCAGACCTACCAGCAGAATGCCGCCAAAATTTGGGTTTCTTGCATAACCTTGCAAGGTGCGAAACAGCGTATCATAGCCTTCATCCTTGCCCGACATGCCGCAGCCGGTGCCATGCACAATCGCCACCACGCCGTCGATATTGGGGAAATCGCGCAACCAGCCATCGCGATCACACGCCTCGGCAATAAACCGCGCCACAGACCCCGAACAATTCACCGAGGTCAGAATCCCCAGATAATTCCGCGTTCCCACCCCACCATCAGCGCGGTGATAGCCCTGAAATGTGCGTGGCCCATCCACATGGGGCAGGGGCCGCAGATCGGTGGAAAACGCATAATCCTGATCATGCGCACCCATTCCCAGATTGTGCGTATGCACATGGTCGCCTGCCGCAATAGCCGTGCTGGCAGCGCCAATAATCTGGCCATAGCGGATGACATTCTGCCCAGCGGCAATTGCGGCGGTTGCAACCTTGTGGCCGCGCGGCACGGCTTGCAGCAGGGGCAGCCCCACATCCGGCAGGGTCTGGCCCGCCGCCAAATCCTTTAGCGCGATGATCACATTGTCATCTGAATGCAGCCGAATGGTTTGGGCGATGTTCGTTGTCATATGCGATCTAACCAGATAAGGACTAAGGGATATGGGCCGGGCTGCGGCTTGACAGCGCAGATGCCCCAGCTAACATGTTAGTATGCTACAAGCGCCATCCCTCCCGCCGCAAGGGGAAAATCCGCCCCGCCGCCCTTTGCGGCCTCTGGATGATTTTTCCGGCTCGCTTGCTCAGAAAGTTTACCTGTCGCTGAAGGACGCTATCCTGACGTTGACCTTTCGACCGGGCGAAATTCTGCGCAAGCCAGAGATTTGTGCAGAATTGGGCGTGTCTCGATCACCAGTCGCTGAAGCGGTAGCGCGACTTGCCTCCGAGGTGTTGGTGGATGTGGTGCCACAAGCCGGCACCTTCGTCGCACGCTTTTCCATGGACGAAATTCGCGAAGGTGCGTTTCTGCGCGAGGCCTTGGAAGTGGCCGCGACCGAAGTGGTTGCCCGAACGATTACTGAAGGCCAACTTGTGCTTTTGCGCCGCAATCTTCGGGTGCAGCAGGCGCTTGTGTCGGACGAAGATTTTGCGGGATTCTACCATCTTGACGCACAGATGCATGAACTCATCTTGTCCTTCACCGGTTTTCGTCGGCTGGCCAATTTGTCAGAAACCTCGTGGCTGCATGTCAATCGGGCGCGCCACATCTTGTTGCCAGCACCGGGCCGCGTTCAGGCCACGCTGTACGAACATCTGGCAATTCTTTCAGCACTGGAAGCGCGTGATGTAGACGCTGCCCGTGCAGCGACCCAGCACCATTTACGACAGCTCATTCTGGTGCTGGAACCATTGGTGCAATCGCGGCCAGACCTGTTCACGCCCCGCTAAACCCCCACTGGCGCATCAGCGCGCAGCAAGCCTTCGCGCATCAGATCAGCCCAAAGGGCAGACGGGATAACCGCCGTTGCGGCCGCCAGATTGGCATCCACCTCAGCCACACCTTGGCCACCCGGAATAACCGACACCACCGCCGGATGGCACAGCGGAAACTGAAACGCCGCATCGACCATGCGCACAGCATGCGCTTTGCAGACAGCCTCGATCTTTGCCACACGGTCCATTATCGCCTGCGGCGCCGGATCATAATTGTAAAACGCCCCCGGTTTTGGTCCCGTTGCCAGAATGCCGGAATTGTAAGGCCCACCAACCACAATACCAATACCACGCGCTTCGGCCATGGGCAGGAAGGTGGCCATCGCCTCTTGCTCTAGCAGCGTATAGCGACCCGCCAGCAAGAACAGATCGAAATCACCACGCTCGGTCAGCCATTGGCAGGGTTGCCATTCGTTGACGCCCGCACCAAACGCCTTGATTACCCCGGCCTCACGCAGTGCCAAAAGCGCGCGGTATCCGCCTGACATGAATTCCGCCAGCCTGGCATCCAGCACGGCTTGCGTCTTGTGATTGAACACATCCAGATCATGCGCGAACAGGATATCGATCCGGTCCACCCCCAACCGTTCCAACGAAAATTCAACAGACCGCATCACGCCGTCATAGCTGTAATCGTAAATCTCTTTCCGCGCAGGCACGTCAAAAAACTTGCCGATACAGTCGCGCTCCTCGCCTTTGCCCGGCAGCCGGAACAATCGCCCGATCTTGGTAGACAGCACATAATCATCGCGCCGCTTGCCGCGTAAAAACCTGTTCATCCGGGTTTCCGACAGGCCAAGGCCATACAGCGGTGCCGTATCAAAATACCGCACCCCCTGATCCCAAGCGCGATTTAGCGTGGCCTGCGCATCATCCTCGCTGACCGCCCGGTACAGATTGCCCAAAGGCGCCGCGCCAAACCCCAGTTCGGTGAAAGCAATGCCGCCATTCGCCAGCCGATCCCAGACCCGTGTCTTCAATTGCATGTCATCCTCCGCTCAGGCTAACATGTTAGTATGAACTGCGCGCTCGTTACAGGCCTAAATTTCACAGGCCAAAACTTTCCAGGCCGAAACTGTACAGGACGGGATGAAATATGGCGCTTGGATATACCCTTGGCATCGACATTGGCACGTTCGAATCCAAAGGCGTGATTGTTGATGATCAGGGCCAGATTGTCGCCCAAACGGCTCGCCCGCATAAAATGATCGTGCCACGCCCCGGGTGGGCCGAACATCGCGCGGTCGAGGACTGGTGGGGCGATTTTGTGCACCTGACCAAGGCCCTGCTGGCAAACTGCAATGTCGATCCCAAATCCATCCGCGCCGTCGCCACATCCGCCATCGGCCCCTGCATGCTGCCGCTGGATGCCGAAGGCGCGCCCTTGATGAACGGTGTGCTTTACGGCGTGGATACCCGGGCCAGTGCCGAAATTGCCCTGCTGAATGCGCAAATTGGTGAGGAAACTGTTCTCAGCCGCTGCGGCAACGCGCTGACCTCACAATCGGTGGGGCCAAAGATTCTATGGCTCGCGCGTACCCACCCCGACATCTGGGCCAAAACCGCCAAAGTGCTCACCTCTACCAGCTATATCACTTACCGCCTGACCGGCCAGATGGTGATAGACCACCACACTGCCGCCAGCTTCAGCCCGCTTTACGACATGGCGGCACAGGATTGGTGCGCCGATCTGGCGGGTATTTGCCGCCATGACCAGCTGCCACGCCTGATGTGGTCTACCGAAATCGCTGGCCATATCACTGCACAAGCGGCGGATGAAACTGGCCTCGCCATAGGAACCCCCGTCATCTGCGGCACCATTGATGCAGCTGCAGAAGCGGTCAGCATCGGCATCCAAAACCCCGGCGATATGATGATCATGTATGGATCGACCATCTTCATCATCCAGATCACCACGGCGCGCCTTGCGGGCAACCGCCTTTGGCAAACACCTTGGCTGTATCCCGGCCAGATTTCCGCCATGGCGGGCCTTGCCACATCGGGCACGCTCACCCATTGGATGCGCGATCAATTTGCGCGCGATCTGCCGGCCGATACCGCCTTTGCCACCTTAACCGCCGAGGCCAACGCCTCTCCCCCCGGTGCCAATGGCTTGCTCTGCTTGCCGTATTTCTCAGGCGAGCGCACGCCGTTGCACAACCCGCAAGCCAAAGGCGCGTTTTTCGGGCTGAACCTGACCCATACGCGTGGCGACATGTTCCGCGCCGCGATCGAAGGCATCGCCGCAGCCACCCGCCACATCACTGACACCTATGCCGAAGCGGGGTCAACACCGACCCGCGTGATGGCGGTTGGCGGCGGCACCAAGAACCGGCCCTGGCTGCAAGCCACGTCCGATATGACCGGCCTTGATCAAACCCTGTGCCGGGTGGTCAGCGGCGCATCCTTTGGCAATGCATTCCTTGCGTCGCTTGCCGTGGGCCGCGCACAGCCCGCCGATATTGCCCAGTGGAACCCCGCATCCGAGGTCATCCACGCCACCCATCACGCAGCCTATAGCCGCCAATATCCCCTGTTTCGCCGACTCTACGAGGCTACAAAAGACATCGCAGCAGAGCTCAGCCCAGCAGACTGATGCCACGCTTTTTCTGTTTGAAAATATCCCCGCCGGAGGCTCTTTTCTCACAGCGGCGGTAAACCCACCACGCCCTTTTTCAGGATAAAACAGCCATACGGTCCCGAATCCGACGTGCGGATGATGCAAAACGCCGCCCGGGCCGCCGCATAAAACCCAAAACCTCTCCACCGCTTGCATCGCCACAGCCCGCCCTTCAGCCTGGTCAATCACCGTCTGCACATGGCCAAAGATCGGCATTACACCGTGTATATCACCCACAACCTGCATCCGCGTCACAGGTGCATCGACAAAAGTATCCAGCGGCATCAGTGTCAGGATCGCGGCAAGGGCCGTCAGAATATCACATCCCGCCATATCAATCAGCCGCCCATGGGTGGTATCCGCGGCAATACTCGCGGCAGGATGGTTGACATCGCAGATCACCAGATCATCACCGTGCCCCTTCAGCATCAGCGCATGAACAACCTCGGCTGACAGCCGCTGATCAATGCCTTTCAGCACGGCGCTGGTCGGAATTCGCGCGAATTCCGCTGAAAATTTTGCGCAAAATTTTGTTCCCCGCCGGTCATTTACCTGATTCCGCCGCCATGCCCTTGATGATTTACCGCTCCAGCAAGACCCCAATCTCCACCTGTGGCAGGATCGCTGCAAACGATAGTGCGGCCATTGACCACCACGAAATCCCCTGCGATCCGGTTTGGCCAGCCACCATCACCATCACCGGCAGCGTATTGGCATGGGTCGATGTCAGCAGGGCGGCAAAGAAGTATTCGTTCCAGGTCAGCACCAGCGATATGATCATCGCGGCCACCATGCCGGGCAGGGCAATGGGCAAGACAATCGTCCAAAACGCGCCCCAGATCGAAAGTCCATCGACCAATGCCGCCTGTTCCAACTCGGTTGAGATCCCTGAAAACTGATCGCGCATGATCCAGATGACGATTGGCAGCACGCTGAGGGTATATAGCAAAATCAAACCAACCCGCGTGTCCAGCAGCGCCAATTCCTTGTACAGCACCAAAAACGGCAGCGCCAAAACCACCGGCGGCAGGATCAACTGGCTCAGGAAAAAGAACGAGATATCCGCATTGCGCATATATCCGAATTTGTAGGAAAACCGCGACAAACCGTATGCCGCCAGACTGCCCAACACCACCGCCAGCAGCGAGGCCGACACCGACGTGATCACCGCATTGGTAAACCGCTTGAAAAACTCATCCCGCACTGTGGACTCTGCCCCAATCGTATCTGGCGACAGCCCCATCGATTTCCAGCCCAATCATTTTGGCGTGTAATCTACCCAAGGGATCATATTGCCCTTCATCACATCCGGGGCCATTTTGAAGGATGTGGTCAGCGTCCAGTAAATCGGGAACAGGCAGATGATCGCCCAAACGATCAACACCGCATAGACCGCAATACGCCCGGTCCACCATTTGGTGCGGTGGCACAGGTCGGACGGTGCGTCGTAAAAAATCTGGGCTGTCATGCTAATATTTTGGCCTCATCCAACGGTCCGCGACCTTCATCAGCAGTGTCATCCCGATGATGATGATCACCAGATACACCATCGCCAACATCGTGCCGCAGCCCACATTCGCGCGGTCGCGGTATTCGCGGTAAATTAAGCTGGTCACCGAATCCGTGGCCCCACCCGGCCCGCCAGAGGTGACGTTGATGATGATATCCGCCAGTTTCAGCTTGAAGATGATCCGGATCAAAATCGCGGTAATGGATACCGGCAGCATCAGGGGAAAGGTCACTTCCCAGAACCCGCGCCAGCCATTTGCGCCGTCCACCTTTGATGCTTCTTGCAGTTCCTTCGGAATCGCCTGCAGCCCCGCCAGAATCATGATGATCATGAACGGGATGTAGGTCCAGGCATCCATCGCCATAATGATGAAGCGCGCCATTTCCGTCGTGCCAAAGAAGGACGGCTCTCCCCAGCCAAAAAACCGCGCCAGCCGCGCCAAGGGGCCGAACCGGATTTCCATCATGGACTTGCCGATCATCCAACTGACCGCCACCGGCGACAGCATCAGCGGCAACAAAAACGCCACGCGGAAAAATTTGCGCGCCCGGATCTGGGAATCCAGCAGCAGGCCAAGTCCAAAGGCAATCGCATATTCCACAAGGATCGCCAGCAGATACCAAACCATATTGCCAAGCGCGTTCCCGTAAAACGGGTCCGCCCACATCTGGCGCAAGTTGTCCAAACCATTGAACTTGCGGTCGGTAGGCGATGCAAGGGTCCAGTCAGAAAACGCAATGCCCAGACCAAAGACCAGCGGCAGAATGGCGACGGACAGCACAAACAACACCGCAGGCAACACAAACAGCGCGCGTCTACCTTGCTCAGCGCGCGTCTAAACCTGCCCCCAACACAGACAAACTGCCCAATAGACATAGGCATAAAGTGTAGGTTGCCAGTGCAGAAACCCAAAATCATGCCCGCCGCTGACCTGCACAGTTTGCACTGCGATCAGCCCCAACAAAAGTGCTGCCGACCCCCAGATGATCCAAAGTCCAAGCCTGCGACGGCTGTCCGGAATGTTGTCATTTGTGAAGATATGCAGACGATCTGCTCTGTTCATGACTAACATGTCAGCTGGCGGTTCGGGGCAGGGGATGGGGCATTTTGGAATTGTAAGCAGCCCGTTCAATCCTCTGTCTGTGCCACCCAGACCGCGGTCATGGTCAGGCGAAACTGTCCTGTCCTGGCCATTACAAAAACGGCACCCAATCTCTTGCGCGCCGCTTTCGTCAGCTTGATTTGCCCCTTGTCGGTTGCCCGCAAGAGGATCCATCCATCACATGCCCAAACTGGCTTTATACAGCGCAATCTGGCTGTCGCGCCCGATTTGGTCGGTCAGCTTTTCCCACGCCGCCGCAATCGCATCTGCGGTTTCTTGCGCAGATTTGTATTGTCCCGCATAGTCTTTTGCCAATTCATCTTCGGCCGCAGAATAGTATTGGAAAATGCCCGGAATCCGCGGCTCGATGGCCGCGTCAGGGTGGTTGTAGCTATCAGGATTGGACCCAGGATAGTCTTCAACGAACGCAGCATCGTAACCCGCCGCAGTCCATTCTTCATAGTTGAATTGGCTGTTGTGATACGGCTGGAAGCCCGAGGGATAGGCCGCCATCCAAAGTGCGATATCCTTGCCGCCAAAATCGGCTGCAGCAGACCAGGCGGCCTTTTTTTTCTCATCGCTATCGACTTTGGCCATGACGTAGACGCCCCAGCCAATGTAAGCCATGTCTGGTGCAAAGTTTGGCCCTGACGGCAGGGTATCCCAAGCACCCGTCACGTTGTTATAAACGTCGTCAGACCCCGGCAGGATCGGGAAGCCGGTGGCAATCGATTGCTGCAGGCGCGCGTTATGGTCTGCCTGCGCAAGGTCGATCCAGTTGATCTTGGTACTCGTCCAGGTTTCCCAAGCCTTCGGAAAACCTCGAAACAGCACATTGTGCTGATTTTGGTTGTTCAGGCCCATGAAGTTCAGTTCAACACCGGCAAAGTCACCTTCGGCCACATTGGTATTGGTGGCACCCAGCGTCATCTCGCCGACCGTTTGCCAATCTGCATCTGTAGGCGACCCCACACCCACGCCCGGAATTTTCAAGATAGCTGTTCGCAGGTTTTGTTCCGCAAAAGCCGGGCGCAACCTCTGGCCGCCCAGTGCCGCCGCACCGCCAGCCTATACCACGCCTCGCAATAGCTTACGCCGGGTCAATCCCGCCCGCACAACCTGATTGTAGAGGTCTGTTTTCATCAACGACCTCCCTTTGATGTTCTGCAATTGTTCGCGGCCCGGTGTTCAGGCGCGGTGTGCCCTGACGGGTTTTCGTGCCGCATGGATCCCCACATCCGGGTCCGGCACCTGCCAGACTTTCTCAGCCTGGTTACGCCAAGTCAAGCATCTAACATGTTAGTTTGCTTAGATGATGGACACGGGCTTTTTGCTGCGCTACGACTTTGCCGAACAAGGGCTGTTTGCCCAACACCTTTTGGTGGATAAATTGCGTTTGGGGGAAGCATGGCCGAAGTTCACATCCGCGATCTGCGCAAGTCTTATGGCGCGCAACAGGTTGTGCACGGGGTAAATATTGAAATTGCCGATGGGCAATTTGTCGGTCTTGTTGGCCCGTCTGGTGGTGGTAAATCCTCGCATTTGCGGATGATTGCCGGGCTGGAAGGCGGCACCTCGGGAACCATCAGCATCGGTGACCGCGTCGTGAAAAATCTGCCCCCGGCGGAACGCAACATCGCCATGGTGTTCCAGAACTACGCGCTTTATCCCCGTAGAACCGTGGTCGCCAATATGGGTTTCGCGCTGAAAATGGCGAATATGGCGAAGACCGAGGTGACAACCCGCGTCAATCGCGCTGCCGAAACACTTGGTCTTACGCCCTCTCTTGCCCGCTTTCCGCGCGAACTTTCCGGTGGCCAGCGCCAGCGTGTCGCTATGGCGCGCGCCATCGTGCGCGATCCTGCGGTGTTCTTGTTTGACGAGCCTCTATCCAATCTTGATGCCAAACCACGGGTGCAAATGCGGTCCGAAATTCGCGAATTGCACCAACGCCTTGGCACCACAACCGTTTACCTAACGCACGACCGCATTGTCGTGATGCGCGATGGCCATATCGCCCAAATCGGCACGCCGTTGGAATTGCATGATAGCCCGGCGAATACATTCGTTGCCGGCTTTATCGGATCACCGTCAATGAACCTGATCGAAGGCGTCGCGCGTCAGACTGCGGCGGGGATGATGGTCGATGTCGCCGGCATATCGCATGTCGTTAGTGTAAATCCAAGCGTGACCGATGGTCAAAAGGTGATGTTTGGCATCCGCCCGGAACATCTTGATCTTAGCGACACGGGCGTCACAGCCAAAATCACGGTGATTGAGCCTGCCGGGTCCGAAACCCATGTTGTGTTACGTGCGGGCAGCCAGAACGTGGTGGCCGTGTTCCGTGACCGCCATGCCTCCAAAGTTGGTGATACTGTGCATCTGGCACCGCAGCCCCGGCTTGTGCACTTGTTTGACGCCAATTCAGGGGACCGCATCTGATGATGAAAACCGTACTGTGCTTTGGCGATAGCAACACCCACGGCACGCCGCCGGCGCCGCATTTGGGCGCATCGGGGCGATATGACCACAGCACGCGCTGGCCCACCCTTATGGCCGGGCATCTGGGCCCGGATTGGCATGTGATCGAGGAAGGCCACCCCGGCCGCACCACCGTGCATGACGATCCCATCGAAGGTGCGCATCGCAACGGGCTGACCGTGCTGCCGTCCCTGCTTGAAAGCCACAAACCCGTAGATGTGATCATCATGATGCTGGGAACCAATGATCTGAAGGGTCGTTTTTCGGTCAACCCCAACGATATCGCCTTGTCACTTGAACGCCTGATCGGCGTCATCCGTGCCTTTGCTTGTGGCCCCGATGGAAGCAACCCCGGCATCCTTTTGGTCGCCCCGCCACCGATCATCGAGGCTGGATGCCTGGCCGACATGTTCGAAGGCGGTGCCGCCAAATCGCGCGGCCTTGCCGCATCAATCGCCGCCGCCGCCGCCCGCGCAAATGTCGCTTTCCTTGATGCAGGCGAACATATTTCCGTATCGCCGATTGACGGAATCCACTATGATCAGGCGGCTCACACCGCCCTTGCCCAAGTCATGGCGCGTGCCGTCATGACAAACTTCAGCGCCTAAAATAAGGACGCATCCCATGCTCAAAGGCATCGACAACCGCCTGAACGCCGACGTTCTGTATGCCCTGCGTGCGATGGGGCATGGCGATACGCTTGTGATATCTGACACAAACTTCCCCGCCGACAGCATCGCGCGGGAAACTGTCTTGGGAAGCCTTTTGCGCATGGAAAACCTGACCTGCGCTCAGGCGATTGAGGCCGTTCTTTCCGTGCTGCCGCTGGATACCTTCGTCGATGATTTCGCGGGCCGGATGGAAGTGGTGGGTGACCCTGACCGCATCGAACCGGTGCAGGCCGAAGTGCAGCGTGCCATCGACGCGGCAGAAGGCCGCCCGCGCCCGATGATAAGCATCGAACGCTACGATTTCTACGGCCGTGCCAAAACTGCCTATGCCGTGATCCAGACCGGGGAGCGCCGTTTCTACGGCTGTTTCATCCTGCGCAAGGGCGTCATCGCACCGGACGCAGAATCATGAAACCCGCCTCCATGAAACCAATCGTCATCCTTGGCATCTTTGTGGCTGACACAGCCTACCGTGCGGAAAGGCAGCCCAAAATCGGCGAAACCATCCTTGGCAAATCCTTTGTGCTTGGCCCCGGCGGCAAGGGATCGAACCAAGCCGTCGCGGCTGCGATGGCGGGGGGCAAGGTCCACTTCATCACCCGCCTTGGAAACGATGCCTTTGCCGGTATCGCCCAAGCCACTTGGGCAAAGGCGGGCGTCATTCCCGAGGTTACCGTTGATGCCGAAAGCTACACCGGAGCCGCCTATATCTTTATCGAGGATGCCACCGGCAACAACGCGATCATCGTTTCCCCCGGTGCCGCAGGCCGGGTATCGACCGGCGATGTCGACAACAACCGTGCGCTGATCGAAAGCGCTGCCATTTTCGTGACCCAGCTGGAACAACCCATCCCTGCCGCGCATCATGCCCTGAAAATTGCCCGTGCCGCAGGTGTGACCACCATCCTGAACCCGGCGCCGGCCGCACATCTGTCAGACGAAATCCTTGCGCTCTGCGACTACATCACCCCGAATGAGACGGAAGCCGAGGCGCTGTCAGGCCTGCCTGTCACCACAATCCCCGAGGCAGAGGCCGCCGCCGATGCGCTGCTTGCCAAGGGCGTGGGCACCGTGATCATCACGCTGGGGTCAAACGGCGCGCTGTACCGCGACAGGATGCGGTCAGTGCATGTGCCGGTCATATCTGCCGGGCCAGTGGTCGAAACAACTGGCGCGGGCGATGCCTTCAATGGCGGATTTGCAGTGGCTTTGTCTGAAGGGCAAAATGTCATCGACTCCATCCGCTTTGGGTGTGCCACCGCTGGCATATCGGTCACCCGTCCCGGCACTGCACCATCTATGCCCTCGCGGGTGGAAATTGACGCGCTGCTGGCGCGGGGTTGAAAGGAAAACCAATGGGACGACTGCAGGGCAAACGCGCCTTTATCACGGCGGCAGGGCAGGGCATTGGCCGTGCCGCTGCCCTCGCCATGGCACGCGAAGGCGCGCATGTGATCGCGACCGATGTGAACGAGGCGGCATTGGCCACCTTGACGGCCGGGGGCATTGAAACCCATGTTCTGAACGTCCGGGACCCGGCTGCCATTGCAAAGGTGGTTGCCCAAGCAGGTGCCATCAATATCCTGTTCAACTGCGCGGGCTTTGTGGCGTCTGGCACCATTCTGGACTGCGACGAAGATCAATGGGCGTTTTCCTTTGATCTGAATGTCACCGCCCTTTATCGCATGTGCCGCGCGTTTCTGCCCGGCATGATCGCGGGTGGTGGCGGGTCGATCATCAATATGGCCTCGGTCGCGTCGTCGATCATCGCCGCCCCGAACCGGTTTGCCTATGCTGGCACCAAGGCCGCCGTGATCGGCCTGACCAAATCCATTGCCGCCGATTTCATCACCCAAGGCATCCGCTGCAACGCGGTCTGCCCCGGCACGGTTGATACGCCGTCCTTGCAGCAACGCATGGCCGACACGGGCGATTACGAGGCAGGCCGCAAGGCGTTTCTTGCCCGCCAACCGACCGGCAAACTGGCGCAAGCCGAAGATATCGCAGGATTGGTGGTCTTTCTTGCGTCTGACGAGTCCGCATTTGTCACCGGGGCCGCGCATGTTATCGACGGCGGCTGGTCCAACACCTGAAAGGCATACACTATGAAACTTCTCCGTCACGGCGCGCTCGGCGCAGAAAAACCTGGAATGATCGGCCCCGATGGCTCGATCCGCGATCTGTCTGGTGTGGTGCCGGATATTGCCGGCGCTGTGCTGTCAGACGCAGGTCTTGCCGCTATCCGCAAGATTGACCCCGCGACTTTGCCGTTTGTACCAGCCTCGTCGCGCCTTGGCGCTTGCGTCGGCGGCACTGGAAAATTCATCTGCATTGGCCTGAATTATTCCGACCATGCCGCCGAAACCGGCGCGAAAGTGCCGCCGGAGCCGATTATCTTCATGAAAGCCACCAGCGCCATCTGCGGCCCGAACGACCCGATCATCATTCCCCGCACATCGGTGAAAACGGATTGGGAAGTGGAACTGGCGGTCATCATCGGCACGAAAGCGAAATACGTGTCCGAAGCCCATGCCCTGAGCCATGTCGCAGGTTATGCCGTGGCGAATGATGTGTCCGAGCGCGCGTTTCAGACCGAGCGTTCCGGCCAATGGACCAAGGGCAAGTCTTGTGACAATTTTGGCCAGCTTGGGCCATGGTTGGTTACCCGTGACGAGGTGGCCGACCCGCAAAACCTTGCCATGTGGCTGACGGTGAATGGCACACGCATGCAGAACGGCTCGACCACCACCATGGTCTACGGTGTGGCTTACCTCGTCAGCTACTTGAGCCAATTCATGACGCTGCATCCCGGCGATGTGATTTCAACCGGCACGCCGCCTGGTGTCGGCTTGGGCATGAAACCGCCACGGTTTTTGAAACCCGGTGAGGTGGTTGAACTTGGCATCGCGGGCCTTGGCCAACAGCGCCAGGATGTGATCGCCGATCCGGCGTGATCTGCCGCTCTGCTCTGCCCTGCGGGCGATTATCGCTGTTTGGCGAAGACAGCCCGCCCAGCGAGAAAAGCCCGCAGGGATTTGACGAGCGATTTCTACCCCCACAACCCCAAAGGTGCCGGGGCCACAAACCCCGGAAATACCGTGCTTAAATCCGAGGCCCTCATATGGCCTGACATCAATTCGGCCAGCACCGTGCGGTAATCCGTTGTCACCGCCAGATCAGCGCCTTCCTCCAGCACATCATTGGTCAACCCCGGCCAATGCCCCAGCATCCGCCCGCCCTTCGCCTGCGGTCCCAGCACCATCATCACATTGCTGCGGCCATGATCCGTGCCGCCTGACGCATTCGCCCGCAACCGCCGCCCAAATTTGCTCATCACCACCACGGATGTGTCTTGCTGCAACGGCCCCAGATCGCGCCAGAACGCCATCAGACCTTCGGACAGCCATTGCACCTGATTGGTAAATTCGCCCGATTGGCGCACATGCGTATCCCATCCCGGCACATCCACCGTCGCCGCCCGCATGCCCATCCCCAGCTTCAGCGTCTGCGCAATCGTCATCAGCGGCGTCGATATCGGGTTATTTTCGGGATAGGGCACCGAAGCGGCATAGGCGCGCACCGCGTTATCTGCCTGAGCCCAAATCCGCCCCGATATGATCTGCGACAAATCCAGCAACTGCGCCATAGATGCATCCACAGGCCCATCTGCGCCAAGAACATGCGCGCCAAACCCTTGCTGCAGACGCTGCTTCAAAGCGGGTGCCAACCAACGCCGCCCGCAAGGATCAGATTGCCCAACTGCTCCGCCGCCGCCGCCGCGTGCCCGTCAAGCGCGCCGGGCATAGTTGTGCCCACCGCCAAGGCTGGCAATTCGCCGCCCTCAGGCAGCGTTTTCAACCACCGCCCCAGCCAGCCCCCGGCATCCCCGGCCTTCGCCGCCCGTTCGATGCGCGCCTCGGCCTGGAAATGGCTGCGCGTGACCTCGGTCAGCGCCGCCTGGCAGATCATCCGCCGATAGGTCCAACGGCGCAGTCAGATCGGTGATGCCGTAGCCGTTCGCCAGCTCTGCCAGCACATCATGCGAACCCTCACCGCGCAGCTTGGTCACCCAAAACCCCACAACCTCGGCAAAGCTTTGCGCATCCTTTGGCGTGATCTCGCCCAGCTTCATATCCGTGGTGCCAAACCATTCGTCCTGTGCAAAGAACGCCAAGTCGACATAGCGGTTCAGCGTTGATGTCGAACTCCAGCGCGATGCGCGGTCCGGGTGGCCAGTCCGGGTGGCCAGTCCGGGTGGCCAGACGGTGGCCAGTCCGGGTGGCCAGTCGGTGGCCCGTAGGTATGCTGATGCCATCCCGCAGGCTGCAACTGCCAATCCCACGGCATTTCCGGTGATTTCACAGCGGCTCCGGTGGCGCGGTACAGCCCCGCCAAAAACTCGAACGGGCGGCGCAGTTTGCTGGGCGGGTTCCCCAAAATGCAGGTTCCGCCACAATTGCGCGGATGACTTGGGCAATCTGGTCAGGCGCATCTGATGCGGCCGCCAACACCGCTGCTATCCGGTCAATCATCGCAGGATCCGGATCATCCACCAACAACCGCCGGATCAGCTTTTTGCACAGGAATGCCGCCGTGCCGGGGTGGGTGGCCAGCATGTCCAACACCCGGTCACCGTCTGCCATTGGCACTTGATTGAGTTCAAACTTCACCCCCAAGAATGCGCTTTTGGTAAGGGTCGTGCCACGCCTCGACATAGTGGCAGCGCCCGGTTTTGGGCGCATCGACGGCGTCGCTGATGTAGCGGCCATCGCCTACCGTCCAACCGGTAAAGGCGCGCGCCACCTCATAGACATCCTGGTCTATATACCCCAGCCCCAAGCCGTCCGACGCCCCCGGCACGTTGTGCCAATCAGGTGCTGTATCATTCAGATAGTTTTTTGCCCCAAGCGTGTGCAATTCCAACAACTCGCCGGCGCATCTCGTCCACGGCGTGCCATTTGCCATGTTCCGGATCATCGCCCGCCTCACACCGGATACGCAACCGCGCCTCATCAAGCCGTGTGTCAAGGCCCGGATCACTGGCCGCCATCGCCAACTGCGCCTCTAGCCAGCCCAGCGCACCCATGCTTGCATACTCGGCCCGAGACGCCTCGTTCGCGCCAAAACTTAACCGGTTCAGAAATTCGTCCGCCGCAGACACTGCGCCGTCTACGGCGACGAATCCGACACGGGGCAGGGTGCTGGCCATTGCCATGGCAACCAACCTTCGGTGAATTGCGCGCCGTGTCAGCATGATAGCCTCCGACACTCTTTGATCACAAGAACCGCTCTGGTTGAATGGATGGGGTGGAATGCCGCACAGCAAAGCTGTTTCTTGCATCATCTTCAAGCATACGCGGCTTTCCGCGCTCATCCATCCCCAGATGCGGCTTGGCAAGGGGTTGGTTTTGCACCAGAACATGGCGTCTCTTTCAAACAGGCAAAGTCATGGCGCAGCGGTTCAAATTCCAGGTCAATGCCACCGATGGCCGCGCGCGGACGGGTGTTATCAGCACGCCGCGCGGTGATATCCGCACGCCCGCCTTCATGCCTGTGGGCACTGCTGCCACAGTCAAGGCAATGCTTCCCGAATCTGTTCGCGCCACCGGCGCGGATATTCTGCTGGGCAACACCTATCACCTGATGCTGCGCCCCACGGCGGAACGTATCGCGCGGCTGGGTGGCCTGCACAGATTCATGAACTGGGACCGCCCGATCCTGACGGATTCTGGCGGCTTTCAGGTGATGTCGCTGGCCGCCTTGCGCAAGCTGACCGAAGAAGGCGTTACCTTCGCCAGCCATATCGACGGCTCCAAACACATTCTGTCACCCGAACGCAGCATGGAGATCCAAAAGCTGCTCGGCTCCGACATCGTGATGTGTTTCGACGAATGCCCCGCCTTGCCCGCAACAGATGCCGAGGTGGCAAAATCCATGGCGCTATCCATGCGGTGGGCGCAAAGATCGCGCGATGCCTTTGGCGACCGCCCCGGCCACGCGCTGTTCGGAATCATGCAAGGTGGTGTAACGCAGGGGTTGCGTGAACAATCCGCCAAAGCGTTGATCGACATCGGCTTTGATGGCTATGCCGTCGGCGGCTTGGCCGTGGGTGAAGGGCAAGAGGCGATGCTTGGCGTGCTGGACTACGCCCCCGATATGCTGCCCGCCGACAAGCCCCGCTATCTGATGGGTGTCGGCAAGCCTGATGATATCGTAGGTGCTGTTGAACGTGGCATCGACATGATGGATTGTGTGCTGCCCTCGCG
The DNA here is from genome assembly GCA_043721855.1 of Pseudorhodobacter sp. GTDB lineage: Bacteria > Pseudomonadota > Alphaproteobacteria > Rhodobacterales > Rhodobacteraceae > JACMNW01. The sequence goes on from JAYSPY010000052.1 coordinate 24,591, forward strand.
GTCTGGCCGCACCGGGCAGGCGTGGACGCCGCGCGGTCAGGTCAACATCAAGAACGCCCGGCACATGGATGACCCGCGCCCCTTGGACGAAACCTGCACTTGCCCCGCCTGCGCCACCTACAGCCGCGCTTACCTGCATCACGTCTTCAAATCCGGCGAAATCATCGCGTCGATGCTGCTGACATGGCACAATCTGCAGTATTACCAAAAGTTGATGCAGGGTCTGCGGGATGCCATTGCGGCGGGCGAACTGGCACAGTTTGTGACAGATTTCCACCAAAAGCGCAGCCTGGGCGACATTGAATCCCTTTAATAGCGGTGTAGAGCATTCTTCTCATTCCTCGCTTGCAGCGCAGGCGGTGCAGGCGCATCATGTCAAACAGATTTACCAATGGTTGACACCAGGGCACCGCAGCACCAATTACTAAAGACAGGGAAAAACCCACCTGCTGCCGATCATCGGGGCGCGCGGTTTTTCTGCCAGAAAAGGACATACTATGACCGACCAACTTTCCGCCTCGTATCCCGTGCTGCCGCTGCGCGATATCGTCGTGTTTCCCCATATGATCGTGCCGCTGTTCGTGGGTCGTGAAAAATCCGTCCGCGCGCTGGAAGAGGTGATGGCGGATGATAAACAAATTCTGCTGTCGTCGCAGATCGACCCGTCGATTGATGATCCGACGACCGATGGCATCTACCGCACCGGCGTTTTGGCGAATGTTCTGCAACTGCTGAAACTGCCCGATGGCACTGTCAAAGTGCTTGTCGAAGGCAAAGCCCGCGTGCGCATCACCGAATTTGTTACCAACCCATCGTTTTTTGAAGCCACCGCCGAACTTCTGACCGAAGTGCCGGGTGATGCGGATTCGGTCGAGGCTTTGATACGCACCGTGGGCGAAGAATTTGAACGCTACGCCAAAATCAAGAAAAACATCCCCGAAGAGGCGCTTTCTGCCGTGGCCGACACGCGGGAGCCGAACCGCTTGGCCGACCTTGTGTCGGGCCATTTGGGCGTTGATGTGGCGCTGAAGCAAGACCTGCTGGAAACGCTGAATGTGGCAGTGCGGCTTGAAAAGGTCTACGGCCAGATGCAGGGCGAAATGTCGGTGCTTCAGGTCGAGAAAAAGATCAAAACGCGCGTGAAATCCCAGATGGAACGCACGCAGCGTGAATATTATCTGAATGAACAGATGAAGGCCATTCAGAAGGAACTTGGCGACGGCGAAGACGGCCAAAACGAAGTGGCCGAACTGGAAGCGCGGATTGCCAAAACACAGTTTTCCAAAGAAGCCCGCGACAAGGCCGAAGCAGAGCTGAAAAAGCTGAAAAACATGTCCCCGATGAGCGCCGAGGCAACTGTTGTGCGCAATTATCTGGATTGGCTGCTGGCAGTGCCATGGGGCGTCAAATCGCGCACCAAGAAAGATCTTGGCAAAGCGCAAGAGGTTCTGGATGCCGATCACTACGGGCTGGAAAAGGTCAAGGAACGCATCGTCGAATATTTGGCAGTGCAAGCGCGGTCGGCCAAGCTGAAAGGCCCGATCCTGTGCCTTGTAGGCCCTCCCGGTGTTGGTAAAACGTCGCTCGGCCGGTCAGTTGCCAAAGCCACGGGGCGCGAGTTTATCCGCATATCCTTGGGCGGTGTGCGCGACGAATCCGAAATACGCGGCCACCGACGGACATATATCGGCTCCATGCCCGGCAAGATCATCCAAGCGCTGAAAAAGGCAAAGACCACCAACCCGCTGATATTGCTGGATGAAATTGACAAAATGGGTCAGGATTTCCGCGGCGATCCGGCATCTGCCATGCTGGAGGTGCTGGATCCGGAACAAAACGCCACCTTCACAGATCACTATATGGAAGTGGAATATGATCTGTCGAACGTGATGTTCATCACCACGGCAAATTCCTACAACATGCCCAGCCCATTGCTGGACCGGATGGAAATCATCCCGCTGTCGGGCTACACCGAGGACGAAAAGCGCGAAATTGCCAAGGGTCACCTGATTGCCAAGCAAATCACCAATCACGCGTTGAAAAAGGGTGAATTCAAGATCACCGATGCGGCGCTGATGGAAATGATCCGCACTTATACGCGTGAAGCGGGCGTGCGAAACCTGGAACGCGAAATCGCCAAACTAGCGCGCAAAGCGGTGACTGAAATCGTCAAGGGCAAGGTCAAAACGGTGGAAGTCACGCCCGAGACGCTGGAAGGCTTTCTGGGTGTCAAACGCTACCGCTACGGTCTGGCGGAGCTGGAGGATCAGGTTGGCGTTGTAACCGGCCTTGCATGGACAAGCGTCGGCGGCGAGTTGCTGTCGATCGAAGCGTTGCGGCTGCCCGGCAAAGGTCGCATGAAAACCACCGGCAAACTGGGCGATGTGATGAAGGAAAGCATAGAAGCGGCGGCAAGCTATGTGCGGTCAATCTCGCCGCAACTGGGGGTCAAACCGACCAAGTTTGAAACCATGGATATCCACGTCCATGTGCCAGAAGGGGCCACGCCCAAAGATGGCCCGTCAGCGGGTCTGGCCATGGTGACATCGATCGTGTCGGTGATCACCGGCATTCCGGTGCGCCGTGATATTGCCATGACGGGTGAGGTTACCCTGCGCGGCAATGCGCTTCCCATCGGTGGCCTGAAGGAAAAACTGCTGGCGGCCCTGCGCGGCGGCATTAAAACCGTGTTGATCCCGATCGAGAACGAAAAGGATCTGGTGGAAATCCCGGACAACGTGAAACAAGGCCTGACGATCATTCCGGTCAGCCATGTGCGCGAGGTTTTGAAACACGCGCTGGTGCGGGAGCCGACACCCATCGAATGGGATGAGGCGGCGGAGGAAGCGGCCGCAGCTGCGAAACGAACAGCTGGCGAACCCACCACATCGCAGACAGCGCATTAGGCAGAGCTTGAAAATCGTGTCCTGAAAGCTTGTGTTGGGCTTTCAGGATGCGCAGTCCGTCTCGATCATCGGGCAGCGACCATCGACCATCGGGCAGCGGTGCGCGTGGCCCGTGCTTTGCGGTCTGGCCTTGGCAGGGGCGGCAACCGTCCACCCAAAACCAAAAAGCATTTTTAAAACAAAAGGCGCGCCACTTTGGGCGCGCCTTAATGCCATGACACAGGGGTCAACCGACGACTGATCCCTAAACGAACGGGCTTAGGTTCCCTGAACCGGCGCCGGGCTGCTACTTCCGCCGCTGACAGCCGCTGCGATCAGCAAAAGCAGCAAGATTGGCACAATGATGCCACCAGCGGACGAAGATGTTGCAGCCTCAACCACTTCAGGTTCCATGATTGGCTCGCCAAGACCACCCGCATTTGCGGACATTGCAGACAGCGCCAGCACTGTCGACGTCGTGATAAGAAGTTTACGCATGCGACTCTCCGTTATGTTTCTGCACGCATTGCATATGATTCTGTGACATTCTGTCAACCAGGAAACAGAATTCGCCGCCCATTGCCAGCAAGCTGAGGCATAAAGGCAAAAGGCTTTCTATTTTGCCGATGAATTTCTGGTGATAAATCTGTAGGTCGGGCCAAACCAGGGGCAGGCAATCGGGCCTGCGACCTTCACGGATCTGATGCACCGCAGTTTGGTTTGGTGCACCACCAGACTGCAAAGGTCGCAATCGGCATTAATATCCGCTTCACGCACCAAACCCACCATATCTGGTGGCAATAGCGCAAAAACCTGCTAAGATTTGCGCAGATGTCATTCAGGGATGCCTTCACATCATGGCCGCAAAACCCAAAGCTATAAAATCGCCTGCTGCAAAGTTGGTGTCTAAAACTGCGCAAGCATCCGGTGGCCCAAAGATGCCACGGGTGCCCGTAGCGCTGCCTGTAAAAACGGCCGCGCCGCATCGGGATCTTCCGCTACCCGGCCCGGCAAAGCCTGCGCAATCGGGCGGCGGTCAAGCAAAATCAAAACCCGCCGCAAGCTCCGCCCCGGCGCTGAAGGTAAAAGACCTGATCGACAAGGTCGTCGTCGCCACCGGCGCGAAAAAGGCAGATGTCCGCCAAATTGTGGATGCGACACTGTCAGCGCTTGGCGATGCGCTGTCGAATGGCGATACGCTGAATTTGCCGCCGCTCGGCCGTGCCAAAGTCAGCCGCGCGGGCGACGCAGGATCGGGCAAAGCAATGACCGTCAAGCTGCGCCGGCCTGTCGCCGCTGGCTCGGGCAGGTCCGGGTTGCAGCAAACCCTTGCAGACGCCGAAGACTAGGGTTATCAGCCGGGCGGCGGGTGATTAGCTCAGTGGTAGAGCGCTTCGTTCACATCGAAGATGTCAGGGGTTCAAATCCCTTATCACCCACCAATTTTCGAAAAAAGCCTAAAGCTCCGTCAGTCATCGTTTATATCGCCGGGCTGCGACGATGGGGCTTGCGGCGCATGTGCACCTTGGGTTAATACGCGCACAGATGGGTTGTTAGCTCAGTTGGTAGAGCGTCTCGTTTACACCGAGAATGTCGGCGGTTCGAGCCCGTCACGACCCACCATCAAGTCTGTATGACGATTTGATGTTCTTTTGTTGATCTTGCACACAGAAAAAAATCCCCGATAATTGCGGAATATTAACTGTAATGATTACATTACGCGTTTTATTGCATGCGATATGCACCAATGCACAGTCAGCGGGCTGAAATCGCGCAAGACAGATCAAAAGCCGCCACCTATCTATGTTCCACAAAAAGGAACATCAGATGAGTTGGAACCCCGCCCTCGATCCCTCGGTCCCTATCGGTGACGGCGTCGATTTGATCGAAACTGTCATTGTGCCCCGCGCCCGCGATCTGGGCGGCTTCGAGGTTCGGCGCGCCCTTCCATCGCAGGCCCGTCAAATGGTGGGGCCATTCATTTTCTTTGATCAGATGGGCCCCGCTGAATTTCTGACCGGTCAAGGCATCGACGTGCGCCCGCATCCCCATATCGGGCTTGCCACCGTCACTTACCTTCTTAAGGGCCGTATCCATCACCGCGACAGTCTGGGAACCGACCAATGGATCGAACCCGGAGCCGTCAACTGGATGCTGGCCGGGCAGGGTATCACCCATTCCGAACGGATGGACGGTGTGATGCGCGCCAGGCCGGCATCTTTGTTCGGTCTGCAAACCTGGATTGCCCTGCCAAAAGATCGTGAAGATGACCCGGCGGCGTTTCTTCATGCGCCCGAAGCGGACCTTCCGGTTCTGGAAGGGGAAGGCAAGTTTGTGCGGCTGATTCTGGGCAGCGTCTGGGGTGAAACCGCCCCCATCGAAACCCCGTCAGAGATGTTTTATGCCGACGCCACGCTTCAAGCCCGTGCCAGCATCCCGCTTCCCGACAACCACGAAGATCGTGGCGTGTATATTCTGGCGGGCAATGTTGTGGTCGGCGGCGAAAGCTTTGATGCCGGCCGGATGCTGGTTTTTCGCCCCGGGGATCGGATATCACTGCAAGCTGGTGATCTGGGGGCGCGATTGATGCTGCTTGGTGGGGCCACGATGGACGGGCCGCGTCACATCTGGTGGAATTTTGTGGCATCCTCGCAAGACCGCATCAATGCCGCGAAAGAAGCTTGGCGCGCAGGCGACTGGGCGCATGGCCGGTTCCAACTGCCGCCCACCGACAATGCAGAATTCATTCCAGCCCCCGCTCAGTGAGCGCATTTTTTCATCAAGCTGCGCTTGACGCCGCCCCGCACGTCCCGTAATAACCCCCAACGTTCGGGAGATACCGGGCGGCGACGCGGGGTTGTAGCTCAGTTGGTTAGAGTATCGGCCTGTCACGCCGGGGGTCGCGGGTTCGAGCCCCGTCAACCTCGCCATCGCCCCCGGATCGCCCGAACGTAAATCCACAATTTATGAGATTGGGATCGCTGTGGTCCTATCCCAATGGCGGCGAAGGTTTGGGCAGTAATTAGCTTTTTCATTCTTAACTTTAGTATCATTTAAACGGACAATACCACTTTGTTGCATACGCAAAATCAGGTTTCAAAGTTGCGCCAGAGCACGCCCTTTCACCGCTGATCAACAGCGCGTGCGGGGGGCTATCCTGATCGAAAATTGAGGCGTAGACCTCACGGTGCGCAGTTGGGATTTGCCGGGTGGACGTAACCACCGACGCGACAAACCAAGATGACTGCGCGACATACGCCCCGAGCATCAAGATGCCGGGTCTATATCGGAGTGACGACGATGCGCTCGAATTTTGCTTCTATTGTACTGCTTAC
>JAYSPY010000053.1:0-2424 GCA_043721855.1 Pseudorhodobacter sp.
GCCATCACGACCACCACCGATCCGCGCGCGCGCAGGGTCAATATTGCAGCAGACAGCGCATCATCACCGCCGCCATCAAGGTTTGAATTGGGCTCGTCCAGCACGATAAGGCGCGGGATGCCAAAAATTGCCCGTGCAAGACCAATCCGCTGTATCTGCCCGCCAGACAGTGGCTGCCCCGCCATACCAATGGGGGTTGAATAGCCGCCCGGCAGGGCCAGGATCATTTCATGCACGCCAGCTATCTGGGCCGCCTCGATGATCATCTTGTCTTGCGCCTTTTGGTTAAAGCGCGAAATGTTTTCCGCAATCGTGCCCGGCAGCATTTCCAGCGTTTGCGGCAAATAGCCGATATGGCGCCCCAAATCTTCGGGATGCCATTGATCCAAAGTGGCGCCATCCAGCCTGATCTCGCCGCTTTCGGGCCGCCAAGCCCCGACCAACACTTTGGCAAGGCTGGATTTTCCTGCGGCCGAATTGCCGATCACGCCCAAACCATCCCCCGGTGCCAGTGAAAAGTTCAACTGGCTCAGGATTTTTGGGCGCAGCACACCCGGGGCACCTGCGGGGGCATATTTGGTCAGGTTGGTCACCTGAATATTGCCCTTGGGATCAGGTAGCATGATATGTCTTTGGTCTGGTGGCATCCGGTCCATCGTGAACAGCAAACTGCGATGGGCCTGCAAAACGCGGCCAATGGATTTCCATTGACCAATCACCTGATCCACCGGCGAAAGGGCGCGCCCCGCAATGATGGACGTGGCGATAATCGCCCCGGCCGAGACTTCTTGCTTGATCGCAAGATAGGCGCCCACCGTCAGCAACATGGATTGTAAAAGCAACCTGAAGGCTTTTGAGAAGGCCGAGAACCCTTCGCTGCGTTCCCCACTCAGCTGGAAATAGGCAAGACTTCTGTCATGCGTATCACGCCAGCGGTCAACAATCCGGCGCTGCATGCCAAGGGCAACCACAACTTCGGCATTCCGGCGGCTTTTCTCGATAAAGCTGCGCTCACCGCTATCAATGCCAACGGCTTGAGCAATCGCAGTGCGGGTGACCAGCTGGTTGAGATAGGCCGCCACCGCCACAACCAAAGCCCCGGCCAGCGTCAGATAGCCCAGCCACGGGTGGATGAAGAAAACGATGGCCAAAAAGAACGGAATCCACGGCAGATCGAACAGTCCCATGATCGCCGGACTGGCCACAAACCCACGGATCACATCCAGATCCCGCAAGGGGTTTTCACCACTTCGGTCTTGCATGGCCCCAAGATACATCCAGAAATCGAACGCTCTATTGCCCAACTTTGCATCCAGCCGGTAGCCGGCGCGTGACAGCAGCCGCGCGCGCAGAAATTCGTAAATCCCCAGAAAGGTGTATAGCACGACCACGATGATAAAGAGGCCCTCCAACGTGGCCACCGACCCGCTCGACAACACCCGATCATAGACTTGCAGCATATAAAGCGGCCCGGTCAGCATCAAAATGTTGATCGCAGCCGAAAACAGCCCCACCTGAATAAAGGTCCGCTTCATCTCACGCAGAGCCCGCCTGTAGGGATTGTTGGTTTTATTCAGGGTATCTTGCATCTTGGTCCTGTTTGTCGCGCGGGCTGCCTGTGATAGAAGTGGCGGAGTGCGGTCAGCCCATTCACTCTAACCTTTTTCCGTTTCAAAGCGTCAAAGTTCGAGGCGCTTCCTTGTCTTGGTCTGCTGTGTGGCATAGATGCGGCGATCTGCTTTTTCAGTTTCGCGTGCGAAACCCACCCCCAACCGACATAGCGATGCTATTTATGGTAAGGGTTGGCTTGTTAACAGACTGCGCCCCACAGTCCGGCAACTTTTTGCCACCTTCATAGTATCACACAAATCCATTTCCCCATTCCGCGCGCCGTTGCCAGACTTCCCGCCACACGTTTGAACTTTCGCCGCCGCCTTTGCGCACGCCAATACTTGCCGCAATCTTGCGCGACAGCGGAAACAATAAAAACAATCCACGCGCCAAAGGGCGCTGCCAGCCCGGAATATGCCGATTAAGCATCTCAGCCTTGGCGCGCAGTACGCGGATCACCCGATCGGCCCGCACCCGTTCAGACGCACCACCATAGTGAATGATGGTCGCATTCGCGGTGACCTGTGGCATGGCGGATAAATCGCGTGACGCTCGTAAACAAAGATCGGCCTCTTCGCCGTACATCACAAAAACCGGATCAAACCCGCCCAGTTTTTCCCAATCCACCCGTTTGATCAGGAAAAAACAACCCGACACAATATCAACCTGACGCTCAGAATCGCGGTCCCAACCGCCATAGGCTTCTGAATTGAACAGGGCACTTCGGGGGAAGACGCCGGTTAAACCGGCGGTACGGCAAAAAATATTCCACAGGCTCATCCGACGCCAACATGAACTGGTGTTTAGGCTATT
>JAYSPY010000054.1:0-24468 GCA_043721855.1 Pseudorhodobacter sp.
GTGGCGGCAGGCTGGGGCGCATCAACCGTGTTCCGGTTCTTTCGGGCGTAAAGCGCGGATTTTCCGGTCTACCCCGCGATACCTAAGCGCCATGGTTATGCTACGTGCCAGGTTCAGCACCATAAGCGCCGCCCAAAGGCCGTGGTTGCCCAAGCGGGGGCACCAGAACAGCAAGGGCGCACAGACAGGCGCCAACCGATATCAGCATAGCCTGACGCATATCGCGGGTCAGGGTGGCCCCGATGAAAATGCCATCAAATATCCAAGCGGCCACGCCGATGATTGGCGCGGCGATCAACCACGGCAAATAACTGCGGGCAGCGGTTTGCACATCAGATGCGGATCGACAGGTATTGGCGGGCAAGGACTTCGACCTGCGGGCTGGCCGGGGCCGCGCCGATGGTGGCGGCCATCAGCGGGCTTTGAACTGCGATCAGGACCAAGCCTGCAGTCAGTGCCACCAATCGGGCGCGCAGCAATATCGCCCTGCGCTCTGACGCATCGCCCTTGCCATGCGCTTGCGCCACCAGCCCCGCTGTGCCCATGCACAAAAAGCCGAAGATCCAGTAGGCAGAGGAAAGGATCACCGCGCCCAAACCCACGGCGCCGATCCGGGCAGCAACGCCCAACTGCCTCACCACGCCGGCATCCACAGCGCCCGGCAGCGGCACCGTGGCGTTTGACAGCACGATGGGTAGCGCAATTTTCATCACGCCGGCATGGGTGACTGACAGTGCCGTCGTATCAGTCATCCCGCCCGGCAAGCAGAAAATGACCCGAGGCTTGGGCAAAGGGGCGCGCGCGGTTGTCTTGCCACGCCTCGACATGCACCGACGCATAGCGCCGACCGGATCTGTTCACCCGCGCCCGCGCATAGGCATCACGCGGCAGGCCAGAGCGCAGGAAATCTATGGTGAAATCAATGGTCTTGGGAAGGCGCGGCAGTTGGGCCGGGTCCAAAAGCTGGCCAGTGCCGTTTTCCATATCGTCCCACAGCAACGTCCAGCTCAATTCGATAATCGCCGTCACCTCCAGAAAGGCCGCTGTCACGCCGCCATGCAGCGCGGGCAGCACCGGATTGCCGATCAGATCATCGCGATAGGGCAAAACGGCGGTCAATTCATCGCCGCGCCTGTCAAACTGAATCCCCAGAAATTCGATGTAGGGCACGCCGCTGACCAGCGCTTTCAGCAGCGCCTCGCGGCGGCCTTTGATGATGTGAACGGGCTCAGGCGGCGCGCGCATCATGCCGATACCCCTTGCAGCGTGAAGGTGCCTGTGCCCATGGCCACCGGGCGCGCGGTGTCCTCATCCGATGCCGTGACCCGCACAAACGCTATCGACCGTGTCACGTGATAGCATTCCGCCCGGGCCGTTATGGTCTGGCCCGCTGTGGCCGGGCGCATGTAATCGATCCGCAGCCCCAGCGTGGCCGTGCCCATCGGCCCCGATGCATGGCACATCACAGCAGCGCCCGATGCGGTATCCATCAACGCCGATACCGCCCCGCCATGAATTACTCCTGTCACCGGATCACCAACAAAGCGCGCATCCCACGGCATGGTAACTGTGGCGCGGCCCTCGCCCAATTGGGTGATTTGCATTCCCAGGGCGCGCGCATGCGGCAGTGCCGACATAAAGCTGCGTGCGGTGTTCAATAAATCGGTCATGGCACCTCGCTTGGCCCCGCCATCATCACGAAACGCAGGCAGCCTGCAAGCACCATCACAACCGTTGCGCGATACAAATTCCGGGCATAGGCTGTGATTTGGGAGGCAGCGCCATGACGGAAATTCGCCTCAGCTTCAAAGACATGTGCGCGCGGTTTGCCGTCACGCCGCGCACTTTGCGGTATTATGAATATATTGAACTTATATCGCCCGACAAAGATGGTCGCGCGCGCTTTTACGGCCCGCGCGAAATTGCCCGCATGACGCTTATTCTGCGTGGCCGACGCTTTGGTTTTTCGCTGGAGGAAATTCGACAATGGCTGATGATTTATGAAAAACGGGGCAACGGGGCCCAGATGAAGGCTTGGATCGATTTGGCAGACCGCCAACTTGCCGCCTTGGCCAAGCAGCGGGATGATCTGAATGTTGCGATTGCTGATCTGACTTCGCTGCGTATTGGCGCAGTTGACGTGGACTGACACCGCGTCAACCGCCCAAATGACGTGACGTATCAATTACGTTAGCGTCAAGTGATCTGGTAGAATTGATTTTATGCGCCCATTTGCGGCTCATGTTTCCCGCAACCAGAAAAGTTTCCGAGTTCTGCCATGACATCTGCCCTTAACCAAGACGTGATGACGATCAGCGATATGTGTACCGCCTTTGACGTAACGCCGCGCACATTGCGGTTTTACGAGGCGAAGGAACTGCTGGCGCCCCAGCGCATCGGCACCAAGCGGTTGTTCACAAAACGTGACCGCGCGCGACTGACCTTGATTTTGCGCGGCAAGCGGTTTGGCTTTAGCCTTGAGGATATTCGTCAGTTGCTGGCTCTGTATGACCGCGACGGCAGCCAGGAAACTCAGCTGTCCCGCACCTATGACATTGCCCGTGCCCGGCTTGTCCAGATGAAACAGCAACGAGATGATCTGAACGAGGCGATTGACGAATTGGAAGGTCAACTTGTCTGGGGGGCCGAAGTGCTTGCCAATTTCCGCAAGCCCGCAGCCGGGTGACACCCCGTTAATACACTGCCGCTAGACCAAACCTGTCGATCCAAAAGGACGCTAAAAATGCCCAGTTATACAGCCCCCGTGAAAGACCTTCTGTTCGTGCTGCAAGATGTGCTGAAGGTGGCTGATATAGATGTGCCGGGCTACGCCGATCTGGATGCGGGCTTTACCGCCGCCGTGCTGGAAGAAGCGGGCAAAGTGGCGCGCGATGTGTTGGCCCCGTTAAACCTGCCGGGCGACCGCGAAGGGTGCCATCTGGAAAACGGCATCGTGCGCACGCCAACCGGCTTCAAAGCGGCATTCGAGGCGATGAAATCCGGCGGCTGGACAGCGCTGGATTGCGACTCGGACTATGGCGGCCAAGGCCTGCCTTACGTCATGGGCACAGCGGTGGGCGAGATTTTCGTGTCCGCCAACATGGCCTTCAACATGTATCAGGGCCTGACCCACGGTGCCTATTCCGCCATCCACGCGCATGGCACCGACGCGCAAAAGGCCGCGTATTTGCCAAAGATGGTGTCCTGCGACTGGACTGGCACCATGAACCTGACCGAACCGCACTCAGGCACCGATCTGGGGCTGATGCGCACCAAGGCCGCGCCCCAAGCGGACGGGTCGTATCTGGTGACGGGGACGAAGATCTTTATTTCCGCCGGCGATCATGATCTGGCCGACAACATCATCCATCTGGTGCTGGCAAAAGCGCCGGGGGGTGGCGATGGCATCAAGGGTGTTTCGCTGTTCATCGTGCCGAAGGTGCTGGTCAATGCGGATGGCTCGCTTGGCGCACGCAACGCGGTGTCGGTCGGCAAGATCGAGGAAAAGATGGGCATTCACGGCAATGCCACCTGCGTGATGAATTATGACGGGGCGGTTGGCTACCTTCTGGGCGATCTGCACAAGGGTATGCGCGCGATGTTCACCATGATGAACGAGGCGCGGCTAGGCGTCGGTCTGCAAGGCTATGCGGTGGCCGAAGCGGCCTATCAGAATGCGGTGCACTACGCGAAAGACCGGCTTCAGGGCCGTGCTGTCACTGGCGTTGAAAACCCCAATGGACCAGCCGATCCGTTGATCGTGCATCCCGATATTCGCCGCAACCTGATGGATCAGAAAAGCTTTATCGAAGGCGCGCGGGCGTTTACCCTGTGGGGCGCGCATCTGATTGATCGCTCGAAGCGGGCGGGCGATGCAGAGGCGGAGGGCATGATATCCCTGCTGACCCCGGTGATCAAAGGCTTCCAGACCGACAAGGGGTTCGAGATGGCGGTGGCCGCCCAACAGGTTTGGGGTGGGCACGGCTATATCGAGGATGGCGGCATGAGCCAGTTCGCCCGCGACGCAAGGATTGCGATGATCTATGAAGGTGCCAACGGCGTGCAGGCGTTGGATCTGGTGGGGCGCAAACTGGCGGCAGATGGTGGCAAGCCGGTGATGGCGTTTTTCGCGATGGTAAAGGCCTTCATCAAGGAAAATGACGGTGACGCTGCCCTGAAAGACGGGTTTCTGGAGCCGCTTAAAAAAGCCTCAAAAGACGCCCAGGCGGCAGCGATGTATTTTGCCGCCAATGGCATGAAAAACCCGAACGACGCGTTGGCGGGGTCGTATGATTTCATGCATCTGATGGGGCATGTCTGCCTTGGGCTGATGTGGGCACGCATGGCGAAGGCGGCTTATGCCGGGCTGGGTGCTGGCGGCGATGCGGCATTTCTGGACGCCAAGATAAAGACCGGGCGCTACTACATGGCACGGCACCTGCCTGCCACGGCGCTGCATCTGGCGCGGATTAAAACGGGGGCCGAGCTGGTGATGGCGCTTGGCGCAGATGCGTTCTAGACTTGCGACAGTAAAATTCTTGTAGAAAGAATTTTGCGCCCCGCCCCGCTGCCGGAGTAAGCCCATGCCAAAACGCTTTCGCCTGACCCGCCGTTTCCCGGTTGCCATGACCGAAGACGGCTATCGCCGCCTGAAACGTTTTGCCGCCGAGGCGGGGTTGGACGAAGGCGAAGCGCTTTCTTTTATTTTTGAGAATTTCTCAAGTGTGATCAACGAGGATAACTTGACCCACCGCATCCGGCTGTTCAATGCGGAACTGGAGGATCGGAAAAAATGATCAGAGATCACGACAGGCTGAAAGATGAGTATTTGGACGAAAAGGAAATCGCAAAAGATGCGCCCCGGCCGCCCAGTGCTTTCGCGACTGACAGGTTGTTCACCGACAACCGGGGCGACTTCCCATTCGGCGGTCATCGGCTCTCCAGCCTGTACCGCAACTCCATGGATGCCGCATCAGCGTTAATCAAACGTTACTTTTCGGCTTCCTTTTCGCTTAAATACTCAAATTCAACGCATCAACGCGCCACAACGCCGGGAGTCGCCACATGACCATGAAACTTTACTGCTTTGGCGAATCTGGCAATGCGTACAAGGTCGCTCTCGCACTGACCTTTGCCGATGTGGATTGGGAACCGGTCTATGTTGATTTCTTCAACGGCGAGGCGCGCACCCCCGCTTTCCGGGAGATCAACGCGATGGGTGAAGTACCGGTGTTGGTGGACGGAGAGACGACGCTGACCCAATCGGGGGTGATCCTTGATTACATCAGCTCAAAGTCCGGCAAGCTGGGCGGCAAATCCGCAGCGGAGCGGCGGGAGATTTTGCGCTGGATGTTCTGGGACAATCACAAGCTGTCAGGCACCATCGGCACCACGCGGTTCTTGAGCAATTTCTTGCCCGAGGCAAAACGCCCGGCAGGGGTTATCCCATTCCTGCAGGCGCGGCTGAAGGCGGCCTACGCCCTGCTGAACGACCATCTGACCAATCACACCTGGATCGCGGGTGCGTCGATGACCATCGCCGATCTGTCGTGCTGTGGCTATCTTTACTACCCCGAACCCTACGGGTTTGACCGCGCCGACTGGCCCCATATCGACCGTTGGCTTGACGCCATCGCCGCCACCCCCGGCTGGCAAGCCCCCTATGATTTGATGCCCGGCTCACCCGCCGACCGGGCCTGAAGGAGACCGCGATGCAAGATGCCTATATCTATGACGCCATCCGTTCGCCGCGCGGCAAGGGCCGGGCTGATGGCAGCCTGCACGAGCTGACCTCGGTTGCCTTGTCCGCACGCGTGTTGAACGCCATGAAGGCGCGCAATGGGCTGGAAGGTCATGCGGTGGAAGATGTGATCTGGGGCAATGTCACCCAAGTGGGTGAACAAGGCGGGTGCCTGGCGCGGTCTGCCGTGTTGGCATCCGACCTTGATCAGTCGATCCCCGGCCTTGCGATCAACCGCTTTTGTGCCAGCGGCATGGAGGCGGTGAATATCGCGGCCAACCAGGTGCGCGGTGGCGCGGGGGATGCCTATATCGCGGGCGGGGTGGAGATGATGGGCCGGGTTGCCATGGGCAGCGACGGCGCGGCGATTGCGGTGGACCCGTCTTTGGCAATGAAGACCTATTTCGTGCCGCAGGGGATTTCAGCGGATATTATTGCCACCGAATACGGCTTTACCCGCGATGACGCTGATTTGTTGGCAGTTGAATCCCAACGCCGGGCGGCAATGGCGTGGAAGGAAGGGCGCTTTGCCAAATCGGTGATCACCATTCACGATCAGAACGGTCTTCCCATGCTGGCGCATGACGAATACATGCGCCCGCAGACCGATATGCAAAGCCTTGGGGCGTTGCGCCCCGCGTTCAAGGATATCGGCGAAGTGATGCCCGGTTTTGACAAGATCGCCATGATGAAATACCCGCATCTGGCGCGGATTGATCATATTCACCACGCTGGCAATTCGTCGGGGATTGTCGATGGGGCGGCGGCGGTTCTGATCGGTAACAAGGAATTTGGCATTCGCCACGGGTTGACCCCACGGGCGCGCATTCGGGCCACGGCAAAGATCGGCACCGATCCCACCATCATGTTGACCGGCCCGGTTCCGGTGACCGAAAAGATATTGCGTGACAACGGGATGAGCATCAAAGACATTGAGCTGTTCGAGGTGAACGAGGCCTTTGCCGCCGTGGTTCTGCGCTTTCAGCAGGCGTTCAATGTCGATCCAAGCCTCGTGAACGTCAACGGCGGATCCATCGCCATGGGGCACCCGCTGGGGGCGACCGGGGCCATCATCATCGGCACCTTGCTGGATGAATTGGAACGGTCGGGCAAGGGCATGGGCCTTGCCACGCTGTGCATCGCGTCGGGCATGGGGGCTGCCACGATTATTGAGAGGGTGTGATGCCTAAACTCGATATGACACAAGTGCCGATGAAAACCGGCACCATCTATCCCGCGCCCTATGATGCCGAAGTGGCCGGTCGGTCCAGCCTGCGGTTGGGCGATGCCGGGGGCCTCACGCAATTCGGGGTAAATATTGTCATTCTTGAACCGGGGGCGAAATCATCTTTGCGGCACTGGCATCTGGCCGAAGATGAATTCGTGATGATCACGCAAGGCGCCTGCACGATGGTGCAGGATGCTGGCCCAACCATCATGCAGGTCGGCGATTGCGCGGCCTTTCCGGCGGGCCTTCCTGATGGCCACTGCTTTGTGAATCACACCGATACCGAGGCGCGGTTTCTGGTGGTGGGCACCAAGGCCAAAACCGAAGTGGCAACCTATTCTGACGTCGATTTTATGGTCCATCAGGGCGGCGGCGTGAACCGGTTTACCTATAAAGACGGCACCGATTGGCAAGGCCCGCGCTGATGCCAAAGCTCGCCCTGCCCCCGGTTGTGCATGAACTGGCCCCCGAGCACCCGATTTTGGGCACGGGCCCCGGCCGCTATACCTATCAACTGCTGTCCGATCCCGGCGGCCTGACCCAATTTGGCGCGTTCGTTGAAACCCTGCCGCCGGGGTCTGCCTCTGGCCACCGCCATTGGCATGAGGGCGAGGACGAGATGATCTATATGTTGGCCGGTGAGGTGGTTTTGGTGGAAGACACTGAAACCGTTTTGCGCACTGGCGACGCCGCCTGTTGGCCTGCGGGCAGCCCGGTGGGCCACAGGCTCGACAACCGCTTGCTGCACCGGCATCATATCTGGTGGTCGGCACACGGCACCCGACCGACATCATCCACTATTCCGATCATGATCTGATCACCCACAAAGACGGCACGGCACGGCGATACCTGCACGCAAACGGCACCGAATACCGGAGGAAACAATGACCGATTTTATCTACAGCGTAGACGGCGACGGCGTGGCGACGATTGCCTGGGATCTGCCCGGCCGATCTATGAATGTGATGTCTCAGGCGGGGTTTGCGGAACTTGACGGGCTGATCGACCGCGCACTTGGCGATGCGGGCGTAAAGGGCGTGATCATCACCAGCGGTAAGAAAGATTTCGCGGGCGGCATGGACTTGAACGTGATCGCCGCGATGCGCGATGCGGGCGGCGCGCAGGGGATTTTCGACGGCGTGATGGGCATGCATGCCATTCTGCGCAAAATCGAACGCGCGGGTGCGGACCCAAAGACGCTGAAAGGCGGCAAGCCGATTGTGGCGGCCCTGCCCGGCACCGCCCTGGGAATTGGTCTGGAAATTCCGCTGGCCTGCCACCGGATCTTTGCGGCGGACAACCCGAAGGCGAAAATCGGTCTGCCGGAAATTATGGTCGGCATTTTTCCCGGCGCGGGCGGCACCACGCGGCTGACCCGCAAGATGGGCGTGATGATGGCAGCGCCCTATCTGCTGGAAGGCAAACTGAGCGATCCCAAAAGCGCAAAAGCAGGTGGACTGATAGACGAGGTGGTGGCACCAGAGGCGCTGCTGGCCCGCGCCAAAGAATGGGTGCTGACAGCGACCGAGGCTGATATCGTCAAGCCTTGGGATGCCAAGGGCTACAAGATGCCCGGCGGCACGCCCTACCAACCGGCGGGGTTCATGACGTTTGTCGGCGCAGCGGCCATGGTGCATGCCAAAACTTACGGTGTGTATCCTGCCGCCAAGGCGCTTTTGTCTGCAGTATACGAAGGCGCGCTGGTGCCGTTTGATGTGGCACTGAAGATCGAGGCGCGGTGGTTTACCTCTGTTTTGATGAACCCAAGTTCATCGGCCATGATCCGAAGCTTGTTCATCAACAAGGAAGCGCTGGAAAAAGGCGCCAATCGCCCCAATGTGAACGATCAGTCGGTTAAGCGCGTTGGTATCATCGGTGCGGGCATGATGGGGGCGGGCATTGCCTATGTTGCGGCCAATGCGGGCATCGAAGTTGTGCTGATAGATGCGGCACAAGACGCGGCAGACCGGGGGCGTGCGCATTCCGAAAGCTTGCTCGACAAGGGTATAGCGCGGCGTAAGGTGACGGTGGAGAAGAAGGCCGAAGTGCTGGCGCGGATTACTGCCACAACGGATTATGCGGCGTTGGCGGGCTGTGATCTTATCGTGGAAGCGGTGTTTGAAGACATGAAAGTGAAAGCCGATGTGACGGCGAAAGTTGAGGCTGCGGTTGGCAAGGACTGCATCTTTGCCTCCAACACCTCGACCCTGCCGATCACCGAACTGGCACGGGCAAGCGCGCGACCAGACCAGTTTATCGGCATTCATTTCTTTTCACCCGTAGACAAGATGAACCTTGTCGAGATCATTCTCGGTAAAGCCACTGGTGATGTGGCCGTAGCCAAAGCCCTTGATTTCGTGCGTCAAATTCGCAAGACGCCGATCGTTGTGCATGACGCGCGGTTCTTTTACGCCAACCGCTGCATCATTCCTTATATCAACGAAGGCATCCGCATGGTCGCCGAAGGGGTGGAACCGGTGCTGATCGAAAACGCCGCCAAGCTGGTCGGTATGCCGCTGGGGCCGCTGCAACTGGTGGATGAAACATCAATTGATCTGGGGGTGAAAATCGCAAAAGCCACGAAGCTTGCGATGGGCGATGCCTATCCTGACGGCGCGGTGGATGCAGTGCTGTTCGCGATGGCTGATCAGGGGCGGTTGGGCAAGAAATCCAACGCCGGGTTTTATGCTTACGGCGCGGATGGCAAGCGTGAAGGGCTTTGGGACGGGCTGCACGCCGCCTATCCGGTGGCAGATATCCAGCCAAACCTACCAGATGTTCAGCATCGGCTTTTGATGGCGCAAGTGCTGGAGGCTGTGCGCGCGCTTGAAGACGGGGTTCTGACCGATATCCGCGAAGGTGATGTGGGGGCCATTCTGGGATGGGGCTTTGCGCCGTGGTCCGGCGGGCCGTTCAGCTGGCTCGATATGCTGGGTGCTGCGCGGGCGGTCGAGATTTGCGATGGGTTGACCAAAACCCACGGCACACGGTTTGCCACACCGAAGCTGTTGCGCGATTTGGCCGCAACAGGCGAAAGCTTTTATGGGCGCTTTGGCGGGCAACAAAAAGCGGCCTGACTGCAATTTGCGACAAACATGGCCCCTTCCCCCAAACGCGGGAGGGGGGGATCAAAATCACCCCGGAAATGCTGCTTTCGCGCAACTGGTTAATGCGGTGCAACCTCCACGCGCGTAGCGACGGAAGCAAGACGCAAAGAAGACAGCAGAAAGACGCCGTTTTGCGCAGCGCCTTGCCGCGTTAACGCAACGCGCTTGTGCCGTCTGCGTCGTCGAAGCCATACCCGAACCTAGCAATATCCGCAGCACAAATTGCCGCAATCAAAGCCGCGTCAGCCGCCGAATAATAGCCCCGCCAATCGCGCGCGCGATCAGAGGCATTGGCCTTTACAACCGGGGAAAGACGAAAACCCAAATGCGCCTCAAACGGCGCAAGATCGGTTTTCAGATGCTCCAGCCGGGCATAAAGACTGCAGCGCTCGGTGCCGTTTCCATCGCGCATATAGGCAGAATAAGGCCAAAGCTGCAGGCTGGTTTGGGTTTGCGGGTGGTTGATAAACCCCGAGAAATCCTTGGCTTTTGCCAGCCCGACTGCCGGATGCGCAAAGCCCTGAACCCGCAGCCAGTGATAATAACTGACCATCCGGTCCCACGGGTTCCGCACCAAAGTCAGGGTGAAAAATTCGGCGATTTCGGCATCTGAAACCAACCCGGCGATATCCGCCAAAGTTGAATGTTTCCATAGCCTTCCCGCCGACTTCACGCCCGCCAACCGCGCCTTGCGGGCCCGCGCCTTGGGCGTGTCGCCGATCAGGATATCATCCTTTTGCGCCCGCGCCTCCAGCGCCAGACTCACCGCGGTGCCCCCCGTTTTCGGGATATGCACAAAGATAAACCGTCGCCCGCAAGAGATGATCATGCGCGCGGCCTGCAGCTTCCTTTTCGCAAAAATACTCCCCGCGGAGCGTCTGTTTCTAAGACAGTTGCCTCCGGCGGGAGTATTTGCGCGAAAGAGAAATCCATGGCCTCAGACCCGGTTGGGCGGATCGCGCCCCTCAGCAGATGCGACCAGATTATCCACCGCCATCATGCCCATATCGATGCGCACGTCCAGCGCAGCGGTGCCAAGATGCGGCAGCAGCGTGACATTTTCCATCGCCATCAGGGCGGCCGGAATGTGGGGTTCAAACTCGTACACATCAAGCCCCGCGCCTGCGATTTGACCCGATCTCAGCCCCGCAATCAGGGCCGCTTCGTCCACCACTTCACCCCGCGAGATGTTGATGAAAATGCCGTTGGGGCGCATGGCGGCAAAGGCGGCGGCGTTGATCAGAGCTCGCGTGGCGGGGCCGCCCGGCACGGCGACAACGACGAAATCGGCGGCCATTGCCTGCATCAGGGCGACCTGTCTGGCGGGCAAACCAAGACCTTCCAGCGGGGACCGGTTGTGAAACATCACGGTCATGCCAAAGCCGAAATGGCAGCGTCTGGCGATGGCTTGGCCAATACGTCCCATGCCGATGATGCCGACAGATGCGCCGGTCACATGGGTGCCCAGCAGTTGCGTGGGATGCCAGCCCGCCCAGTTGCCCGCGCGCACCATACGTTCGCCTTCGCCCGCACGGCGTGCTGTCATCAAGATCAGCATCACCGCGATATCAGCCGTCGCATCCGTGACAGCACCCGGCGTGTTGGATACTGCGATGCCAGCGGCTTTGGCGGCGGCAGTGTCGATGTGGTTGTAGCCGACGCCAAAATTGGCAAGGATTTTGGCGCGCGGGTTTGGCACATCGTCAAACACGCCCGCATCAAACCGGTCGCCAAGCGTCGGCAGCACGGCATCATAATCGCGCAGCGCAGCGCGCGATTCGTTGGCCGACAGCGGCAAGGTTTCCCGGCGCAGGGTGACGTCGAAATGCGCGCGCGCGGCGTCAACCACCCTATCAGGCAAGGGCCGCGTAATCAGAAGTAGTTGTTTCAAAACAGCTTTCCCCCATTTGGCACGGGCAGATCGGGGCGCACCAGCACCACCTCGCCCGCCGCATCCGGCATGCCAAGAACCAGCACTTCGGACATCACCTTGCCAATCTGGCGGGGTGGAAAGTTGACCACGGCCAGCACCTGTTTGCCAATCAGACTTTCAAGCGTGTAGTGTTTTGTGATCTGCGCCGACGATTGTTTGGTCCCGATATCGCCGCCGAATTCGACCCACAGCTTGATGGCGGGTTTGCGTGCCTCTGGATACGGTTCGGCGCGGGTGATGGTGCCCACGCGAATATCGACGGCTTCAAAATCGGTGTAAGCGATCATCGCCCAAGCTCCCTTCCCCGGTCGGCGGCAGCTTTTACGGCGCGTTTCAGCAGGGGGGACAAGCCGGTATCAGGGTCCATCAACACCGCCAAAGCGGCGGCGGTGGTGCCGGCGGGGGAGGTGACGTTGATGCGCAGTTGCGACGCAGGCTCGGGGGCCAGATGCGCAAGTTCGCCCGCACCTGAAACGGTAGAACGGGCCAGTTGCATGGCAAGCCCGGGCGGCAGACCTTCCGCCTCGCCCGCCGCGGCCATGGCCTCGATCATGTAAAACACATAGGCCGGGCCTGACCCCGATACGGCGGTGACCGCGTCCATCTGATGTTCGCCGTCAAGGCGCACAACCTGGCCCACGGCACAAAGCAGTGCTTGGGCCAGATCCATATCGGCGGCGCTGGCATGGGCGTTGCCGATGATGGCAGATATACCGCGCCCAACTGCGGCGGGGGTGTTGGGCATGGCGCGGATGATCGGGGTTTGCGCGCCCAGAACGCTTTCATAATGCGCAATCGTGGTGCCTGCGGCGATGGACAGAAACAGGGTTTGGCCACCGCCAAGTGCGGCCAAGCCCGGCAAGGCGGCGGTCATCATTTGGGGTTTAACCGCGATCAGCACGATCGCGGGGGCGGCTGGCAGGCCTGTGTTCAGGTGCACCCCTTGTGCGAGCAGCCAGTCTGATGGATTGGGATCAACCACCCAGACAGACGTTGCAGGCAATCCGCCCGCAAGCCAGCCTTGCAACATGGCCGATCCCATCTTGCCACAGCCCAGCAAAACCAAACCATTCTTGGCCACATGATCTAATTGCATTGTCACCCCAACCTTCGATTTGGAGTATAGGCTATGCGCGCCCGTAAGCCTCGGCAATGGCAACTTTCAGGGCCTCGGCCGGGGATTTATCGGCCCAGCTGACCAGTTGGAACGCAGGGTAAAAGCGTTCTGCCGCCAGCACAGCCGATGAAATCAGATGATCAATCTGTTCTGACCCGGCCGTTTGCCCGCCTGCAAGGCAAAGACCATACCGCCAGACCATCAATTTTTGTTCGGTCCAATAGGTGAACGCGCCAGTCCAGACCATATCGTTGCAGCGGTTCAAAACATCATACAACTCGCCCATGCGGGCAAGTGGCGGCTCCATCTCGAACGTGCAGATCAGGCGCAGGGTTTCGTCGATGGCAGACCACGCGAGGGTCAGCGAATAGGTGCGCCACTGACCTTCGACCGACATCGCGATCTGGTCATCGGTGATGCGGTCAAATTCCCAAGCGTGGCTTTCAGCGAGCGTTTCGACGATATCAATCGGATGAAGATCATCAGAGGTCAGGTATTCTTCGGAAAATGGCATGGCCCGGCCTCATAAATATGCCCATTCGGGCCGATCACCCACTATAGACTGGGTATCTGGCAAGGTTCTGCGGTGCCCGATGTGAACCTTACTAGATATGGTGTGGCCAAAGTGATAGTGTGTAAAGCGTTTTCTTGGCAAAATGTCTGTGGACAAGTTTTCCTGTGGCTCGCATTCAACCCAAAGATGCGCCAAAAAATAAATTTCAGCGCCAAGGTAGCGCCGCGCGGTGTAAATGACCCAAGGGTTATGGCCTTGCCAATGCTCCATCCGGCAAGGCGCGCTGTAAAGCCGCGGCGTCGGGCCATGGCGCGCCAAGCCACAGCGCCCAGTCGGCGGGCGCGGTCAGGATCACGGGCATGGCTTTGGGGTGCACGGCGGCAACCTCGGCGTTTGGATCGGTGGTCAGAAAGCCAAACAGATCATCCACCGTTTCGCCGTCTTTCACTTTACGAACCGATGTCCAGCCCGGCACCTGCAGCCCCGCAAAAAAGGCTGGACGGTTGTCTGCAACCTTGAACCACGCGTTGCCACCCTGCACCGTGTTGGGTTCTGCAAAAGCATTCATCGGCACCAGACAGCGATGCGCCGTGCCCAGCCAGCGCCGCCAATGCGGGGATTTTGTGTTGCGAATGTTGGTGACGCCGCGATCTGTTTTCTTGCCAGCCAGAAACTGCGGCGGGGTCGGCATGCCCCAGCGGGCCATGACCATCTCTAAACCATCCAAGCCGTTGCGCACAATCGGCGCGCGGTAATCCGGGTAAATTTCGGGTTGGGGGGCCAGGTTGCCCAAATGGTCGGCCACCGGCAGCGATGCGAACAACTGGCGCATCGCCTCTTGTGCGGTGGTTTGGGTGTAAAGATTGCACATTGGGTTGCTTTTACCGCAGGGACAAAAATCGCAAGCGTCGTCACCGCAGCCGATTGGGCAAGCGCCACAATCAGCCCTTGGATCTGCCTTCCAGCGCCACGATGCGGGCGAGCAGCGCCTCGTTTTCTTCGCGGGCTTTTTGCGCCATTGCGCGCACGGCATCGAAATCTTCGCGCGTCACGAAATCACGGTCGGCCATCCAACGGTCAATAAAGCCTTTCATGGCCGTCTCTGCCTCGGTCTTGGCGCCTTGGGCCACGCCCATGGCATTGGTCATCAGTTGCGACATGTCGTCAAAGAATTTGTTGCGGGTTTGCATGGCATCACCTTTTACGTTTCACTGAATATGGTCCTCTGCGTGCGCCAGCACAAGGTTGACAACGCCGCAGTCGCGCAAGACAACCGCGATGAACCGGAGGAACCATGTCTTATATACCCTTTCCCAATATCACCCCGGAAATATTCTCGGTTGAGGTGTTTGGCGTGACCGTCGCCCTGCGCTGGTATGCTTTGGCCTACATCGCCGGGTTGCTGATCGGGTGGCGTATCATTTTGCGGCTGATTGGCACGGCGCGGCTGTGGCAGGGACCGGCACCGCTGAGCCCAGATCAGATTGAACGGTTGCTGACGTGGGTGATTGTCGGCGTGGTTCTGGGCGGGCGCTTTGGCTATGTGCTGTTTTATCAGCCGGGGTTTTATGCGGAAAATCCGTGGCAAATATTCAAGGTCTGGCAAGGTGGCATGTCGTTTCACGGCGGCTTTTTGGGGGTGGTCGTCGCCAATATCCTGTTCAGTTGGCGCGAAAAAATTCCGCTGTTTGCCGCAGCTGATCTGATGGCGGTGGCCGTGGCGCCGGGGTTATTGTTGGGACGGATCGCCAATTTCATCAATGCAGAACTGTGGGGGCGGCCAACCGACCTGCCATGGGGCGTGGCGTTTCCGGGCGATGCCGCACAGGTTTGCGACGGCGTTGTGGGCGTTTGCGCGCGGCACCCGTCGCAACTTTATGAGGCGATCCTTGAAGGGCTGGTTTTGGGCGCGCTTTTGTTCTGGTTGGCTTACCGACGCGGCTGGCTTGCCTATTTCGGGCGCACGACGGGGGTGTTTATTGCGGGCTACGGTTTGGCGCGGTTTGTCGTTGAATTCGTGCGCCAACCGGACGCGCAGTTTGTAACCGATGGCAATCCGCTGGGCTGGGCGTGGCACGCGGGCGGGTATGGGCTGACCATGGGGCAATTGCTTTCCCTGCCGATGATCGCCGTTGGCCTATGGTTTATTGCCCGCGCCAGGCGGGCATGACACCGCTTGCGGATCTTTTGATCCGGCGGATATCGGCCACAGGGCCGATTACCGTGGCCGAGTATATGGCAGAGTGTCTGCTGCACCCAAAGCACGGCTATTATTCAACGCGCGATCCTTTTGGCGCAGGCGGTGATTTCATCACAGCGCCCGAGATTTCCCAGATGTTTGGCGAACTTTTGGGGCTCTGTCTGGCCCAAACCTGGCTGGATCAGGGATCGCCTGCCCGCTTTACTTTGGCCGAACTTGGCCCGGGTCGTGGCACGTGCATGGCCGATGTTTTGCGGGCCACCAAGCGCGTGCCGGGGTTTCATGCAGCGGCGGAGGTCTTGCTTGTCGAAGCGTCGCCCACGCTACGGGCTGTGCAGGCGAAAACTCTTGCAGCATACCAGCCCGCTTGGGCGGATAGCGTCGCCGCCCTGCCCGAACAGCCGCTATATCTGGTGGCAAACGAATTTTTCGACGCGCTGCCAATTGACCAGTTTCACCGAACCGGAACTGGCTGGCGGCAGTGTCTGCTGGGGGTGGCTGAAGGTGCGCTGACCCTAGGACTTTCAGACCCTATACCCTGCCCAGACAAGCGTTTTGATGAAGACGCCATCGGCACTGTGGTTGAACTTTGCCCAAGTGCCGCGCCGATTGCTGGACATTTTTGCGCCTTGATCCGCCAGTTTGGCGGGGCGGCGATGATCATCGACTATGGCGGCTGGCGGTCCAAGGGCGATACGTTGCAGGCATTGCGCAACCATGCCCCCGAAAGCCCGCTGGCCAATCCCGGTCATGCCGACCTGACCGCGCATGTGGATTTTGAGGCGCTGGCTGTGGCCGCCGGCCCCGATATGTGCAGCAGATTGATTGACCAGGGCGCACTTCTGACCCGGCTTGGAATTGCCGCCCGTGCAGCGCGCCTTACGCAACAATTGGACGGTGCCGCGCTGGAAAACCATGTATCCGCAACTCGGCGCTTGACCGATCCCGCAGAAATGGGAACGCTGTTCAAAGCGATGGCCATCCGCCCGCCGCACTGCCCCCCTCTGCCCGGATTCGCGTGAATGCTGGAAATTCTGACCGCTAATGCTTTGGCCCCTGTGCGGCACGGTTTCTTCACCCGCAAGGGCGGGGCATCGTCGGGCATTTTTCGCGGGTTGAACTGCGGGCCGGGCTCAAGCGATCTGTCCGAAGTGGTGGCGATCAACCGCGCGCGGGTCGCGGTTGCAATGGGGGTCGCGGCGGATCATCTGCAGACCGTCCATCAGGTTCATTCTGCCACTGTCGTTACCGTAACTACGCCGCTTTCCGACCGCCCGAGGGCCGATGCCATGGTCACAGCCACGCCCGGCATTGTTTTGGGCGTTCTGACTGCCGACTGCCAACCGGTGCTGTTTGCCGACCCCAAAGCAGGTGTGATCGGGGCCGCCCATGCCGGGTGGCGCGGGGCCAAAGACGGCGTGCTGGAGGCAACTGTTGCGGCGATGGAAGCGCTTGGTGCCACTCGGCCGGGCATTCGTGCCGTGATTGGCCCGACGATCAGCCAATCCGCCTATGAGGTTGGCCCCGAATTTTTAGCGGGGTTTCTGGCTGATGATCCGCAAAATGCGCGGTTTTTCATCAAAGGCCCGTCAGACCGTTGCTTGTTTGATTTGCCAGCCTTTGGCCTGCATCTGTTGCGCGCAGCGGGGGTTGGCCATGCAGAATGGACGCGCGATTGCACCTACGGTGATCGCGACAGGTTTTATTCCTACCGCCGCACCACCCATGCAGGCGAAGCGGACTATGGCCGCCTGATATCGGCCATCCGGCTTTAATCTGGGCAACACTTTGGCGAAGATCGCCGCGCGTTTGCCACATTTTCAGAAACAATCCGCTTGGATATTTGTAAGTTGCTCAAGTTTCATTGGGAAAACTGGCCTTAGTCTTTGGCCATATTTCGACAAATCCACGCCGATGGCCGATGATTGTTTCCTTTGCCCTAACAAATACTGGCCGCAATGGCCTGTCATTGTTGCCAAATCGAAGACATACGCAAAGGAATGACATCATGACCAAACGCCGCTGGCTGGTGGCCGCGATAGAGACAAGCAAAGCCGTCGATCTTATTCTGCCTTGGGCGCGCACCTTCAAGACCCGCCCCGCTGCCTTCAAACACATTCAGATGCATCTGGCACCACGGCCAAAAGCGGTCGCTGCCCGGTGAACATATGAGGACAGGCCATAAAATGCGATTCTGCAATGCAGCGTGATTCGCAGGCAACTGGCGAAACGAAGGGGATGATTCCGACAAACTCTTGCTATGATTGCGGCTTTCGTAAGCAAACAATCGCCAAGATTGGCGCAATCTTGCGACATCATGACCGTTTCGGCACCGAACATGAACAATGCCGCATTTACGCCTTGTTCACTAATAATGCTGTATCTATGGTTTGTTAGTGGTCAATGGCGCAGCTGTCCAGAAATGGGTGCACGCTTATTATCGCTCCGGTTCGGTCTCTCAGGGCTGATACTCGGGTTGTTGCTCAGGTGAGGCGGCCTTGATGTGTTCTCTGGCACATCGTTGGGGCCGCCTTTTCCTTTTCACGCAGATTTGCGCAGCCGCGCTTCCAACACGTCAAACGGCAAGCCCGGCTGATCTTTGGCACAGCGGATCACCAGACTTGTTTTCACGGATGCCACATTATCGGCCGATGTCAGACCTTCGGTCAGGAAATTCTGGAAGGTGGACAGATCCGGGGCGACGCATTTCAAGATAAAATCAATCTCGCCGTTCAGCATATGGCATTCGCGCACCAACGGCCATTCGCGGCAGCGTTTCTCGAACGCGGAAAGGTCAACTTCCGCTTGGCTGCGCAGGCGCACCATGGCGAACACCTGCACTTCAAACCCCATCTCGCGCGCGTTGATATCGGCGTGGTAGCCGTTGATATAGCCCGCCTCTTCCAAGGTGCGCACCCGGCGCAGACAGGGCGGCGCGGAAATACCAACGCGTTTGGCCAGTTCCACATTGGTCATCCGGCCATCTGCCTGAAGTTCAGCCAAGATCTGCCGGTCAATGGGATCAAGCTTCGATGCGGACATAACACTCTCCCATTTCGGGGTGGAATGTAGGGCCAAGACCCGCCCCGCGCAATAATGTTTCACAACTGCGCAATAATTTAACCGAAGGCATCACAAAACCACCAGTTGCGCGCAACGGCGGCGTAGGGGCTTTCCGCTGCTGTGATCGCATCATATATCAGGCATCGGTAAGATTCTGGGGGCTAAGATGGCAGAGACACGGCACACAAAGGTTTTGATCATCGGCTCTGGCCCTGCCGGATATACCGCCGCTGTTTATGCGGCGCGTGCGATGATAAACCCGATTTTGGTGCAAGGCATTCAACCCGGCGGGCAGTTGACCATTACGACCGAAGTCGAAAATTGGCCGGGTGACACGCATGTCATGGGCCCCGATCTGATGGTGCGGATGGAAGCACATGCCACGGCGATGGGCGCAGAGGTGATTTCGGATCACATCAGCAGCCTCGATCTGTCTAAACGGCCTTTTGTGGCACAGGCCGACAGCGGCGTCACCTTTACTGCCGACGCGGTGATCCTTGCCACGGGGGCGCAGGCCAAATGGCTTGGCCTGCCATCCGAGGAAAAATTCAAGGGCTTTGGCGTATCGGCCTGCGCCACCTGCGACGGATTTTTCTACCGCGGCCGCGAGGTGGTGGTGATTGGCGGCGGAAATACGGCGGTGGAAGAAGCGCTGTTTTTGACGAATTTTGCCACCAAGGTAACCCTGATCCACCGCCGCGACAGCCTTCGCGCCGAAAAGATCATTCAGGACCGGTTGTTCAAGCACCCAAAGATTGTGATGCAATGGGATAGCGAAGTGACCGAAGTTCTGGGCACCGATGCGCCGGCCTCTGTCACCGCCGTGCGCACCCGCAACTTGAAAACGGGCGAAGTCAAGGATGTGCCGTGCCACGGGTTTTTTGTGGCCATCGGCCATGCGCCGGCGTCCGAATTGGTGAAAGACCAGTTGCCACTGCATTCCGGCGGCTATGTCCAGGTGGAAGCCGGGTCCACCCGAACCGCCATCCCGGGCGTGTTTGCGGCGGGCGATCTGACCGATCATATCTACCGTCAAGCCGTGACATCGGCAGGAATGGGTTGTATGGCGGCGTTGGATGCGGAAAAATTTCTGGCAGGACATTGACCCCGGACACGGTGTGCACGCCGCCAATGCCATCCGATCCGGACAAACATCCCGGATCGTCCCAATAACACAAGAAATACGACCTATTTTTCAATGGTACTGCAGCAATTGCTTGAATTTCGCCGCAGAGGCGCGCTATGGCGCGCGCAGAGTAAGTAAACCCCGTGATACGATTTTTTGGCAAAGTGAGTAACCGATGACCCTGTCCAACCTTACCCCGATCCCAGAACTTTATGTCTCTCACGATTCCGCGCTGAAACTGAAGGTCGAGGCGGGCAATTTGCCGTCTTGGGATCTGACGGCACGTCAGGTGTGTGATCTGGAGTTGTTGATGAACGGCGGGTTTTTCCCGCTGAAGGGGTTCTTGTCGCAGGCGGATACCAACGGCGTGATCGACAATATGCGGCTGGCCGATGGCTCGCTATGGCCAATGCCGATCAATCTTGATGTCTCCCAAGCC
The DNA here is from genome assembly GCA_043721855.1 of Pseudorhodobacter sp. Taxonomy (GTDB): domain Bacteria; phylum Pseudomonadota; class Alphaproteobacteria; order Rhodobacterales; family Rhodobacteraceae; genus JACMNW01. Next base: position 20,468 of record JAYSPY010000054.1, read on the forward strand.
TTTGCCGATAAAGTCGAACCCGGCCAAGATATCGCTTTGCGTGATGCGGAAGGTGTTATCCTTGCCATTCTGTCGGTCACCGACAAGTGGGTGCCCAACAAAGCGCATGAAGCGGCAAACGTCTACGGTGCCGATGATCTGGCGCATCCGGCGGTGAACTACCTGCACAATCAGGCGGGGGCGGTTTATCTTGGTGGCCCGATCACCGGTATTCAGCAGCCCGTGCATTACGATTTCAAGGCGCGCCGCGACACACCAAACGAATTGCGGGCATTTTTCCGCAAGGTCGGCTGGCGCAAGATTGTGGCGTTCCAGACCCGCAATCCCTTGCACCGCGCGCATCAGGAACTGACGTTCCGTGCCGCGCGCGAGGCAGAGGCGAACCTGTTGATCCACCCGGTTGTGGGCATGACCAAACCCGGCGATGTGGACCATTTCACCCGCGTGCGCTGCTATGAGGCGGTGCTGGACAAATACCCACAATCCACCACCGCGATGAGCCTTTTGAACCTTGCGATGCGCATGGCCGGCCCGCGCGAAGCGGTTTGGCATGGCATCATCCGGCGCAACCACGGCTGCACCCATTTCATCGTAGGTCGCGATCATGCGGGCCCGGGCAAAAACTCGGCGGGCCAGGATTTTTACGGCCCCTACGATGCGCAGGTTCTGTTCAAGGAACACGAGGCAGAGATTGGCGTGACCATGGTTGATTTCAAACACATGGTCTATGTGCAAGAAAAGGCACAGTATTATCCGGCAAACGAGGTGCCGGAAGGATCAACCGTGCTGGATATTTCGGGCACCGAACTGCGCCGCCGCCTGCGCGAAGGCATCGACATCCCGGAATGGTTTTCCTTCCCCGAGGTGGTGAAGCAACTGCGCAAAACATCGCCCGCGCGCGACAAGCAGGGCTTCACAGTATTTTTCACCGGGCTTTCCGGGTCTGGCAAATCGACCATCGCCAATGCGCTGATGGTGAAGTTGATGGAAATGGGCGGGCGTCCGGTCACGTTGCTTGACGGCGATCTGGTGCGCAAAAACCTGTCGTCGGAACTTGGGTTTTCCAAGGAACACCGCGATATCAACATCAAGCGTATCGGTTATGTTGCGTCTGAAATCACCAAGAACGGCGGCATCGCGATCTGCGCGCCGATTGCCCCCTACACCGCCACCCGCCGCGCCGTGCGCGAAATGATCGAGGCGTTTGGCGCCTTCATCGAAGTGCACGTTGCCACTTCGGTAGAAGAATGTGAACGCCGGGATCGCAAGGGCCTGTACAAGCTGGCACGCGAAGGCAAAATCAAGGAATTCACCGGTATTTCAGACCCTTACGAGATGCCAACGAAAGCAGAGATCGTGCTGGACACCGAAAACGTCGATGTCGACCATTGTGCGCATCAGGTGATCCTGAAGCTGGAACAGATGGGTTTGATCGCAGGTTAAACGCAGGGTTAGTGCCAAAGGCCGCATCCTTTGGGTGCGGCCTTTTTTGCATCCTGGAATTTGTGCTTGCAATCAAGCATTTGGCCGATTTAGTGCACCGAAACCGGGGCCATATCGTTCTGGCGTGCCAGGGCAAAGGCCACATCTTTGTCTCGCACCAAGGCCAGCCGCGCACCATCGGGGCTGTGGACGGCAAACAGGGTTTCCAAACCCTCGGCTTCGTCCTGCAGATCTTGCGGAAGGTCAGCCACAGCCACTTCACGCACGTAAACAATGCGCGCAGCCTCTGCCGTCAAAGGGGCAAATTTCACGTTCACGATTTTTCTCCCACTCTTTTACCAATTTTAATTGTCTGCACCACGGCGTCGGGCACGCATCTGTGCAAATCCAGATGTAACAGCCCGTTTTCCATTATAGCACCGGCCACGTCAACGCCCTCTGCTAATACAAAGCTACGCTGAAACGCGCGCGCGGCAATCCCCCGGTGCAAGAAAACGCGGCCTGTGTCATCATCGCCTTGGCGGCCACGGATCACCAACTGGCGGTCCTCGACGGTAATCGCCAGATCATCATCGCAAAACCCGGCCACCGCCAAGGTAATCCGGTAGGAATTTTCTGCCACAGCTTCGATATTGAAAGGCGGATAGCCTTCCGCCGCCGTCTTGGCGGTGCGCTCAACCAGCCGTTCCAGCTGTTCAAACCCCAGAAGATAGGGGTGCGACCCCAGCGTTAGTTTCGTCATCTGCCATGCCCTTTCATGAAGCGACATTTTGGTCAAAGCCCCGCACCGGGCACCTTTCCCATCCCAAATATGGGGAGCGGCAGGAGATGACGCAAGCCCTTGCCATCATTCATCCTGCTCTGTGGTCAAAATCGCTGTGTCGTCGTTAATTCGCAACAAATTTCGTGCCGCACCGACCCCGAATCGCTGTAGTGCTTGGCGCACGCCCGTACCGGATCAGGAACTCAGCACACATCATGACCCCGCCAAGTGAACTTAATCACGACGAAATGCTGCGGATCAGGCTGGGTGTTTTGGTGCGCGAACACCGCGATCTGGATGAAGCGATCCATGCGTTGGAAACCGCCGGGCGGCCAGACCCGCTGACGCTGCGGCGGTTGAAAAAGCAAAAGCTGTTTCTGAAGGATCAGATCGTGAAAATGGAAGACAACCTGATCCCGGATATCATTGCGTGATGCATTGCTTTTGGCAGTGCACTAAATGCTGATCCAAAATCCCAGGCCCAGCACCAAACACAGTGGCCCGTAGTATTTACGGTCGAGCGTGGCGAACGGTTCGGTCGGGGTCAGCTTGCGCCAAAAGGGTGTGTAAGTGACAATCCCGCGCGCCACGAATACGACCCCCACCACCACCAAAGCCAAAAATCGAAACGCCCCGTGCGGCCACCACAGGCAGGCCACAGCCATGTACAAAGCCACCCCGACCAAGGCGCAAGGCACCGCACCGGGCATTTCTTTGGCGCCGGAAAAGCCTACAACGGCACGCACCAGCGCTGCTTCATCTGCGATGGGAAACCAAAATCCGATGCCCCATATGATATGCAGCGTCGCAATCGCCATCACCAGAATCGAAAGAAGAATGGCAAGTATCATCAGCCCTCACTTATGCAAGTCGTGCAAAATCGCCCGCCGCTAAAATCGCATGATTACCGGAAGAAATCAGCGTGTTGCAACAGTTTCGGCGATTCTGTCACCGTTGACTGTGGTCTAATTCACCTGACCACCCGACGCAAACCCCGCACGAGCTTGCCCCTGCCTTAGGCCCCGCTATAGTGCGCATTCAAACAAAAGGTGACGCATGGCAGTTGAGGTTGGGATCATCATGGGCAGCCAATCCGATTGGCCGACGCTGAAAGAAGCAGCCACACTCCTTGATGAATTGGGTGTCGCCTATGAGGCGAAAATCATCTCGGCCCACCGCACACCGGACCGCTTGTGGGATTATGGCAAAACGGCCGTATCGCGCGGGCTGAAGGTCATCATCGCAGGCGCCGGCGGGGCCGCCCATTTGCCCGGTATGATGGCATCCAAAACCCGTGTGCCCGTGATTGGCGTACCCGTGCTGACCAAGGCGTTGTCGGGCGTGGATAGCCTGTATTCGATCCTGCAAATGCCCAAGGGCTTTCCGGTGGCCACGATGGCCATAGGGGCCGCCGGGGCTGCCAATGCGGGCCTGATGGCCGTGGGCATCCTGGCACTGAATGATGCAGCGCTTGCCGCCAGACTTGATGCGTGGCGTGCCGCCCTGACAGCCTCGATCCCGGAAGAGCCAGAACAATGACCATGCTTCCCCCCGGCTGCACCATTGGCATCTTGGGCGGCGGCCAATTGGGGCGGATGCTTTCGGTGGCGGCATCGCGCCTTGGTTTCAAAACTCATATTTTTGAACCCAGCCCAAACCCGCCTGCCGCCGATGTGGCGCATGCCCTGACCACCGCAGCATATGACGACAGTGCAGCACTTGCTGCCTTTGCGCAGTCGGTCGACATAATCACCTATGAATTTGAAAATATTCCAACTGCAGCCTTGGACGCATT
>JAYSPY010000055.1:0-40777 GCA_043721855.1 Pseudorhodobacter sp.
GGCGGTGGTGATGCGCAGATCTATTGCGCCAGCGGCATGGGCGCGGGTTGTGGCCTCGGCAATCAAGGCGGTTTCCATGGCTTCCAAGGCCGCATCACGGTCGGTAAATTTTGCCAGACCATCGGCAAAATGTGCTATGTACTTGCCTTCGCCGGGGCTGGTCACCAATCCGGTGGCGCGCTGTGACACTTGTCCGACCACGGCACCAATCGCATTGGCGACGCCCGCATGTTCAGGCAAGATCATCTTGCAGCCCAGCCGTTCGCCAACGGCCCCGTAATACGAAGGTGCCGATGCGCCAAGACCAATCACAGGCACACCCAGCTGCGCCGTCACTTCGACCACACCTTTATGCCGTGATAGCCCCGCCTTCACCAGTGGATGCCGCGCCAAAATTTCCGCATTCTCGCCTGCAAACGCCGTATCCTCGCCAAAGGCGGCTTCCAGCAGGCAATCCACCGTCTGCGCGGTCAACTGGTCCACGATGGCCTGCGCCAATGTCGCCGCATCGGGCGCAAAACGGTCACCCCGGCCATTGCGCCGCTTGGCCAACAGACGCACGGCTTTTTCCGCAGCACCCGCGTCCCATGCGTGCAATCGACCCAAGACATGGCTCGCATCCGACGGAGTTACCCCAGCCATCATCACCAGTCCGCGCGCCACCAGCCGTTCCAGCGCCGCAAATTCCAACCGCGATGTCAGTGCCGCCGCCAGTGGCATCGGCTGCTTGATGCGCGCCAACACCTGCGCCTCCCGCACCGACAGGCCATCCGTTTGACCCGTCCCCATCTTTTCGCTGAGCATCGGCACAACAAACCGGCCATCATGTTCGCCCACCACATCGGATGACAGCGCCTTATCCAGTGCTGTATGCACCCAAGGCCCGTGTTCCTGCGCCAGCAATGATATGGGGATCATCCGGCGCGGCCCCAGTCGCATCCCACCGTCCAGCCCCTCGGTGATCAGATGCACCTCGCTATCGCCGCCAAGGCCGGTGGTGCGCATCGCCACCGCCTCGACCATGGTGCGAAAACCGCCCACACGGGCACCCTGAGGGTCAATTTCCGGCAAGCCGCCGCGCAGCAGGGCCACATCGGTAGTCGTCCCGCCAATATCCGACACCAGCGCATCCATGGCACCCGTCAACCAACGCGCCCCAACAATGCTGGCCGCAGGGCCACTTAGAATCGTCTCAATCGGGCGTTCACGTACCATCGCGGCAGATATCAGCGCGCCATCACCGCGCACCACCATCAGGGGCGCATCAATGCCAATGCTGGCCAAATGACGCGCGCTTGCCGCCACCAATCTTTCAATCATCCCGATCAGACGCGCGTTCAAAACGGCCGTCAACGCCCGCTTTGGCCCGTTCAGATTGGCCGATAACTCGTGGCTACAGGTCACAGGCCTGCCCGTTACCCGCCTTATGAGGTCACGTGCGGCCAATTCATGGCCAGGGTTGCGGGTGGCAAAATGTGACGCCACTGCAAAGCCCATCACCCCCGGCCCCACTTCGGCCACCGCCGCCTCCAGCGCCGCCATATCCAGCGCCATTTTTTCAGCCCCGGTATGGCTATGCCCGCCCGAAAGCGCGATCACCGGATCACCCCTCAAAGCCTCGATCAGCCCGCCGCGTTCCAGATCGCCCGCATCAAAGCCGATGAATACCAAAGCCACCCGCCCGCCCTGCCCTTCGACCAGCGCATTGGTGGCCAGCGTGGTGGACAGTGACACCAACGCCACATCACCCGCCGCAACGCCCGCATCCAGCAACGCTGCATCCACTGCCCGGCCGATACCCAACGCCAGATCAACCCGCGTGGTCAGCGATTTCGCAGTGCCAATTACCCGGTCGGTCACGTCATCGACGATCACCGCATCGGTGTAGGTGCCCCCCGTATCGACACCCAAAAAATATGCCATAATTGCCCTCGGCCCCGTTTATCACCCCTTCTATGACAAAGCTTGTGCGCGAGGTCACCCCCGAATGCGGCACCAGCCGCTACTTCGCCGCCGCGTCCCGCATCCGGCGCCGGAACGCAGGCGCAATCCCCAGCGCATCGCGGTATTTCGCCACCGTGCGCCGCGCAATATCGACGCCGCCTTGCGACAGTGCCTTGGCCAACGCTTCATCCGACAACGGCTTGGCGCGGTCCTCGACCGCTACCATGCGCGCCAAACGGTCCCGCAGGGTTGCTGCCGACACATCGCCGCCCATCGACCCCGAAAACAGGGCCTTTAGCCACCAGGTGCCGCGCGGGGTGTCAATGCTGGACCCCGCCACAACCCTGCTGATCGTGCTTTCATGCAGATCCAGCGCCAGCGCCACATCGCCCATCGTCAAGGGCGCTACCGCCCCGATGCCGCGATCCAATGCCGCGACCTGCCTGCGCATGACCTCGGCCCCGACCGCCAGCAAGGTCGAATTCCGCGCCGCCACCATCCGCGCCACCGATTGCGCCGACGACCACGCCGTTTTCATAGCCTCATCGCGCGCGCGCGGCGCAGGTCTATCCAACCGAAGCGCGGGCAGGGCAGATCGGTTCAAGGCCACCTCCCAGCCATTTGCGCCCTTTTTGGCAATCAAATCAGGCTCCCGCACCGGTGCCGCGCCTGGGGCAAATTGCGCGCCGGGCTTTGGGTCCATCGCCCTGATCAGCCGCAACCGCGCCATGATATCGGCCTCGGCCACGCCGCACAGTTTCGCCAACCGCGCAAACTCGCCCCGCGCCACGCTGTCCAGATTGTCCAGCATCACGCCAAGCACCGTATCCAAATCCCCCGCCTCACGCGCCTGCAGCCGCAAACATTCCGCCAAATTCTGCGCAAACAGTCCGGTAGGTTCGATCCCTTGCAATTTGTGCAACACCGCTGCCGCCTCGGCCAGCGTCGCTTTGGCCTCTGCCGCCAAAGCCGCCAGCGGTGCCCCAAGCCAGCCCGAAGGTTCCACTGCCTCGGCCAGCACAAGCGCAATCTGGCGCGGCCGCCCAGCCGGAAACAGCCGGTCCACCTCAGCCATCACATGCGCTATAAGGCTGGGGGCTGGGGCTTCGTCACGGTCTTCGGTGGGCCTGTCCCCACCCGTCCCAAGCACGCCCGTCCAGCGTGGCAACCAATCCACCACCACCGGGCGCTCCAGGGCCAAATAGGGATTTTCCGCCGCGTGTTCCTCCAGATACCGCGTCAAACCCGCCGCATCGATGCGCAGCATCTTGATCGACGCCAGCAAGCCCGTCGTCAAAGACAGGGACTGCGTCTGGGTTACACTCAGGCGTTGGGTGGGTTTCATACACCAAAACCTATCGCCGCCCATCTTGCTGCGCAACCATGCTGTGGCCATCCCCGCGCCGTGCCGCTATGTCTGCACCAAACCCAAAGGACGCACCCCATCCAAGCCCTGCCGCTGCCCGCTGTTGCCGACCTTGTCCTGATCGGGGGCGGCCATGCGCATGCGCTGGTGCTGCGGATGTGGGGCATGCACCCGGTGCCCGGCGTGCGCCTGACCCTGGTAAACCCCGCGCCCGTTGCCCCCTATACCGGCATGTTGCCCGGCCATATCGCAGGCCACTACACGCGGGCCGAGATGATGATAGACCTCGTGCGCCTGTGCCGTTTCGCGGGCGCACGGCTGATCCTGGATCACGCCACAGCCATCGACCCCGGTGCCAGGCGCATCACCTTAGGCAACCGCCCCGACATCACCTATGACATAGCCTCGATCGACACCGGCATCACATCCGACCTGCCCGCGATTCCCGGCTTTACAGACCACGCCTTTGCCGCCAAGCCGCTGGGCGCCTATGCCGAGCAATGGGAAAAGTTTCTCGCCACCGCGCCAAAAGCCCCGCATGTCGTGATCATCGGCGCAGGCATCGGCGGGGCCGAGCTTGCCATGGCCTCGCTACACCGCCTGCGACACATCGGCACAAACCCGCACATCACCCTGATCGACCAAAACCCCGACATGCTGCGCGGCACAGGCCAAAGCGCGCGCCGCGCTACCCTTGCAAAACTCGCCGAAATGGGCATCACCTTGCGCCCGCTTACCCAAGTCACCCGCGTCAGCGCCACCTCGGTCACGCTGCAAAACGGCCAAACCCTGCCGTCCGATTTCACCCTCTGCGTCGCCACCGCCCGCCCACAGGACTGGTTGCAGCACACCGGCCTCGCCCTTACAAACGGCTACCTCACGGTCAACCCAAACCTGCAAACCTCTGACACCGCCATTTTCGCCGTCGGGGATTGCGCGCATATCACCCACGCACCCCGCCCAAAGGCAGGCGTCTTTGCCGTGCGAGCGGCACCGGTTTTGCTTCATAACCTGCGCGCTATCCTGTCCGGCGGACGCTTGCGCGCCTTCCACCCTCAGCGCGATTACCTCAAACTCATCTCTACCGGATCAAAATCCGCCATCGCAGATCGCTCCGGTCTATCCTTGCAAGGGGCATCGCTCTGGCGCTGGAAACACCGCATCGACACCAAATTCATGGCCAAATTCACCACGTATCCCGCTATGCCTACGCCCAGGCCACCGAAAGGCGCCGCCCTCGGCCTGACCGAGCTGTTTGGCCAAAAACCGCTTTGCGGTGGGTGCGGGGCCAAGGTGGCTGCCACAGACCTCACCGCCGCCCTCGCCACCCTGCCAAAACCCCGCCGCGCCGATGTGATCTCTGGCCCCGGCGATGATGCCGCTGTTTTGCAGCACGCAAGCGGCCTGCAAGTGATGACCACCGACCACCTGCGCAGCGTCACCAATGATCCCTACCTGATGGCCAAAATCACCGCGACCCACGCTTTGGGCGATATCTGGGCCATGGGGGCCGCCCCGCAAGCCGCCCTTGCGCAAATCACCCTGCCGCCGCTTGGGCCCCGCCTGCAATCCGAAACGCTGCGCCAGATCATGGCAGGCGCTGCCGAAGTGATCACCGCCGCCGGTGCAGACCTCGTCGGTGGCCACACCTCACAAGGGGCAGAGCTGACCATTGGCTTCACCATCACCGGCCTCGCCCCCCGCGTCCTTGCCAAAGCAGGCGCAAGACCGGGTGACGTCTTGATCCTTACCAAACCCATCGGCACGGGCACCGTGCTTGCTGCCGAAATGGCCAATGCCAGTCTGCCAAACGCCCTATTGGGCGAAATCGTCGCCAACGCTTATGCTCAAATGCAGCGCCCGCTCGCCCAGGCGGCCGAGACACTCGCACCCCATGCAAGTGCTATGACCGATGTCACAGGCTTCGGCCTTGCAGGCCATTTGCTTGAAATCCTGCAAGCCTCGAACTGCGCCGCCACACTGATACTTGCGCAAATCCCCCTGCTCCCCGGCGCCGAATTGCTCGCAGCTGCAGGCCACGCCTCCAGCCTCGCCCCAGCAAACCGCGCCGCCACCGCACCCTACATGACATTCACACAAAGCCCTGCCGCCGATTTGCTGTTTGATCCACAAACCGCAGGCGGCCTGCTCGCCGCCGTTCCCGCCGACCAGGCTGATGCCCTTATCGCCGCCCTGGGGGACGCCGCCATCATCGGCGCCCTCACCATGGGCGCGCCCCTGATCCGCATCACATGAATCTGCAAATTTCATCTTGGCCTAAATATCCGCGCCGCAGGCCATGCAGCCCAACCCGCGCAAAGCATCAGGCCAGAACCGCCCGCGCCACAAGCGCTGCAATCCCCGGCAAATCATCCGCTGCCAAACGCCCCACCTCGATCTCAACCCCCGCCCGCCCCATCCGTGCGCGGTGCTTGTCATAACGCGGGTCGTAATGCGCTGCCATCAGCCCCGCCGCCAAGGCCTCGAACAGCCCTGCCGCAGCCATCGCTTGCCAGCCCTCAATCACCTCCGACGCATGCGCGGGTCGCAGCAGATCTATCAAGCCCGCCAGCCGCGCCAAATCCCCAGATAAATCGCCGTAAGACCGTGCCAGATACGAAGCCCGCGCGGGCAGCGGTGCCACAATCGCCACCCGCGGTGCCGCCAGCATCGCCTTCCACAGCCCCGCTGGCACCCGGCAGTTCCCGATCTTGGAGCTTTCCGCCTCCACCACCACCACGCGGCTTGGGTCCAGTGCCAGCATCGCCATCGCCAAAGCAGTCTCAAACGCCTTCTGTGACGGCTGCCCACCCCCATTCAAAATGTTGGGCATAGCCCCGAACAAAGACCCGCGATGCCGCGCAAGCCCCTCCAGATCCAGCACCTGCACGCCAAGCCCCGGCAGCATGTTCAAAATATCCGTCTTCGCCGACCCGGTATTGCCATCCAGCACCACCACCCGGCAAGGGAATGGCTGGTCATAAAGTGCCGCCACCACCAAACCGCGCCACGCCTTGTAGCCGCCGGCAATCGTCTCCACCCGCCAGCCGATCTGCGCCAGAATCGAGGCGAAAGACCCCGACCTTTGCCCGCCGCGCCAACAATAAACCAACGGTCGCCAGCCGCCCGACTTATCCGCAAGCGGTCCCTGCAAATGCCGCGCCGCATTGGCCGCCACCAAAGCGGCCCCCAGTTTCCGGGCGGTAAACGGACTGACCTGCTTGTAAATCGTGCCCACTTCGGCGCGTTCCGCATCATCGAGCACGGGCAGATTTATTGCCCCCGGCAAATGATCCTCCGCCCATTCGGCGGGCGCGCGCACGTCAATAATATCGTCAAAGCCAAGGGCCGCCAGATCGCGCAGGGATGTCAGGGATATCGCCATTCCTGCTGTCTAAGCCGCAAGTCCGCCAGCCGCAATCAGAACCCCGCCACCAACCGGTCCAGCAGCGCGTCCAACATCGCCTCGCACCGCGCCAGCTGTTCCGCCTCGATAAACTCATCGGGGGTGTGCCCTTGGGCCATCGTCCCCGGCCCGCAAATCACCGTCGGCACCCCAAGCCTGCCCGCAAACAATCCGCCCTCGGTGCCATAGGGCACCTTGATCGTGCCATTGCCGCCGACCAGGCCCTTGGCAAAGGCCACCACATCCGAGTCAGGGGGCGTGTCGAGCCCCGGATAATCCCACAATCGCTCAATCACGATCGCGGCCTCTGGAAACGCCGCGCGATACGGGGCTACAATCGCTTCCGCCGCCGCCGTCAGCTGCGCGATCATACCGTCCGTGTCCTCGCCCGCCAAAGACCGGATTTCAAAATCCAGGACACAGGTTTTGGGCACAATATTCACCTGCACGCCGCCTTGCATCTTGCCCACATGCAGCGTGGTATAGGGCACATCATAATCGTCATCCCGCAGCCCGACCGCCACCACACCCGCCTGCAGATCCCGCACGGCGCCTAGAAACTCCGCCCCCAGATGCAGCGCGTTCAACCCAAACGGGGCCATCGCCGAATGCAATTCGCGCCCGGTGCAAGTGGCGCGCAACGCGATCTTGCCCTTGTGCCCGGTGGCCACCTGCATCGAGGTAGGCTCCCCCACCAAACACATCCGCGCGGGCACGGGCCAACCCTGCATCACGTCCAGCATCGACCCCACGCCCTGGCAGCCGATTTCCTCATCATGGCTTAGCGCCAATATCACCGGCACCGCCAGATCCACCGCGCGCGCGCGCAGCACCGCCGCCACCGCGCAAGCGACAAAACCCTTCATATCGGTGGTGCCGCGCCCGTACATCCGCCCGTATTCTTCGGTCAATCGGAACGGCGGTCTGGTCCAAACCTGCCCCTCCACCGGCACCACATCAACATGGCCCGACAAAATCACCCCCGGCACGCCGATGGGCCCCGCCACCGCATATAAATTTGCCTTCTGCCCCGTTGCATCCGGGATCAGCACAGACTCTATCCCCGCATCCGCCAACACACCGCGCACATAGCTTATCAATTCAAGGTTCGATTTGGCACTGACCGTGTCAAACCCAATCAATCGCTCCAGCACCTCACGCACCATCATTGCATCTCTCCCGCTTGCGCGACAGCAAACCCCAATTCGCGGGCCCGCGAAACCCCCAAACCAAAGCGATACGCGGCTGCCGCACAGATGAATGCCCCCGCCACAGCGCAAGACTTGCCCGCACCAAATCTGCCAGCGACCGGCAGCGGCAGCCAAGGGTGGGGTGGCCCGCCTCGTTCTGGCATACCAGCTGTACGCCATCGGCACTGCCAACAAATATCCGCTCACCGCGCTGAACGCCGCCCACCGGGCCGGATCGGTCACGCTGACAGCACGGCCCGCGCCCATGAACCATCTGGCACGCCCGCACCCGACACGGCGCCAAGCCGCCCCATGTCCGCGCAGATGCTTGACGCAGCACCAACCTTTGCCGTCGCAAACGAAGCGATACTGGACCTGACAGATGCCTTCCGCCGCGAAGTGCCGTTCGTCCCGGTCACCAACGTCGTCGGCACAAACAGCAGCGTCGGCAGCGACGAAACAAAGACATGGCCGCTGCCCTTTTTTGGCGCATCGTTAGCCCAGGTCGCAATGCCTGGCAGCGCCAACAGCAATCTGAACCTTAATATCTCTGATGAAAACGGCAGCTTGATCTGCCAGGATGTCGGGCCATCCGATACCACTTGTTGCAGTTTCGTTCCCGCCCGGAACGGCATGTTCCAGATCACCGTCACCAATACCGGACCCGCGACCAACAGCTATGTGATCGCACCCAATTAACCGCCCGTCATCCTTCCTTTGCAGTCAGTCTTCCGCAGACCCAAAGCGAAGACTGACCGCCAGGGATGGATGAGCATCCGATGCAAAAATCCCAAATTGCTGCGCAGCATCGGATAAAATTGCTGCGCAGCGTAAATCCAGTTTCTGCGCAGCGACGCATTGTTTTAAAACGATAATGCTATTCTTCTGCCCGCAGCACCTGCGCTGGCCGCACCATCAAAGGCCGCAGTGAAAACGCCAGCCCCGCCAGCAGCGTGGCCATCACGCCGCCCACCACAATCGCCATGGCGGAAACCGGCTCAAACGCGTAATCCGCCTCCATCACAAACCGCATCACCGCCCAACCGGCCAGTCCACCCGCCCCTATGGCCACCACACCCGCCGCCGCCCCCAGCAACGCCGACCGCAGTGCAAAACTTGCCAATATCCGTGCCCGCGTGGCCCCCAGCACCTTCAGCACCGCCGCCTCTTGCATGCGCGAACGCACACCCGCTGCCGCCGCACCTATCAACACCACAAACCCCGTAAGCAGGCTCGCCCCGGCTGCCCAAGCCGTTGCCGTGGCAATCGCCGACAGCGTCTCTGTCACCCGGTCAATCGCATCGCGCACCCGTATTGCCGTGATATTCGGGTATGCCTTCGCCAGATCACGCAAGATCGGCGCCTCGGCAGCCTCGGTCGCATAGACGGTCGAGATAAAACTATGCGGCGCTGCCGCCAGCGCGCCTGCGTTCATCGACATGACAAAACCGATGCCCGCGGTGGAAAAGTTCACTTCACGAAACGAGGTCACGGTTGCCTCAATGTCGCGGCCCAGGATGTTGACGGTGATTTGGTCACCCAGCTTCAACCCCATCTCTTCCGCCTCTTTCGCTGCAAAAGACACCTGTGCAGGTCCGGTATAGCCCACAGGCCACCACGTGCCCGCAACGACCTTCGCGTTATCGGGCAGCGCGTCGGAATAGGTGATACCCCGGTCGCCCTGCACCACCCAATGGTTGCCAGAAGCTTCAATGGCGTTCTTTCCGTTGATCAAGGTGATGATCCCACGCAGCATCGGCGCACTTTCCACCTTGCTGACCGCTGGGTCGTCTTTCAGCCGCGCCAAGAAGCCATCGATCTGATCTTGCTGAATATCCACAAAGAAATAGCTTGGCGCACGGGCCGGCAAATCGCGGTCGATGGCCGAGCGCAGGTTGCTGTCAATCTGACCAACTGCCGCCAAAACCGAAAGCCCCAACCCCAGTGACAGGATAACTGACATTGCTTCTTCGCGCGGTCCGCCAATCGCCCCCAAAGCCAATCGCAGCCCGGTGCGCCCGCGCACGAAAGCCCGCCGCGCCGCCCAGCGTGCCAAACGGCGCATGCCCAGAGCCGCCAGTGCCAACACCACCAACGCCGCCAAAACACCCCCCGCCGTGCTTGCCGCCAACATCCACGATCCCGAAAACAGCATCGCCCCGCCAACCAGCGCCACAATCAGTACCGCCAACGTCACCCAATGGCGCAGCCCCGGCCAACCCGCATTGCCTGCCCCCCGGTACAATGCCGCCGCCCGCACCTCGGCACTGCGCGCCAGCGGCCATAGCGTAAACAAAAACGCCGTCAGTACGCCATAAAAAGCCGCCTCTAACAGTGGCGTCGGATACAGCCCAAATGCCACCGGAAACGGCAGTGATGCCTTGATCCAAGGGGCCGCTAGCAACGGCACCCCAGCCCCCAAAATCAGACCAAGCGCCACTCCAAGCCCCGACAACACCGCAATCTGTATCAAATAGACCTGAAAAATCGTGCGCCCCTCGGCCCCGATGGTCTTCAGCGTCGCGATAATCGCAACCTTGCCCTCAAGGTAAGCCCGCACCGCCGCCGATACCCCCACACCGCCCACCGCAAGGCCGGACAGCCCGACCAAAATCAGAAAAGACCCGATCCTGTCGACAAACCGTTCCACCCCCGGTGCCGCTTTGCGACTATCGGCCCACCGCATTCCCTTGTCACGAAACGCTGTTTCCGCCTGCACTTGCAACGCGCCCAAATCCGCGCCCGCAGGCAAGTCCAACCGATACGCCGTCTCAAACTGCGTTCCTGCTTCTAACAATCCTGACGCCGCTAAATCGCGCGTCAACACAATCGTACGCGGCCCCAAAGCAAAGCCGCCCGCCGCCGAATCCGGCTCGCGCATCAAGGCGGCCCCCAGACGAAACGCCTGCACACCCAAGGTAAAGCGGTCCCCCACCTTCAAACCCAGCCGGTCCACCAACACCCGGTCCATCACCGCCCCCGGCACTCCGTCCACCGAGGTCAGCGCCTCGGCCAAGGGCACCGCAGGCTCCAGCACCACCGCCCCAGTTAGCGGATAGACGCTATCCACGCCCTTTACTTGCGTCAAAGCGCGGATGTCTTCGCCCACCAGCGCCATAGACCTGAAATCAACAATTTCTGATACGCGGCCCGCTGCCCCCGCCATCAATGCGCGCTCGGCTTCACTGGCGAACCGCGCGGTAAAGCGCATCTCCGCATCACCGCCCAACAGCACCGCGCCTTGGTCGCGCAAACCCGCTTCAATGGCGCTGCGCACCATGCCGACGCCAGCAATCGCCGCTACGCCAAGGGCGAGGCACGCCAGAAACACCCGAAACCCGGCCAATCCGCCGCGCAATTCGCGCCGCGCAATGCGGGCCGCCAGCCTCAAACTCATACCAGCCCCTCGCCCACAATCCGCCCGTCTGCCAACCGCACCACCCGGTCACAGCGCGCCGCCAATTCCGCCGCATGGGTCACCAGAACCAGCGTTGCCCCATGCCTGTCGCGCAAGCCGAACAGCAAATCCATGATCGCCTCGCCGTTCACCCCGTCCAGATTGCCGGTAGGTTCATCCGCCAGCAAAATCGCCGGCCGTGGTGCCGCCGCCCGCGCCAAGGCCACGCGCTGTTGCTCGCCGCCCGACATCTGGCGCGGAAAATGCTCCATCCGCGCAGCCAGTCCCACCGCCCGCAATTCCGCCTCGGCCCGCGTAAACGCATCTTGTGCCCCCGCCAATTCCATCGGCAGTGCCACATTTTCCAGCGCCGTCATCGTCGGGATCAGGTGGAAAGATTGAAACACCACCCCCATATTGCCCCTACGAAAACGTGCAAGCGCGTCTTCATTCATCGCTGTAAGATCGGCCCCAAGTGCCGTAACCTCACCTTTGCTGGCCCGTTCCAGCCCGCCCATCACCATCAGGAGCGACGATTTGCCAGATCCCGACGGCCCGACCAGCCCCACCGTTTCACCGCGCGCCACATTCAATGTGATGCCGCGCAAAATTTCTACCATCCCGGCATTTCCCGCCAGCGTCAGCGCCACATCTTTCAGCGCCAGTATGTTCTCAGCCATTGCAAATGCCCTTTGGTCTTGCCTCACCCTTGGATATGGCGCGCGCAGGGCTGTCCGCAACGCCGCAATCGTGCTAACCTTCGCTGCTTCACCAGGTTTTGCGCAAACGCTTACTTTAGTGGCCTTTGGTGATAGTTTGACCCAAGGCTACGGCCTGCCGCCCGCCGATGGTTTCGTGCCGCAGATGCAAAGCTGGCTTACCGCGAAGGGGGCCGATGTTATCGTTCTCAATGCGGGCGTATCTGGCGATACCACTGCAGGCGGCCTTGCGAGGTTCGATTGGACGCTGAGCCCCGATGTTGACGCGATGATCCTGAACCTCGGCGGCAATGATCTTTTGCGCGGCATTGACCCCGCCGCCAGCCGCGCAAATCTTGAGGCGATGCTGACAAAGGCGAAAGCGTTGAACATCCCCGTTCTGCTGGTGGCCCTGCGCGCACCCGGCAACTATGGCCCGGATTTCAAAGCCCAGTTTGACACAATGTATTCAGACCTCGCCGCCAAGTTCAAACTGCCCGTCACCGACAACTATTTCCTGCCGCTGATCGACCAATCCACCCGTCTGCTGTCCACCGATCTGATGCAGGCAGACGGTTTGCACCCCAACGCCAAAGGCGTGATCGTGGCCGTCAACGCCCTTGGCCCGCAAGTGCTGGACCTTTTGGCAAAGGTGAAACAGTGACCCTGATCGCAGATCTTTCTGCCGCCCTTGGCGCGGCATATGTGCTGCACGGCGGCGACACCGCAAAATATGCCAAAGACTGGACCGGCAAGTTCACCGCCGCCCCCATCGCCGTCGCCCGCCCGGCCAACACGGCAGAAGTCGCCGAAACCCTGCGCATCGCCGCCCGTCACAACACCCCCGTCATTCCCGTCTCCGGCCTGACTGGCATCGTCGGCGGGGCGATGACCAATGGCGGGCTGATGCTGTCGGTCGAACGCCTGAACCGCATCCGCGACATCAACCCCACCGCCCGCACCGCCACGGTAGAGGCGGGCGTTATCCTGTCCTCGCTGCACGACGCGGCCGATGCGCAGAACCTGTACTTTCCGCTTTGGTTTGGCGCGCGGGGATCGGCCATGATCGGCGGCGTACTGTCCACCAACGCGGGCGGGTCCAACGTGCTGCGCTACGGCTCTACCCGCGCGTTGTGTCTGGGGCTGGAGGTGGTGCTTGCCGATGGCCGCATCCTCAACCTGATGACCGCCCTGCACAAAGACAATTCCGGCTATGATCTGAAAAACCTGTTCATCGGGGCCGAAGGCACCCTTGGCGTCATCACCGCCGCCGTGATGAAACTGGTACCGAAACCCCGCGCCTATGCCACGGCCATGCTGTCGGTGCGGTCCCTGCCAGATGCCCTGACCCTGCTGAACCGCCTGCAAGAGGCAACTGGCGGTGCGGTTGAAGCGTTTGAATTCATGCCAAAAAGTTACATGAAACGCTTGGCAGAAGCGCGGCCTGACATTCGCCAGCCGTTCACCCCGATGCCCGATGTGACAATCCTGCTGGATGTCGGCGCTACCGCCCCGCGCGATGCCGCGCCAGATGCCGATGGCAGCCTGCCGGTGGTAAACCAACTTGAAACCACCCTTGCCGAAATGCTGACCGAAGGCACGATCCTTGATGCCCAGATCGCACAAAACGAAAGTCAGCGCCGCGCCATGTGGCATATCCGCGAAACTGCGGCTGAAATCACCTATGCCCGCAAACCCGCGATAGATACCGATGTGTCGCTGCCGCTGGGCGACGTTGCCACTTTCTTGAGCCGCATCCACGCCCGCCTGCCAAGTCTGGATCCGGGCCTTGATGCGGACGCAGACACGTTCACGGTCGGCCATCTGGGCGATGGCAATCTGCATTTCACCGTCTTTCCCACCCGCGACGATGCGGCTCTTGCCGATGCCGTGGTTTCTGCGATTGAAGACGAGGTGCAGGCCTTGCATGGCAGCTTTTCCGCCGAACACGGCGTTGGTCTGTCAAAGCGCGCGTCAATGGCGCGGCGCAAAGACCCGGTGGCACTGGACGTGATGCGCAGCCTGAAGGCGGCGCTGGACCCCGACAACCGGATGAATCCGGGCAAGATATTGCCCTGACGCCAACCGATTTTGGCTGCATCACGACTGGACAATCTCGCCACAGGCCCATAGCACTGCGCCCTGACAGCGCTGTCATCATTATGTCAGAAACACCTATCTTGCCCTCGAAATTCCCCCTGCTGTCCCACCCTGCGTTGCGCCTGATCGGTGCGGCGCTTTTGCTGTTTGGCGCAGTGAACGCGTCGATTTACCCCTACCAATCGCTGATCGCGATAGACAGGATCGGCGTCAGCAAACCCGCCTTCGCGCTGGTTCTGGTTCTGGCATCCATTACCGCTGTTACCGCATCGGTGCTGTTCGGCATCATGGGCGATCAACGCGGCAATCGCCGCCGCATCGCGCTGATCACCTGTGCGTCCAGCACCGCTGGCATTGCCTTGATGCTGGTGGCCCCCGGCCCGATTTCATTGATCCTTTGCCACGGGTTGCTGATCCCTGTCGCGTCCAGCATCTTTGGCCAGCTTTTCGCACTCGCCCGACTGGCCGGTCCCGCCGACCCTGCCGCGCGCGACAAGATCGTGCTGACCATGCGCGCCATGATGTCAGCAAGCTTTTTGGGTATGCTGATCTTTTGGACCTACGCCTTTGGCGCAAGCGCAGATGTGATGCAGGTCTATGTCTCGGCGGGGTTGGCCAGCGCGGGCATGTTGCTGCTGATTGCCACGTCATGGCCGCGTGACGGTGCCACGCAATGGCAAGACAACCCGTCCGGCCTGAACTTCAAACAAGCCATGGCCGAAATCGCCAGGCCTTTCGTGCTGTCGCGCCTGTTGCTTTTGGGGGCAATCAACTCGGCGGGTGTGTTGTATATGGTGCTGGTGTCGCTGGTGTTTGACAGCTCCGTCACCCGCGATACCAGCGATGTGGCGCTTTATGTCGGCTTGATCGCCGGGTGGGAGGTGCCGTGCCTTTTGCTGCTGCCCCGCCTGACGGGTCGCATATCCCGGTCCAATCTGATCGCCGCTGGCACGGTCATCTATATTCTGCACCTGATCGCCATGCCCCTGCTGGCCGACACGCCCTATATCTGGGCGATGACACTGGTTGCAGGCATCGGCGGCACCGCGATGATCAGCCTGCCGATCGCGTATTACCAAGATATGTTGCACGGCCGCCCCGGCACCGCAGGCGCGATGCTGGCCTTGCAAAAGCTGGTGGCAGATGTGCTGGCGGCCACATCCTTTGCCATCGGCACAGCGATTGGCGGCTACCTGACCGTGGCTGTGATAGGTGCTACAATCGCCATCAGCGGCGCGGTTGGGCTTTATCTTGCCGACCGGCGTTAACTGAAGAATCCTGGCCCCGCACGCCCCAGCAAATCCGCGGCCAAGGTGGTGCCCAACGCTGCCCCATCCGACACCGCCCCGCGCAATGCGCCGGTGATGACCTTGGTGCCATCGGGCCTCAAAATCTCGCCACGCAGCCAGATCTGGTCGCCCTCGATCACCGCCAGCCCCGCAATCGGCGTCTCGCATGACCCGTCCAGTTTCAACAAAAATGCACGCTCGGATGCAAGCCGCTGCCCGGTTGGCCCGTGATGAATGCCCGCAAGCAGCGCCTCAACGCGTGCATCGCCTACCCGCCGCTCAATCCCGATGGCACCCTGCGCTACCGCAGGCAGCATTTCGTCCACCTCAATCGGCCCGCGCGCCATATGCGCCATGCCCAGCCGGTTCAAACCCGCCATCGCCAGAAACGTCGCTACCGCCACGCCGTCTTGCAGCTTGCGCATCCGCGTCTGCACATTGCCGCGAAATTCCACCAGCTTCAGATCCGGCCTGCGCAGCGCCAACTGCGCACGGCGGCGCAAGGATGATGACCCAACCACAGCACCTTGTGGAAGATCCGCCAACCGCGCCACGGACGGCGACACGAATGCATCGCGCACATCTTCGCGCGGCAGGTAGCAATCAAGGATCAAGCCACCCGGCTGCAACGTCGGCATGTCCTTCATCGAATGCACGGCAATATCAATGCCGCCGTCCAGCAGCGCCTCCTCGATTTCCCGCGTGAACAATCCCTTGCCGCCGATATCCTTCAACGCGCGGTCTTGGATCTGGTCGCCCATCACCTTGATCACCACCACGGCAAAGGCTTCTTCCGGCAGGCCAAAAGCCGCCATCAAACAGCGCCGCACCTCATGCGCCTGCCACAGCGCCAAGGGCGATCCACGGGTTCCGATGCGTAGCGGCTGGGCGGGGTTTGGCAGGTTCTTTATCATGGCCACAGACATAGCCCATGTCATCTGAAACTGACAACTCCCACCTTGACAAAGCTGCACCTTCATCCGACCCATGGCGCACAAAAGGGGGGAGCTATCCATGACCAAAACGATCCTGCGCGCGCTTTCAGGCGAAGTGCTTCCCACGCCCCCAATCTGGATGATGCGCCAAGCGGGCCGCTATCTGCCCGAATACCGCGCCACCCGTGCGCAGGCGGGCGATTTCCTGAAGCTGTGCTACAATTCCGAATTGGCCGCCGAAGTTACCCTGCAACCGATCCGCCGCTACGGGTTTGATGCCGCTATCCTGTTTGCCGATATCCTGCTGCTGCCGCAAGCGCTTGGGGCTGATCTGTGGTTCACCACCGGCGAAGGCCCGCGCCTGTCGACCATCACCGATATGGCGGGCGTCAGTGCCCTGAAACCCGTGGATGCCATCCACGATACGCTGCACCCCATCTATGAAACGCTGCGCATCCTGAAGCGCGAACTGCCAACCGACACCACCCTAATCGGCTTTGCAGGCGCACCCTGGACCGTCGCCACCTACATGATCGCCGGCAAAGGATCGCCCGATCAAGCCGCCGCCCATGCATTGAAAAATACCGACAGGCCCGCGTTTCAGGCTCTGATCGACCGCATCACCGAAGGCACCATCGAATACCTCTCCGCCCAAGTCACCGCCGGGGCCGAAGTGATCAAACTGTTCGACTCGTGGGCAGGTTCGCTGAAGGGCCAGGATTTCACCGATTTCGCCACCAGACCCGCCGCCCGTATCATCGCCGCACTGAAATCCCGGCATCCCGGCCTGCCGATCATCGCCTTCCCGCGCGAGGCAGGCGATGGCTATATCGGCTTTGCTGCCGCCACCGGGGCCGACTGCGTGGCCATCGACAATTCTGTCAGCCCCGAATGGGCGGCGGAACATGTGCAATCCACCGGCTGCGTGCAAGGCAACATGGCCCCCACCCACATGGTCACCGGCGGCGCAGACCTTGACGCCGCCACCCGCCGCGTCGTGCAGGCGTTCAGACACGGCCCCCATATTTTCAATCTTGGCCACGGCATCACGCCCGACGCCAACCCCGACAATGTGCAACGGATGATAGACGTCGTTCGGGCGGGATAGCGCTAGTCCGCTGGCACCGGCACCGGCCCACTGCGCATCACAGGTTTCGGCAACAACCACACCGCCAGCGCAATCACCGCAAAAGCCGCGATGTTGTAGATCAGCGCAGATCGCAGCGCGTCGGAATACAGCGCATGTGGTGCCGCGCCACCCTTCATCAGCGTGGCAAAGAAAATCTGCCCCATGATCGCCACGCCCAACGCGCCGCCAACCTGCTGAAATGATTGCAAAGCACCGGATGCAGATCCGGCATCCCGGCCCGCCACGCTGGATAGCACCATTTGAAACAGCGGCGATATCGTCGATCCAAGCCCGACACCCGCCAAAAACAACGGCGGCGCAAACCATGCCCAGACCACCGCATCCGTGGTTTGCCCCACCACCAGACGCGCCACGATCATACCCGTCATCAAACACAGCGCGCCCACTGTAATCCGCTCGCGCTGCCAGCGCAGGCCCAGCTTGCTGGCAATCACTGATGCCACCAACACGCCTACCGAAAATGGCACTGTTGTCAGGCCCGATTGCAACGGCAGCAAACCAAATCCGCTTTGCAGATAAATCGCCAGCACCAGAAAAAAGCTGGGGATCCCGGAAAACAGCAACGCCGCAAGCCCGGTGCCAATCAGGAATTGCCGGTTGGCCAGCAACGTCACCGGCAACAACTGCGCCGCCCCCTTGGCCGCCTGCCGGTGTTGCCAGCCGACAAACAGCGCGGCCATCGGCAACGCCGCCGCCATCAGTCCAAAGCACCAGAGCGGCCAGCCCAAAGCCCGCCCCTCAATAAGTGGAAACACCACCATCAGCAGGGCAATGCCTGCCAACGCTATCCCGACAAAATCATTGCCCATATTCGGTTGTGGCTTCAACTTCGGCACGTATTTCAGCGCCATCACAATTGCCAACACGCCAAACGGCAGGTTCACCAGAAAAATCGGTCGCCAACCAAGGCCAAAGAGATCCGCCCCAATCAGCAATCCGCCCAGCAGCGGACCCACCACAGATGCCAGCCCTGCCGACAACCCGCCCAATGCAAAGGCCACGCCCTGTTCACGCGGCGCAAAAAGGGCTGGCACAAAGGCCAGCGTTTGCGGCGTCATCAACGCGGACCCAACCGCTTGCACAACCCGCGCTGCGACCAGCGTTTCAATCGAGGTGGCAAACCCGCACAGCGCCGACCCGAACGTGAACACCACCACGCCCGATATGAACAATGCGCGCCGCCCGTAAATATCACCCAACCGCCCCGCTGGCAAAAGCCCCAGCGCAAACACCAGGATATAGGCCGCAACCACCCATTCGATCTGGCTTGTGGTGGCGTTGAATGCCGTCTGCAAACTCGGCAGCGCCACATTCACGATGGTCAGATCCAGCAGGTTCATAAACCCCGCCCCCAGCAACACGCCAAACGCGATCCAGCGTCCGGGAACGCCGATTGCCGCATCAGCGACTGTGGAGTGATTCATGTTGAGTCTTTCTGAAAGAGTTCAGCGACGATCCGTTGGAAACGCCACCTCTTGACCGAAAGTATAGGGCGGCCTGCCGGTGCGGCAACTCGTCCCGCGCACACTGGCCCCTCTATCCTTGCACCCTTGTGCGTCCATAACCTGCAAAACGGCCGAATATCCATTCCATAAATCATGAACTTAAAATCAATTGGCATGGGGCAAGTGCCAGTCGTTCAGGTTTTCCAAACCACCCATGCCGCCACGGCAACCAAAGCCAGTGACAGCATACGCCGCATCGTTTTCTCGCGTCCGGCATCTGCCAGCCAGGTCCGCGCGGCACCTGCGGCGGTCACGATGCCCGCATGAACCCCGGTCGCCACGGCCACGTAAATCGCCGTCAGGGTGAACACGTCTCCCCCGGTCGCCATCGGGGATAAAAACCCCGGAAGCACTGCGACATAAAAAACTGCCGCTTTCGGGTTCAAAAGATTAGTGACCAAACCGCGGCGAAAGAACGTGGCTACAGCCGACCCTGCTTCGGCATGATCCTCTGTGTCAGACGCTCCGCGCCAACCATCCCACGCCAACCACAACAGATATCCAACCCCCGCCCAGCGAAGCCCCTGATAGGTCAGCGGCGATGCTGAAATCAGCGCCGTCAATCCCAGGGCTGCTGCCAAGCCCACTACTGTCAGCCCAAGTGCCACCCCTGCCACAGCGGCATATCCAGCCTTTCGCCCCTCGGTTGCGGCAATAAGCGCCAGATAGGCCATATTCGGCCCCGGCGTAAGTTCGATCACCAGCGACGTCAGCACAAAAGCCGTCAACGTGGCGGTGTCGGCCATCTGCTATCCTATCCGCAAAACACGGGCACAACTGCAGCATACAATGACCAAGCCGTGCATGCTCTGCTAATACCACTTCGCCAGCGGTGGCAGGCTCATCAAAACCGCATTCGCATCATGCCCGGTTTCCAGCCCAAACTTGGTGCCCCGGTCGTAGACAAGATTGTATTCGGCATAAAGCCCGCGATGAATAAGCTGGGTGTCGCGGTCCGCCTCGGTCCATGGCATTGCCAACCGCCGTTCGATCAAGGGCTGAAACGCCGGCAGGAAGGCGGCACCGACGGCTTGGGTAAAGGCAAAATCCGCCTCCCAATCGCCGGTGTGAAGGTCGTCATAAAAGATGCCGCCAACACCGCGCGCGCGGTTTCTGTGCGGCACATAGAAATATTCATCCGCCCAGGCTTTGAACTTGGGGAAATACTCCGGCGAATGGGCATCACAGGCAACTTTCATCTGCCCATGAAAATGCGCCGTATCCTCAGCGTATTCGATGCAGGGGTTGAGGTCCGACCCACCGCCAAACCAGGCTGCATGGGGGGTCCAGAACATCCGCGTGTTCATGTGAACGGCGGGTGCATGGGGGTTAACCATGTGCGCCACCAAAGATATCCCCGACGCCCAAAATCGCGGATCGCTGTCCATCCCCGGCACGCCCCGCGCCGCCATCGCCTGTTGCGCACGATCGCCAAGCTGGCCGTGCACCTCAGACACGTTGACGCCGACCTTCTCGAACACCCGGCCACCGCGCATCACGCTCATCAATCCGCCGCCACCATCGGCGCGGGTGGTGGGGGTGACTTCAAACCGACCCGGTTGACCTTCACCATGGCTGTCTTCCAGCCCTTCAAACGCTGTAACAATCCTATCCCGCAGGCTGCGAAACCACGCCGATGCGCGCGGCTTGCGGGTTTCAAAAACATCGGTCATTCGCGGGCATCTCCTTGCCGTTTCAACTTGACTATCAGAGGCTGGCGGCCGCCAACAAGTCATTTGGCAAGGTAATAGAAAACGCGCTAAACTTACTTTGATTCATCGCAAGGCCACCGGATGCGCACATCATTTCTGATCACCCCATTTGTCCTTTTGCTCGTTGCCTGCGGCACACCGCAAGAACAATGCATCGCCCGCGAAACCCGCGATCTTCGCGTCGTTGACCGCCTGATCGCCGAGGCGGAGGGTAATTTGAAACGTGGCTACGCTTTCGAGGATGTCACGATTTCACAAACTGTGTGGGTGACTTGCGCGCCGCTGCCGGTGCCACCGCCACTCGAGGGTGCCCCGCCGCCAGCCCCCGTGTCGCCCCGGCTGTGCCTTGAGGACCGGGAAGAATCCGTCACCCGGCCTGTGGCGATTGATTTGGCCGCCGAACAATCCAAACTGTCGGGCCTTGCCAACAAGCGAAAGCAGCTTGCCGTTGCAGCCACGCGGTCGGCTGCGGCTTGCAAGAAAGCTTATCCCGAATGATCAATGTGCGGGCACTTGCACCACGTCCAGCAGGCTGCGGCCGCCGTCAACCGTGATCACTTGACCCGTGATGAACGCCGCCGCATCTGACGCCAGAAACTGTACCGTTTCTGCCAGCTCATCCGCCCGGGCCACGCGATTTAGCGGCGTGCCATCCGTAATCGCCTGCAAATAGTCGGGCGTATCAGCCAAAGTCCCTTGCAAACTGGCGCTCATCACCGATCCAAAGGCGACCGCATTCACGCGAATACCCTTGGGCGCCAAGGCCACTGCCATTGACCGCGTCATCGCATCGACAGCGGCACAGCTGATTGAATAACCCATCAAAGCCGGCTGCACGCGCAGTGCGGCAATAGATGACAGGTTGACGATCGCGCCAATCACCCCCGTCTGACCGGTCTGTTCAGCGTGTTTCACCATCCGGCGCGAGGTCATTTGTGACAGCCGCAATCCGGTGAGCAGGTTTTGTTGCAACAACGCCTCAACCGCGTCGGCATCGGGATCAAGCGGGTCGGCAAGAATCACTTGGCGACTGGCATTCACCAAGATATCCACCCGGTCAAACGCATCCATCGTTGCTGATAGCAGATTGTTGATGGTCAGTTTTTGCCGCAAATCCCCGGCAAACATCCGCACGGTGCCTTCGGCGCGCGCGTCCACCCCAACTTCGGCCTCCAGCCGGTCTTCGTCCATATCGGCGAACATGACATTCGCACCCATAGCCACAAAATGCCGCGCAATGGCCAAGCCGATACCATTGGCTGACCCAGTTACAATCGCCGTTTTTCCGGTGATAGACAGTGACATATTGATATCCTTATCGCGTCAGGGTCTGGGCCGGATCGGGAAGACCGCGCGGGTTAATTTGAACGCCCCATCGCCGCCGATCACCTCTACTTCGCGAAACAACGTGGCAAGCACTCGGTCATAGGGCAAATGCCGGTTGGCAACCAGATAAAGCGCGCCCGACCCGGAAAGCATGCGGTGGGCCGCCACCAGAAACGCTATTCCCAGTGCAGGATCGGCATCGCGCGTGGTGTGAAACGGCGGGTTGCAAACCACAGCACCAACGGGGGCCGATGGGCGAAAACTGGTCGCATCCGCCCAATGAAAGGCTGCACGCGGATCAGTGATATTTTGGCGGGCACAGTCGAGGGCTGCATGATCCGCTTCCACAAGATCTAGCGAGGCCACATTTTCGCGCGCTAGAATTGCACGCGATAAATAGCCCCAGCCAGCCCCAAGATCGACCACGCGGGCAGGCAGTTTGGCGGGCAAAGCCGCCGCCAAAAGTGCCGATCCACGGTCTGGACCATCGGCAGAAAACATGCCGGGTTGGGTGATAAAGCCACCCTCAACGGTTTGGGGGCTTGCTGCCCAAGATTTAAGGTCCGGCCCTGCGATAAAACTGAATATCTTGCCATGCGCTTTTGCTAAAGATTCCGATACTGGCACCATAGCGCGCAAGTCTTTGTATACGCTGTCAACGCCGTCGGTTTTTTGACCGTCAACGATGATGGTGCCGCCCGGTTGCACACCATTTGCCGCATCTGCCAAAACAGCGTGCGCATCAGCTTTGGCGCGCGGCAAACAAACGATAGCCGCCGCATAGGGGCCACAGGTCGTGTGCGCTGTGGCATAGCCATGCTGGGTAAAGGCATCGTAATCGGGGCGAAATGCCGTGACGACGCTTAAACGATCCTTGGGCAGCATTGATAAATCGTCACCAATGCGGGGCCTGATCACGGCTATCGTGCCACTGTCTGGCAACACCATCGCGCCCGAATTAAGGGCCATTTCCAATCTTGCAGATCGCATGAGCGGCCACGAATGGCCCTGTTTCCTTTTCCAAAGCCGCAAGCCAGCTTTAATCTTTTTCCATCGTGCATTGCAGCGGATGCTGATGACGGCGGGCAAAATCCATCACTTGCGCCACCTTTGTTTCCGCCACTTCAAACGAGAAAACCCCCACGACCGCAAGGCCCTTTTTGTGCACGGTCAGCATGATCTCAAAAGATTGGGCATGGGTAAGACCAAAGAAACGCTCCAACACATGCACGACAAATTCCATCGGCGTGTAATCGTCGTTCAGCAGCAACACCTTATACATCGGCGGGCGTTCGGTCCTGGTGCGGGTCTTGGTCAGAATTGATGCGTCATCACCCGGCCCGTTCGGCGTATCAGACATCTTGTTTGGGCGATTTGGCACAGGCATGGCTCCGACAGGGCGGGGTGGATTCGGCGGTATTCTTATGCCTTTATTATAGCGGATTTTTTCGCATCGAAAAGGGGGCGCGCTGGGATTGCGGGGCCGCTTGCGCCGCGCGATACTGTGCTTAGGAGTATTACCCATGATCCACACCCGCCCCCTGACCACAATCGGCTTTGATGCCGATGATACGCTTTGGCATAACGAGACGTTTTTTCGCCTGACTCAAAACAGGTTTATCGACTTGCTCGCTAATTTTGCCGACCCTGATCATCTGGATGAACGGTTGCTCGCGGCGGAACGTCGCAACATCGGGCACTACGGATACGGGGTCAAAGGCTTTGTGCTGTCAATGATCGAAACTGCGATTGAGGTCACTGATGGCCGTGTTTCTGCCAACGTTATCAGTGAGCTGCTGGCGGCTGGGCGTGACATGTTGGAACATCCCGTCAATCTGTTGCCGCATGCTGCCGAGGCGGTTTCAACATTGGCAAATGATTACCGCGTGATTCTGGTCACGAAGGGCGATCTGTTGCATCAGGAAAACAAATTGGCGCATTCGGGATTGGGCGATCTGTTTGCTGGCGTTGAAATCGTATCGGAAAAGACAGTCGAAACCTACGCAAAGGTGTTCAAGCGGCATGGCGACGGTGCGGCGCGCGGCATGATGGTGGGCAATTCGATGAAATCCGACGTGCTGCCGATGCTGGCGGCGGGTGGGCACGGCGTCTATGTGCCGCATGGTCTGACATGGGCGCTGGAAGCCGCCGATGCGCCCGAAGACCACGCGCGGTTTCACAGTTTGGGTGACCTCAGCACCCTGCCCGATCTTGTGGCTAGATTGACCACCTGACACAACATGTGGTGTATTATCGCCGGTACGGCCCAGAACAAACTGCATACATTTCTTTAGCTTTCCAGTAAAACCCATTGAATTTAAGGGCTTTTCCAGAATCTCAAGCTGTGCTAGGTTTCAAGCCACAGAGACAAGCCCCAAGATATAATAGGGGCGTCCGGGGCAGTGATAAGGGGCAAGCGACGTGGCATCGCTTTTTGGGCAGTTTGTCCGGTATTTTGGTGTGTTGGCGGTGGTGGCTGTTTTGGCCATCAGTGCGGCCATCGCAGCACCTTATGCTGCCATTGTCATCGACGCGCGCACGGGCGAAACGCTGTATTCCAAAAATGCGGATACCAGATTGCACCCGGCGTCTTTGACCAAAATGATGACGCTGTATATCACATTTGGCGAAATTCGCAGTGGCAGGCTGTCGCTTGACACGATGATCACCGTGTCAAAACACGCCGCCGCAGAACCGCCTTCTCGTCTGGGCCTGCGCGCCGGGCAAAAGATAGCATTGCGCTATCTGATCCGCGCCGCAGCGGTAAAATCTGCCAATGATGCCGCCGCCGCGATCGGCGACGCAATTGGCGGCTCAACCGCTGGATTTGCCAAGAAGATGAATCGTACCGCAAAATCGCTTGGTATGAACGATTCCACGTTTCGCAATGCAAACGGGCTGACAGCATCAGGTCACATGTCGACCGCGCGCGATATGACGACGCTTGGGCGGCATTTGTTTTACGATTTCCCCGAATTTTACAATATTTTTTCGCGCCGTTCTACCGATGCGGGCATGGCTCAGGTGGCCAGCACCAACCGCAAGTTTCTGGATGCCTACAAGGGCGCTGACGGCATCAAGACCGGTTACACTGTACCTGCGGGGTTCAACCTTACGGCATCTGCTGAACGCGGTAATGTGCGCATCATTGCAACCATTTTTGGTGGCCAATCGACCGCGCAGCGCAATTCGAAAATGGCAGAACTGCTGGATCTGGGTTTTGCAAAAGCGCCATCAAATGCCCGGGTGGCAAAGCCCGAAATGCCAGCATCAGATGCCGAAGACGCGTTGATTGCATCGGCATCTCTGCCCGATGAAGACGAAGCAGAACTTGACGGCGAAGCTGGCGGGTCGGCCAAGACCATTCGATTGATTATGGCGGTTGCCACGTCGCCACGACCCAAGACCCGGCCCGGGATCACCGTGGCAAAAGACATGCTGGTGGCCGATGCCGCCGTTGATGACGCGGTGGCTGATGCCATGCAAGACGGTATTGCGGGCGCGTTGGCAGAGGCGAACACCCCCCCGCCCGCAGACACGCTAGAGGCACAAACCCTTGCACTTTCCGAAGCACCACCCACGCCAGAAGCATCACTTCTTGACGCTGCCATCGCTGATGCAACGCCAGTTGCCGCAGCGCCCGATACGTTAGATGCGCAATCGCAGGCCCTGGCGCTTGGCGAAGGATCGTCAGTTCAGGCTGTGCCGCAAACAGCGCCGACAGACCTGGCCGCGTTGCAGACCGCAGACGCGGCCGCCCAAGTCGATGCGCCGTCTATCGTCATCCCGCAAAGCGCGCAAAACGCCCCACGTGGCCGCCCGGTGCAGCCTATGGCCGCGCAAGCGCTGGCCGTGGCCAATGCAGAACTTGCGCCCTTGGCCATCGAAGATACCGCAGCGGTCGCCAGTGTCACGCCGGACCTCGCCCCCGAGGTGGCATCAGAGCCCGCCCAAATCGCCTTGGCCGCAGCGATCATTCGCCCAGCCAAACGCAATGCGCCGATCTTCGAGGATGCAGTTTCTACGGCGCCCGAAACCACCCCAGCCGAGCAAGAGGTTGTTACCCGCGTGTCCACATCGGGTGGACGCTACTGGGGGGTCAATGTCGGGCGGTTTAATTCCAGCTTTGACGCCGAACGCGCGCTTTTGAAAACTCAGTTGACGGAATCCGCCACGCTGAATGACGGCCTGCGCAAGGTCGTGCAGAAAGGCGGCGCGTTTGATGCAAACTTCATGGGGCTAAGCCAGGAACAAGCTGATCTTGCCTGCCGGCGTCTGCAGGCCCGCGCGGTGCAGTGCTTTACCATTGGGCCATGATCGGGGTCTGGCCGCGTAGCCAATGTGCGCCAGCCAGAAAAGCCGCCGGCAGAATCACGGCATAGTCATAGCTTGCCGGGCGTTGGAGAAGCGCCGATATGGCTTATAAATCCGTCCTTACCGTGGCAACCAACGTCGACAAGGTGAATCTCGCGGTTCAGGGTGCCGCCGCGCTGTGCCGCCAACAGGCCGCCCATCTGGAGGTCCTGGCACTTGGCGTGGACACGGCGCATGTCGGTTATGCGTATGTCGGCGCAGGTGTCCGTGCTTGCCCGCAGCCTGCCGCGCATCGCGGATGAACTTAGTCTGCATGTCGCCGCCCTGAATGCCGGGATGCTGATCATGGGCGCTTACGGCCATTCGCGGTTTCGCGAAGCCGTTATGGGCGGTGCGACGCGGTCGATGCTGGAACAGATGGCAGTGCCGGTGTTGATGGCGCATTAGGCTTATGGTTTTCGACAAAAGCCAACAGTCGCGGCAAGGCGATGGCGCGCAAATCATATCGGTCAAGGATTGTTTGCCGCGCAGCCAGGCGCAGATGGGCATAGTCTTGCGGATTTTCCAGCGCATCAATCAAGGCCGCTTCCCACGCGGGCACATCAAAGAAATCCACCAGCAGCCCGTTTTCAGCGTGCTGGATCACTTCCTCCACTGGTGCTGTGCGCGATCCGACAATCAGCGCCCCTGCTGCCATCGCCTCCAGCATCGACCAAGACAAAACAAAGGGATAGGTCAAATAAGCATGCGCTCGGCTGATCTGCATAAGCTGGGTGAAGTGATCGTAGGACACACGGCCCAGAAAATGCACACGGTCTAAAAGATGAACATCGGCTGGGTCGATCCTATTGCGGACTTCATCAAAGATAGCTTCCTTCCAACCTTTCGCACCTTTGGGGGCCGCGCCGTAACTGACCTCATCGCCGCCGACGATCACCACCTGCGCATCCGGGCGCGCTTTCAATATGCGCGGCAGGGCGCGCATGAAGATATGGTAGCCGCGGTAGGGTTCCAGATTGCGATTGACGAAGGTCAGCACTTCGTCGCCTGCGCGCAGAATGGCACCGTTGGGCAGGGTAAAGGCGGCTTGTGCATTGGGCTGCATCTTGGTGGTATCCACCCCGTCATGGATCACCTCGATCAGCTTTCGAAGGGGCGCGGGGAAGGAACCTGCCTGCCATAGCGTCGGCGACAGGCCCGCATCCGCATGCAGCAACGCTTGCCCCAAGTGGGCCGCGCGGCCTTGGGCGATCATCACCTGATCAAAATTGGGCGGGTTGAATTCGGCGTCAAAGCCCACATCGGCGCCCCTGCCGCGATAGTAGAACTCGGCATACACAATCAGCCGCGCCGATGGCCAAACGTCCTTTAAAAACAGCGTCTCGCCCCAGCCGGAATGGCCGATGATCAGATCAGGCGTATAGTCTTTCGTATCGCGCAGCTGGCATGCGGCGCGCGCGGTGGTGACACCCCGATCCGACATTTGGGTATAGTTACGACCCAGCCGGGTGGCGGCGGGATCAACCGCCACGCCGTCATGGCGGTATCGCACCACGGGAATGGCCGATGCGCGTTTATTCTGGCTGTCCGTCAAGGCCAGACAGTCATGCCCGCGGCGCTGCAATTCTGGGGCAAGGTGCAGAAACTGGCCCGGAAAATTCTGATGCACGAACAGAATTTTCATGACCCTATCCCCCGAATGCCGCCGCCATCAAGGCGCGGGTGTAATCGGTCTTGGGGTTGGCAAACAAGCTTGCGGCATCTGCCGCCTCGACTATATCGCCGTCTTTCATCACGATCACCTTATGCGACATCGCCCGCACCACGCGCAGATCGTGGCTGATAAAGATATAGGCCAGCCCCCATTTGCGTTGCAAATCGCGCAAAAGATCAACGATCTGGACCTGCACGGTCATGTCCAAGGCACTTGTCGGCTCGTCCAGCACAAGCACCTTTGGCCGCAGGATCATCGCCCGCGCAATCGCCACGCGCTGCCGCTGGCCGCCGGAAAATTCATGCGGGTAGCGCGCCATGGTTGCAGGATCAAGCCCCACCTCGGCCATGATATCCGCCACCATCTGGTGCCGGTCGCGGCCCGGCTCCACCCCGTGCACGCCCAAGCCTTCGGCGATTATTTCCTCTACCGTCATGCGCGGTGAAAGGCTGCCGTAGGGGTCTTGGAACACCACCTGCATATCACGCCGGATGTTGCGCATTTGCGCCGACCGCCAGCCCTGAATATCTTGCCCCAGCACCACGATTTTGCCAGTTGACGGCATAAGCCGCAAAATCGCCATCGCAAGCGTGGTTTTGCCCGACCCGCTTTCGCCGACAATGCCCAACGTCTCGCCGCGTCGCACTGAAATGCTGGCGTCATTCACCGCTTTCACATGACCAGTGGTTTTGCGCATCAGCCCCGCCGTGATGGGAAACCAGATGCGCAGTCTATCGGTGGAAACCACGGTTTCTGCGGCCTCTGGCACCGGGTCGGGCTGGCCCGTAGGCTCTGCCGCCAATAGCTTTTGGGTGTAGGGATGCTGCGGGTTGGCAAATACTTCGGCCGCTGGCCCTTGTTCCACGATCTCGCCGCCTTGCATCACGCAGACCCGGTCGGCGATGCGCCGCACCACGCCAAGATCATGCGTGATGAACAGCAAACTCAAGCCCTCGCGCGCCTTCAGGTCCGCCAGCAGTTCCAATATCTGTGCCTGAATGGTCACATCCAGCGCGGTCGTAGGCTCATCCGCGATCAGCAATTCCGGCCCGTTTGCCAGCGCCATCGCGATCATCACGCGCTGACGCTGCCCCCCAGACAGTTGATGCGGATAGGCTTGCAGGCGACTTTCGGCGTTACGTATGCCAACTTTCAGCAACAGATCGAGGATACGCGCGCGCGCCGCAGCCCCGGTCAGCCCTTGATGCAGCTGCAAGCTTTCGCCCAGTTGCCGTTCAATCGTATGCAGAGGGTTCAGCGAGGTCATCGGTTCCTGGAAAATGAAACTGATGTCATTGCCGCGCACTTTTCGCAAAGCAGGTTCCGACGCGCCAACCATTTCCGCGCCATTATAGCGCACCGATCCGGTCACCCCGGCGCTATCTGGCAACAGCGCCACCGTCGCCAGCGCCGTCACCGATTTGCCGGACCCGCTTTCCCCCACCAGTGCTACAGTTTCACCCTTGCCAACCGTGAAGCTGACATTGCGCACGGCATGGATGATCCGGCCATCCTGGGCAAAACGGATGTTAAGATCCTTGACCTCCAGCACCACGATCATCGACCCATCCTTCATCGAAAGGTCTTTCTGGGATCAAACGCATCGCGGACCCCTTCGAACACGAACACCAACAGCGACAGCATGATGGCAAAGGTGAAAAACGCGGTAAAGGCCAGCGACGGCATTTGCAGGTTTTGCTGCGCTTGGCGCGACAACTGCCCCAAGGATGGCAGCGATGCGGGCAACCCAAAGCCCAGATAATCCAGCGCGGCCAGCGACCCGATGGTGCCAGAGATAGCAAACGGCAGCAGGGTCAGCGTGGCAACCATGGCATTGGGCAGAACATGGCGGAAAATAATCACGCGGTCGGGCACACCCAACGCCTTGGCCGCCCGCACATATTCGAAATTCCGCGCGCGCAGAAACTCGGCCCGCACGATGCCCACAAGCCGGGTCCAGCCGAACAGCACCATGATGGTGATCAAAATCCACAGGCTGCGCTGCCAGACCGAAAACACGATGATGATGAAATACAACTCCGGCACAGACCCCCAGATTTCCAGCGCCCGCTGGAAAATCAAATCGGTCAGCCCGCCAAAATAGCCCTGCACCGCCCCCGCCGCAATGCCGATGATCGAGGTGACAAGCGTTACAAACAACCCGATCGCCACAGACAGGCGAAAGCCGTAGATCACCCGCGCCAAGACATCGCGCGACGTATCATCCGTGCCAAGCCAATGCGCGCGGTCCGGTGCAGACGGTGCCGCAGCCCCGCCCAGATCGTTGATGGTGTTATAGCTGTAGGGTATCAACGGCCAAAGCACCGACCCTTTGGAAAAGCCGTCGGTCGTGACATCAAATGTGCCAGCATCAACCGCCGCAATCATCGTATCGGGCGCGTCAAAACAATCAATCAGCCCGCCTGTTTTGATCAGACACTGCACCTCGGTCGATTTGTAATTCGCTTCGGTTTTGAAATCGCCGCCAAAATCTGCCTCGGAATAAAACTTCAAAAATGGCACCCGCCATTCGCCGCGATAGGTCACCAGCAAAGGCCGGTCATTGGCCAGCACTTCGGCAAAAAGCGATACGCCGAACAGGATGGAAAATATGATCAACGACCAGTAGGCGCGCTTGTTCGCCTTGAAATTACGCCAACGCCGCTGGTTCAGGGGGGAAAGTGCCATTCAACCCCGCCTGTCAAAATCAATGCGCGGGTCGATCCAGACATACATCAGATCGGATATGATCCCCACCACCAGCCCCATCAGCCCGAATGCAAACAGCGTGCCGAAAATCACCGGATAATCCCGTTCCAACGCCGCTTTGTAACCAAGCTGGCCCAGCCCATCGAGGCTGAAAATCGTCTCGATGATCAGGCTGCCACCAAAGAACACGCCGATGAACAGCGCCGGAAACCCAGCAATCACGATCAGCATCGCGTTGCGGAACACATGGCCATAAAGCACCCGGTTTTCTGGCAGGCCTTTGGCACGCGCTGTCATCACATATTGCTTTTTGATCTCATCCAGAAAGCTGTTTTTGGTCAGCAAGGTTAGCGTCGCAAAGGACGCAATCGTTGATGCCAGCACAGGCAAGGTGATATGCCACAGATAATCCAACGCTTTGCCAATCAAGGACAAATCACTGAAATTCGATGATGTCAGCCCGCGCAGTGGAAATATCTTCCAATATGATCCGCCCGCGAACAACACCAGCAGCATCACCGCCACCAGCAACCCCGGAATGGCATATGCCGCGATGATGATGCCACTTGTCCAACTGTCAAACGCCGACCCGTCGCGCACCGCTTTGCGAATGCCCAGCGGGATGGAAATCAGATACGCAATCAGCGTCGACCACAGACCAAGCGTGATCGACACCGGCATTTTTTCGGCCACCAGTTCCAGCACCCCGGTCGACCGGAAATAGCTTTGCCCAAAATCAAAGCGGATAAATTTCCCTATCATGATGAAGAACCGCTCCACCGCCGGGATCATTTCCTTTTCGCAATCCTTGGCTTGCTGCGCTGTCGTGCCGACATACCCGTCTGGACAGATGAACCGGGCAAAGCCAAATTCCACCTCCAGCTTGGCGCGAAATTCGGGCGGCAGACCGCGCGCGCCAACATAGCCGCCTTTGGCATCACCCTTGCCGGCCTCATCCGCGCTGGTGCCGGTCACGGCCCCGATAACATCGCCTTCACCTTCCAGCCGCGCCTCGATCTGGTCAAACGGCCCGCCGGGCACGAAGTGAGTCAGCCCGAAATTGACCACCATGATCCCGAACAATGTCGGGATCACCAGCAGCAATCGACGGAAAATATAGGCTATCATCGCTTATTTCAGCACGCCTGCGGCCTTCAACTTGTCCGCCTTACCCGCGTTGAACCACCAAAAATCCAACTCGCCCAAGGAATACGGCGGCAATGTTTGCGGGTGTTCGATCTGGTCATAATAAGCCACCGTGTGGACGTTCTTATACCATTGCGGCACCCAGAACTTGATGGTGCGCAGAACGCGGTCCAAGGATTGGGTCACCACATCCAGCTGTTCGCGGGTCTTTGCCGCCTCTATCAGATCGGTCAATTTGTCCACCGCCGGGTTGGCAATTCCCGCGCGGTTGCGAGTGGAATTGTTGGCGGTAACAGTCGCGTAGGCCTGCTTTAATTCGGCACCGGGTTCATACCCGCCATTCACTGCATTGCCGACGATCATATCAAAATCAAACGCGGGCGGGTCCGTGCGCTGGCTCATCTGTGCCGGGTCGATCAGGTTCAGCGACGCATCAACACCCAGCGCGCGCAGGTTTTCCACATAGGGGCTGATCACGCGTTCAAAGGTTGGTGTGTCTTCCAAAAACTCCACCACCAGAGTTTCACCTTTTGCGTTACGGCGCATGCCGTCATCCCCAGCGGGCCACCCCGCCGCATCCAACAGGGCCGAGGCTTTGCGCAAGTTGCCACGGTCAAGGGCTTTGTCGGGATTGGATACCGATCCCATTACCGGATCGTCAGTCAGGATGGATGCGTCCAAAAGCCCCTGGTCGATCAGCGGTTGCAAAATCGCCGCCTCAGCCGGGCCGGCCACGCCAACCGCCGCCATATTGGTATTTTCCCAGATCGAATTGATCCGCGCATACAGCCCGTAAAACAGCGTCTGGTTCGACCATTCAAAGTTGAACATCAAACCAATCGCTTCACGCACGCGCGGGTCTTGAAATTTCTCACGCCGCAGGTTGAACAAAAACGCCTGCCCCGACGCGATGCTGCCATTTGGCAGTTCGGCCTTGATCACCGATCCGTTGCTGAGATTTTCAAAATCATAGGCCGTCGCCCAGTTTTTCGACGAGTTTTCATTGCGGAACGTGTAAAGCCCGGATTTGAACGCTTCCATCGCGGCAGTGTCATCGCCGAAGTATTCAATGCGAATGCTGGCAAAATTGTTGCGGCCAATGCCGAATGGCAGGTCTTTCGCCCAGTAATCCGGGTTCAATTTGTAGATGATCTGCGCGCCCGGTTTCATGCTGTCCAGCATATAGGCCCCGGTGCCCAGAAACGGCACAAGGCTCGATTCTTCCAGATCTTGTTTGTTCGCTTCGTAATAGGCCTTTGAAATCACCGTCAGGCTGCCCGCTGTGGCCGGCATATCGCGGAAATTGGTGCCGGGGGTGAAGGTAAACTTCACACGGTAGGGGTCCAGCATTTCAACCGATTGGAATTTTTCGTTAAACACGGATCTGTATTCGGCAATGCCTTTGTCGTGGAACAGGTTGTAGCTGAACACCACATCTTCGGCAGTCATCGC
Source organism: Pseudorhodobacter sp. (assembly GCA_043721855.1). Lineage (GTDB taxonomy): Bacteria > Pseudomonadota > Alphaproteobacteria > Rhodobacterales > Rhodobacteraceae > JACMNW01. The sequence continues at coordinate 33,354 of JAYSPY010000055.1, forward strand.
CGAGCCATCGGAGAATTTCACATCGCGGCGCAAATTAAAGATCACCGAAGACCGGTCTTCAGGGTATTCCATCGTCTCGCACATCAAACAATAGGCCGCGCCAATTTCATCTGACGTGCTTGTCAGGATCGTTTCATAGGGTGCGGATGCCAATGCCGCCGATACACCTTTCACCGAATAGGGGTTCATCGAATCAAATGTGCCGGGGGCCCATTCCGATATTTCGCCGCCCTTTGGCGCATCGGGGTTCACATAATCCAGATATTTGAAATCAGCCGCGTATTTCAGCTCGCCAAAGGTAGAAATTCCATGAGCTACGATGGCGGTTTCCGCCCTGGCTGCAACCGACCAACCCGCGGCCACAACGATCAACAGCCCCGCCCCCATCCAGCCTGAAAGTCCGGCTGGCCTGTGCGACACCGTGGCGGTTGCCTTACCTTTGGCTTTGACCTGCTGTTGCATCCTGAACTCCCGCTTTGTCACCGTTTTGTCTTACGACAATTAGTTTATGCTAAATCGTAGCTTGTCGATGGCAAGTTGCATTTGCGTGATGCGCCCGGCATCAAAAACCCAAAAAGCCGCCCCAAAGGGACGGCTTTTGACTATCGCCACAGGACAGATGCTCACTTAAGCGATGCCAGATATGCAATCACATTGGCACGATCTTCTACTTTGCCAAGACCCGCAAAGCCCATCTTTGTACCCGGCGCATAGACTTTTGGATTGGTCAGGAAGCCGTTCAAGTTGTCTGGCGTCCAAGCCTTACCCGCCATTGCCAACAGCGCATCAGAATATGCAAATCCCGCGATCGATGCTTTTGGCCGATCAACCACGCCGTTCAGATGCGGGCCAGTTGCATCGCCGCCATCAACTTTATGGCAAGCTTTGCATTTGGAAAAAACCTTTTCACCCGCGCCGACGTCCGCAGCCGCCAAGACTTCTTCGAACGGGGGCCCTGCGTCCGCAGCCGCCTTGGTCGCACCCTCGGCTGCACCGGTATCAATGGTGTAGGCCTGCGCCACCTCTTCACCGCCCTCTTCAGGACCGGTGTGATACAGCGCTTCAGCCGCCCAGTTGCCAAGCAAAAACACCAGAAGCGATCCGCAAACCGCACCCAATACCTTGGTCATCGTCATTGTGTCGAACATGAAGCACTTCCCTTGGTCGTCGCTATGCAGGCTATCTACCCGCTTCCCCCCATAGGTTTCAAGGTGTAGTAGCGCGACCATTCGCCCTTATGGGCCTTTTTGTGATGGAGAGCCGCCAGATGCCCGGTCGTATCGCCTTTCAGGGGGAACTTGGCGCCTATTCGCATCAGGCGTGTCGTCAAGCCCGCCCCGATATGGACGCCGTGCCCTGCGCCACGTTTGAAGAGGCGATTGATCGGTGTCGAAGCGGCGATGTTGATCTGGCGATGCTGGGTCTTGAAAATTCGACCTATGGCCGCGTGGCCGATGTGCACCGTCTGTTGCCGGCCAGCGGCCTGCACATCATAGACGAGGCTTTCGTGCGGGTGCATATCAACCTGCTGGCTGTAAAAGGCACCAAGCTTGCCGACGTCAAACGCGTGCGCTGCATGTCAATCTTGCTGGGCCAATGCGGGACGTTCCTGAAAGACAACAATCTGGCCACCCTGAACTGGACCGATAACGCCGCCGCCGCACGCGATGTGGCGGCATTGGGTGATCCTGCCGAGGCTGCTCTTGCATCAGAACTGGCTGGGGAAATTTACGGATTGGACGTTCTGGCCCGCCAGATCGAGGATCAGTCCAACAACACAACGCGGTTCCTCGTGATGTCACGCCGCGCCGATCACAGCCGCCGTGGTGCGGGTGCGGGTGCGGGCGCGATGATGACCACGTTCACCTTTCGGGTGCGCAATATCCCCGCAGCACTTTACAAAGCCATGGGCGGTTTTGCCACCAACGGCGTTAACATGACCAAACTTGAAAGCTATATGGTGGGGGGGTCGTTCACCGCGACTGAATTCTATGCCGATATCGAAGGCCATCCGGACGATGCGAATGTGCAGCTTGCCATGGAAGAGCTGTCGTATTTCACAACGGCGTTCAACATTCTGGGCGTCTATCCGGCAGATCGGCTTCGTTAGCGGCTGTTACGTGTCGGGTGTTTTCCACACAGAAGTCATCCCAACAAGCAAATCAAAGCCAGCATCTGCCTTGTGCAGGATACCCGCCTTATCTGCCCAGTGATTGGCGATAGCGGATCTCTATTTCCGTGCAATACAGCCCCACCCGTTCTGCAAACCGCCGATTGATCCGCGTCTTTGTCAGCCGCAGTGATTGCAAAATCAACCGCGCGCCGATGGTTCTGGCGCGCACTTCCACCGTCACACTTATCCGCGTCCGCCGGCCTGCCAAGGCCATAAGGTCAATGTTCGCATGCCCGTCAAGTGACGCGCCGGTGCCGGAAAACCCCAACATGGACGGGCGTTCCATTTCGATCAACCGCAAGGCCAGCCGTCGTTCTTTGCCGCGATAGGCAAACTTGATCATCCAAGACAGACCTGCCGCCGTTGAGGTCAGTCTGTCGGTCCGCGCAACCTCGGCGCCCCGGCGCAAAGCCGCGCGTTCCCAAGCCTGAAATTCGGTAAGCGCATCAAACACAAAAGCAACCGGGGCTTCGATATCTTGACGGGAAGTAAGTTTCATTTGCCCCGGCCTTCCTAATTCAAGTCCAGCACCTGTGACCGTGCCACGGGGCCAGGTGATGTCAGTCCAGCCTGTCGGCAAGCCAGTTTGCAAGCAAGAAATGCGCGATTGACCCCGGCCGTGACGCTTTGATAACGGGGTGTTCCCCTGCCATGACAGTCACCATGTCTTCGCGGCTGATCCAAAGCGCGGCTTCCAGTTCAACCGGGTCGATCACAATATCCGATGACACCGCGTCGGCCGCGCACCCGATCATCAACGATGCCGGAAACGGCCAAGGCTGGCTTGCCAGATACCGCACCTCTTCCACACGGACACAGGTTTCCTCGGCCACTTCGCGGCGCACGGCGGCCTCTATCGTCTCGCCCGGTTCAACAAAGCCGGCAAGCAGCGAATACATGCCCTCCGGCCAGGCGGCGTTGCGGCCCAGCAGCACCTGATTGCCCCGCGTCACCAGCATAATCACCACAGGGTCTGTGCGCGGAAAATGCTGCGCGCCGCAAGCCGGGCAACCGCGCTGCCAACCGGCCATGCGCATGACTGAAGCCGCACCGCAGGTGGAACAAAACCCGTGGCTGCGGTGCCAATGCAGAACTGCTTTCGCGGTCGCGGCCAATTCAGCCTCACGCGGGGTCAATCGCACCATGACGCCGCGCAATTCTGCAAATACCTGGGCAGGATCAAGCGCCGGATGCGTCTGCTCTGACACATCAAAAAAGCCCGCACCCACGGCTTCTGCCCCCGCCTCTGGCGACCAGTCGGAAATATCGGCGGCAAAGCAGGGCACGCCTGCGTCAAGGCCCAGAAACACCAAATCTGCGCCACCCTGCGCCAGTGCCGGATGGCCGGGCTGAAGCCATACCAAACGGTCGCTCTGCGTGGTCAAAGGTTTGCCCCGCCACATGGCTAAGACGCGGCCCTGTTCCAACAGCGCAGCAAGGGCGTCACCATCCGTGCGCAAGGCTGCCGCGCGATCAAGCCCTGATCCACCAAATGTCACCAATTCAGCATGTTTCATGTCACTACTTGCCCCAAATATCTGGCTACGTCTTGCCACGCCCCAGACGCCCTGGCAAAGCCGAACCGCACCGACGCCATTTTGCAACCCATCCGCGAATTTATACGGATCGCTCGCCTCGCCCCTATTGACCGTCAATCACCTGACATATGATTGTGTCAGGGCACATTTGCATCGGGCGCCGCTTGGGCGGCGGTTTTGGTCGATAGGTTAAGTCATTGAAATCTCGCATCACCATTACCGCACGATCTGGTCCAAGCCCCATTGCCCAAAATCCATCCCGCCCAACAAAGCCCCTACAGCCGGGCGATCTGCATCTGCGACTGCTGGCGACATCGGATTTGCATGCCAATATCATACCCTATGACTACTATTCGGGCACAGCGGCCAATCGGCTTGGTTTGGCCCGAACGGCAAGCTTGATCGCCGCCGCCCGTGCAGAGGCTGAAAATTGCCTGTTATTCGACAATGGCGATTTTCTGCATGGCAGCCCTTTGGGCGACTACATTGCCCAATCGCGCGGTGTGACTGACAGTCAAATTCACCCGATGCTGGCCGCAATGAACCATCTTGGCTATGATGCCGGAACACTGGGCAACCACGAATTTGACTATGGCCTTGATTTTCTGGGAAAATCACTCGCGGGGGCGCGTTTTCCGATTGTCGCGGCAAATGTCTGTCTTGTTGGCGATACTATGGCCACTGGCAAAACACTCGTGCCACCATACGTGATTCTGAACCGCATATTGCTGGATAGCCTTGGCGAAAAGCATCCTGTCAAAATTGGGGTGATCGGCTTCACCCCGCCGCAGATCATGCTTTGGGATCATCACCATCTTGTTGGCAAACTGACGACGCGCGAGATTGTTGAAACCGCAATCGAATATATCCCACAAATGCAGCGTGACGGTGCAGACCTGATCATAGCACTTTCACATTCTGGCATCGGGCCGGGCCATCCGACCTCCGGGCTGGAAAATGTGTCAACCGCCCTGGCCCGAGTAGCGGGCATTGATGCCGTGATCGCTGGGCACGTGCACCTGGTGTTTCCATCTGGTGATTTCTTGCAAACCGCTGACGTGGACCCTGCTCTGGGCACTCTGTGTGGCAAACCCGCGGTCATGCCGGGGTTCTACGGCTCGCATCTTGGCATCATTGATCTTTTTCTGCGGCGTGACGGACAAGCCTACAAGGTGCACCGCCACATGGCCAAAGCCCAGCCGATCTGGCACCGTGATGCTGGTGGACAAGAGACGGCTTTGGTCAACAGCGACCCCGGTCTTACCGCCTTGATTGACCATGTCCACCTTGAAACATTGGATTGGTCAAACCGGCCTATCGGGTACACAGACCTGCCCTTGCACAGCTTTTTCGCGCTGTTAACCGAAACACCGGCCCTGCAACTTGTTGCGGCAGCACAGGCGCTGCATGTCAAGGTCACACTTGCATCCACAGCATGGTCTGACCTGCCGATCCTGACAGCGATCGCGCCGTTCAAGGCGGGTGGCCGTGGCGGGCCGGAAAATTACACCGATGTCCCGGTTGGCGATGTGAAGCTGCGCAATGCGGCTGATCTGTACATCTACCCCAATGCCAGCGCCGCAATTCGCATGACAGGGGCGGAAATCGCCGATTGGTTGGAATATGCCGTCGGTATTTTCAACCAAATCTTGCCCGGAAGCAACGATACAGCGCTTATTCATCCGGATTTTCCAAGCTTCAACTTTGATATGATTTTTGGATTGCAGTTCAGGATTAACCTAAGCGAACCGCCGAAATTCGATCTGCGCGGTGGCTTGATCCATCCACACAGCCAGCGCATTGTCGATTTACGCCATAACGCGCAGCCGCTTGACCCGTTGGCAGTTTTTGCTGTTGCGACCAACAGTTACCGCATCACCGCAGAAGGTGGCTTTCTGCGACCCGATGACAGCAATATCTTGTTTCAGGCGCCAGCCTCCAATCTTGACATCGTTCTGCGCTACTTTGCCAAGGCCCCGATACGCGGTTTTGGCCCCACGACGAACCGCCAGTTTCTGCCAATGCCGGGCACCACCGTCACCTTCGACACCTCGCCCAAGGCTTTGGCGCATCTGGCGGATATGGCGCATCTGGCGGATATGGCGCCGATGTTGATTGAACCCGTCGGGCTGTTACCAAACGGATTCATGCGCTTTCGTCTGCATCTTTGATCGGGTATCAGAACCCCGAAAAGCGAGGTGCACCATGTTCGACGCAGTATTTTTTGATCTTGATGGCACATTGATTGATACCGAAAGGCTGGCGATGGCCGCGACGGTATCTGCCTTTGCCGCGATGGGGTTTGAGGTTGGCCATGATTTTTTGCATGATCTGGTGGGCAAGGATATGCCCACGGGTGAGCGTCTGATCGCCGCGCGCTATCCACTGCTGGATTTGCAAGACCTTGACCGCCGCGTCGCCTTTGCCATGAACCAAGAGCTTTTATCGGGGATGCCCTTAAAGCCCGGTGTGCATGCCCTTTTGACCAAAATTGCCCAACCCAAGGCCATCGTCACATCTTCCAGCCGCAAAAGTGCCGTGCGCAAGGTGACGCAGGCTGGCTTGATGGATGCCTTTCTTCATCTGATCACGCTGGATGATGTAACACGCGCAAAACCGGCCCCCGACCCCTACCTTCTGGCGGCAAAACGGCTTGGCGTGGCCCCGGCCCGCTGCCTTGTGTTTGAAGACAGCGAAGTTGGGGCGCAGGCAGCCCATTGCGCTGGCATGCACGTCGTGCAGGTGCCCGATCTGGTGCCCTCGGACGGTCGCTTTGCCCACCATTTGGCGACGGATCTGATCAGCGGCGCGCGCGCAGCAGGGTTGATCTAAAGCGCAATCACCTGGGCCGGGTCCAGCAAATAAGGCGCTATAATACCGCAGGTATCGGCAAGCGGTAAAAGCGTATCCGGCACATCAAGACCTATCACATTGCGCATGAAATCTGCCCGCCTGGCGCAACGCGCGGCCACAGCGGGAAATTGCCCCTGTAATTCAGCCCGCAAGCCTGCACCCGCAATCACATAGCCATCTTCCATCCGGGTTGACCCAAATACCGGATGCCCCGGTATCACATCGCATTGCATCGGCATGCCCGATGCCAGCGGCTCTGCTGACCCCTCATAGATCGGCGATGACATCCATTCATCAAGCCCGATCAAATGGCCGGGGTTCAGATAGACGCCAAATGTGTCAAACGGCAGGGCACTGCGCATGGCCGCCCAAACATCGCCCCCCGAAACACCCGGCCGCATCAGTGAAAACCACTTTGAAAGCGCTGCAACATAGGGGCCGGCAAAGCCGTCCAGATACTGTTGCGCCTCCACCGGCAGATCGTCTGCAGTCCGCGCAAGCCACCCTGCCCGGCAAATATTCGATCCCCAGTGGCAGATGTTAAATCCAAGCTGCTGCCCCAGCCGCAGCACCTCGCCCGTTGGTCCAGATAACCCCTGCGCCGACCGCGAACCCGTGGCAAAGGTCGAATGGCACCCCATCGGCAGGCCGCCGGCGCCTGCCGCCTGATACGCCTCAAAATCCGTCATCCCCTCTCGGAACGAAAACACCATCCGCCGTAACGCCGTGGCCGCCATGTGGTTGGCAAATTCCATCCGCGCAATTTCCGCCGCATCCACCCGCGCGCGCAACCCGTATCCGGGATGCATCATCAGATCGGTCGCGTTTTCCACCCGTGCAGCAATCCGCCGCAACGGATC
>JAYSPY010000056.1:0-31106 GCA_043721855.1 Pseudorhodobacter sp.
ATGGCGTTGCCTGAACGGGGCAAATCGGGGCGGGGCCTTGCCCTTGGTGCCTGGGGTGCGGCACAGGCCACCGCCGCAGGCCTGTCCATTGCCATTGGCGGTGCGGTGCGTGACGCGATCGGCGGCTACGCCATGCAAGGCCATCTGGGCGCAGCTTTCGCCAACCCGTCTTTTGGCTACAGCGCTGTCTATGTCTTGGAAATTATCGTTCTCTTTTCTTCCCTTACCGCCTTGGGGCCGCTGGTGCGAACCCTGCCCTTCAACCCGAAACCAAATTCTGATGCAGCCCAACCGGGCATCATGGAATTTCCGACCTGAACCGTGGAGGACCAAACATGCTTGGTGTAACTTTCTTTGGCAATTTCGATCTGGCAAGCCTTGCGATCTGGCTGTTCTGGGGGTTCTTTGCCCTGCTGATTTACTATCTGCAAACTGAGAACATGCGCGAAGGCTATCCGCTTGAAAACGAAGATGGCACTGCCGCGCCCAATCAAGGCCCGTTTGGCTTGCCCAAGGCCAAGACCTTTCGTCTGCCGCATGGCCGTGGCGGTATCACCGTACCCAACCGCCAGCGCGAAGCCCGCGAACTGGCGCTAACCGCACCGCAGGATCAGAAGGTTTTCCGCATGCGCCGACTGGCAATGCGATGACCGATGGTGTTGGCCCCGCATCCTGGGCGCCGCGCCACGATCTGCCGGAACTGGATGGCCACGGCCATAACAAGATCGTGCCGATGGGCCGGGCCGACGGCTTTATCGTTTCTGCCGGGCGCGACCCGCGCGGGCTGCCCGTGCAGGGGGGAGATCTGGAAGTGGTTGGTCGCATCTCGGATATGTGGGTCGATGCGCATGACCAACTGGTGCGCTATCTGGAGATTGAATTGAACTCCGGCGAAAAGCGGCTGGTTCCGATGCCCATGGCCAAGATCAAGACAGACCGCGTTCGGGTGAATGCCCTGACGTCTGATTTCTTTGCCGCGATCCCTGCGACACGTTCGGCATCGGAGGTGACGATGCTGGAAGAGGACAAGATATCGGGCTACGTTGCCGAAGGCTGGTTGTACGCCGGCGAAAAGCGCAAGCGCGGTTTTTGATACCCCTTGGTGTGGCCCGCGCCCGGGCCACCTTTCTGGACATAGCTTAAGGAGGGTCTGGCATGTCAGGCCATGACGATTTCGCATTCGAGCCGATCCCGGGCTTGCCAGAACGCCCGCCTGCCGGCGAAGACATCCTTTGGCAAGGCAGCCCGTCAAGTTGGGCATTGGCGCGCGATGCGTTCAAGATTCACTGGATTGCAGCCTATTTCGCAGGCTTGGTGATTTGGCGCGGGCATTCGGGTTATGCCTCCGGCGGGCTGGGCAGGGCCGTTGCGGTGGGCATTCCACATGTGGCACTTGGGGTGGTGGTTTGCCTTGTGGTTTTGCTGTTGGCCTAGGCGCATGCACGCGCCTCGATTTACACCATCACATCGTCGCGCGTCGTGATGCGGATCGGTGCGGCTTTGTCAGTGACCTTCAACTTGCCCTATGCCCAAATTGGCGCGGCAAATCTTGATCTGCACAGGTCCGGCACCGGCACCATCGCGCTGGAAACGCTGGGTGATACCAAGATTTCTTATCTGGTCGCCTGGCCGCATGTTCGGCCATGGCACTTTACCAAAACGCAGCCCGCCCTGCGCAGCATTGCAGATGCGGCACGGGTGGCGCGGGTTTTAAGTGACGCCGCAGAACAGCGTCTCAGCCTGCCGGTGATTGCGCGCAAGGATCCGACGCCCGCGCCGGTTGGCGCTGTGACTGCAAAATAGGGACCATGATATGACAGAATCCACCGATCTGGCCACCGATCTGGCGCGCACGCCAAAACTGCGCAGTGAAAACCCGGAAATGGTCCCTAAAAGACTGTTGCAAGGGATGCTGGCTTTGGTTTTGGCAACCGTTGCACTGGTAGGATATGCCGCCCTGACCGGGCGCGCCCATGTCGGCGTGCCGCAACCGTCAACCGTGGTCAGCGAACGCCAGATCATTCTGGAAGGGCATTCCGCCCAGGCTGTCACGGTCTACAACATTGATAAATCGGTGATGATCGACTTGCCGCATGGTGGCTTTATGAGCGTTATTCAAAGCGGGCTGGATCGAACGCGCGATTTCCGCCCCGACCAAGGCGCGACAAATCGGCTTTGTGTTGCTGGCGGCCTTGACCTTGCTCGCACTTCTTGAACATTGGTTTATGGTGCTGCCATTGCCGGACCAAAAGCTTTGGCGCTGGATGATGCCCGCGCGAAAGGTTAAAACTTCGAAAGCCAATCCTCTGTTGGACAGCCTGAAAGAGAATAGAAATGGACTTTGATCACCTGTTTCAAACCCAGATTGACGCGTTGAAAGCCGACGGCAACTACCGGATTTTTGCAGATCTGGAGCGTGTTCGCGGATCATTTCCCAAAGCGGTCAGCCATTCTGGTGGCGCAAAATCTGATGTGACGGTCTGGTGTTCGAACGATTATCTGGGCATGGGCCAACATCCCGATGTGGTGGGGGCGATGATTGATACCGTGCAGGCGTGTGGCACGGGTGCGGGTGGCACGCGCAATATATCGGGCAACACACATCACCATTTGTTGCTGGAAGCCGAACTTGCCGATCTGCATGGCAAGGAAGGGGCTTTGCTGTTCACCTCGGGCTATGTGTCGAATTGGGCGGCGCTGAGCACGCTTGGCGCGCGCATTCCGGGTGCGGTGATCTTGTCGGATGCAGGCAACCACGCCTCGATGATCGAAGGTATCCGCCATTCCCGCGCCGACAAAGCGTTGTGGAAACACAATGACTGGCGTGATCTGGACCGTAAATTGCATGCGGTCGGCGACCGGCCAAAAATCGTGGCGTTCGAGTCTGTTTATTCGATGGACGGCGATATTGCCCCGATCCGCGAAATTATCGAGGTGTGCGAGGCGCATGGCGCGCTGTCCTATATCGACGAGGTGCATGCCGTCGGCATGTACGGCCCGCGCGGTGGCGGTGTGTCTGAACGCGAGGGCTTGGCCCACCGCATCGACCTGATCGAAGGCACTCTGGGCAAAGCTTTTGGCGTTGTCGGCGGTTATATCACCGGGTCGGCCACGATGTGCGATTTTATCCGCAGCTTTGCGTCGGGTTTTATCTTTACCACCGCGCTGCCCCCAGCCGTTGCGGCGGCGGCGGCAGCATCTATCCGGCATCTCAAATCATCCGATGTCGAACGTCTTGCCCAACGCGACCGGGTCGCACAGCTGCGCGCAAAGCTTGATGCAGCCGGTATCCCGCATTTGCAAAATGACAGCCATATTATTCCGGTAATGATCGGTGATCCGGTTAAATGCCGCCAGATCAGCGATATCTTGATGAATGATTGGGGCATTTATGTGCAGCCGATCAACTATCCGACCGTGCCCAAAGGCACAGAACGGCTGCGTATCACCCCCGGCCCGCTGCACAGCGACGCCGATATTGATGCGTTGGTCAATGCGCTGGGGTCGCTGTGGCAGCGCTGCGCCTTGGCGCGTCATGTGGCTGTGGCCTGATTGGGTGATCCGCAATCCCCGACTTGACCGGGGACTTCATGTTCGTTTGCGACAGGCCCCGGATCAGGTCCGGGGCTGCGAAGCTTGGTCTAATATAAGCCCACCTTCGCGCACCAGAAATGCAACGATATCCTCTACGCCCACACCGTGGCGCAGCCGCGCCATGACATAGGGTCGATATCCGCGTGCAATCTTGGTGTCAGCCTCGTGCTGCACCAAATCCACCCCCACATACGGGGCGAGGTCGGTTTTATTCACCACCAGCAAATCCGACCGCGCCACTCCCGGTCCGCGTTTGCGAGGGATGTCTTGCCCGGCTGCCGTGTCGATCAGATAGATTGTCAGATCCGCCAATTCCGGACTGAACGTCGCCGCCAGATTATCGCCGCCACCTGCGCTTTGGCCAGGCCCAGCGATTGCGCGGCCTGCCCCACGGCCACCGGCAAAGCCACTGGCGCCAGATCGCGGCCCGTAATGGCGGACGTGGCGCGCACAAAGGCTGCCCCCTGCTCCAGCGTTTCGGCCAGCCGTTCGGCAGACGGCGCCAGTGCCCGCGCGAGACTGGCCAACATCGCAATATCCGCATCCGGGTCCAACGCATGAACCATCAAAATCGCGTCTTGCATGCCTGCGCCATAGGTTAGCACGCAGTCGAGCCAAGCGGTCAAATCCGGCCCGGATGTCACCCGACCCGCAGCGATTTCAAATTCCAACCCATGCGAATAGGCATATGCCCCCGTCGGGAAAGCGGGCGACAGCCATTGCACAAGGCTTAACAGCCCCGCGCCAGTATAGGGTTCAACCTTTGGCGGCATGGTTCAATACTGGATATGCCGCATGATCGTAATCGCCGTGGCTGTGGCCCATGGTGCGGCCATGGCCGTAAGCGCCACCTTCAGGGGTAAATGCCGCCATCCGGTGGGCGACATTTGCCCCCAAACTGGCGCAGCATTGCCTCCAGCACGTGGTCGCGGGCTATCACCAGCCGCGCGGCTTCGATCTGACAGGGCGTGTGGCGGTTGCCGATATGCCACGCCAGCCGGGCCAGATCACCCGTCACCATCAGCACCGGTTCTTCAGCCGCAATCACTTCGATCAGGCGGCCATCAAGCAGTTGAAACGCGTCGCCGTGATACAACGATATGGTTTCTGCCAAGCTTACCAAAAATCCGGCACCTTGCGCGGTTATCAGCCGCTTGCGACGCAAAATCCGATCGTCATAGCTGAGAACCACAGTGTCAAACGCCTTGCCCCACGTACCAGCGCGGCACAGACTATGGGCGGAAGAAAGATCAGTGACGGTGTTTTCCTTGCTTGGCTTAGCGATTCTTTAACGATGAACGGGCATCTTTGTCGCATCTGCAACAGAAACGGAACGATGATGCACAGCCTTAGCCCTGCCGACGAATTGGCCGACCTGCGCGCTGATATTGCCCGCCTGAAACTGCTGGAGGCCGCTTTGCGGGCCAAAATTCTTGCTTCTCCCGATACGCAAGCAATCGGCCGATGGCACCGGATTGAGGTGATTGAAACCAAAGCGCGGGTGTTTGATGCCAAATTGCTGCCCGCCACCATTCGCGATGATCCGCAGTTTTACCGCGACCGCGTGACCCAAATCCTGCGCTGCCTGCCGGTGGAGGCAAAACGTCCCGGTTGGCCCATTCAACGGGGTAGCCGTCTGGTGCAGGGGCAAGCTGTTCATTGACCCCTCAATACAGAAAATAGCGCTGTGCCAGCGGCAGTTCGGTCGCCGGGGCACAGGTCAGAATTTCGCCATTGGCGCGCACGACATAGGTTTCAGGGTCGACCTCAATCAGCGGGCGCGCATCGTTCAGCCGCATATCGGCTTTGCCAATGCCGCGCGTGCCTTGCACAGCCAACGTGGTTTTGGCCAGCCGCAGCTGCCCCGCAACATCATCATCCTGTGCGGCCTGGCTTACAAAAATCACTGTGCTGGCGGCCAATGCGCCGCCAAATGCCCCAAACATCGGCCGCGTATAAACCGGTTGCGGCGTGGGGATCGACGCATTCGGATCCCCCATCTGGGCCACCATAATCATGCCCCCGATCAGCACCATTTCCGGCTTGGCCCCGAAAAACGCCGGTGACTACAGCACCAGATCAGCGCGTTTGCCGACCTCGATGCTGCCGATATGGGCCGACATGCCATGGGCCACCGCAGGATTGATGGTGTATTTCGCGATGTAGCGTTTGACACGGGCGTTGTCGTTATCGCCAACCTCTTCGGCCAGACGGCCGCGTTGCTGGCGCATCTTATGTGCGGTTTGCCAGGTGCGGGTGATCACTTCGCCAATCCGCCCCATCGCCTGACTGTCGGAAGATATCACCGAAAACGCGCCCATATCGTGCAGGATATCCTCTGCCGCAATGGTTTCACGGCGGATGCGCGATTCCGCGAAGGCCACATCTTCGGGCACCCGGCGATCAAGGTGGTGGCAGACCATCAGCATATCGAGATGTTCTTCGATTGTGTTCACGGTGTAGGGCATGGTCGGGTTGGTTGAACTGGGGATCACATTGGCCGACCCCACGATCTTGATAATGTCCGGCGCATGACCACCACCCGCCCCTTCGGTATGAAAGGCATGGATGGTGCGGCCCTTGATCGCGGCCAGCGTGTTTTCGACAAACCCGGATTCGTTCAAAGTGTCGGTATGAATCATCACCTGCACATCCATAGCGTCCGCTACGGTAAGGCAGCAGTCAATCGCGGCGGGCGTGGTGCCCCAATCTTCATGCAGTTTCAGCGCACAGGCCCCCGCCCGCACCATTTCCTCCAGCGCGCCGGGAAGGCTTGCATTGCCTTTGCCCGCGATGCCCACGTTGATCGGCAGGCCGTCAAGCGCCTGCAACATCCGCCCGATATGCCACGGCCCCGGCGTGCAGGTGGTGGCAAGTGTGCCATGCGCGGGGCCGGTGCCGCCGCCCAGAATGGTGCTGATCCCGGAATGCAGGGCATCATCAATCTGCTGAGGTGCAATGAAATGGATATGCGCATCCATGCCGCCCGCTGTCAGAATGCGCCCCTCGCCCGCAATAATCTCTGTCCCCGGCCCGATAATCACATCGACGCCGTTTTGGGTATCAGGGTTGCCCGCCTTGCCGATCGTTGCAATCCGCCCGTCGCGAAGGCCGACATCGGCTTTGTAAATCCCGGTATAATCCACGATCAGCGCGTTGGTGATAACCGTATCCATCGCCCCTTGTGCCCGCGTGATCTGGCTTTGCCCCATGCCGTCGCGGATAACCTTGCCACCGCCAAACTTCACCTCGTCGCCGTAGGTGGTAAAATCCCGCTCTACCTGAATGATCAGATCAGTGTCGCCCAGGCGCACCCGATCCCCAATAGTGGGGCCGAACATGGCAGTATAGGTCGCCCGGGAAATTGGTGTTGGCATGGTGGTTCCTATTTTGTCGGAGTGCCAGGCCCGCGTTTGGCAAGACGGGACGCATTGGCGCGGGTTTTGGCGCGCACGGGTTTTATGCCAGCCAGTGCCACCTTTGCCGGGCTTTGTCCGGCCATTGCCGCACGTGTCATCGCCTGCCCCGACGCCAATGCCGCATCGGTTTTTTCTTTGACCATCCGGGTATTTTCGGCAGGTGTTACACGCCACATGCCGCTCATACCCATCATGCGCATGGCGATGACCATGTTAGCCTCGGCCAGCATCATGCTGGATTGCATGGCAAGACGCATGGCTTCAGACGGAGTTGTAAAGGCTTTCATCGTCGTCTCCTGTTCAGGCTACAAAACGCCCATCACTTGCGCATTAAACCCGTAGACATGGCGTTTGCCGCCAAAAGGCACCAGCCGCACGTCGCGGGTCTGGCCGGGCTCAAAGCGCACTGCCGTGCCGGCGGCAATGTCAAGGCGCATGCCGCGCGCACGGACGCGATCAAAATCCAAGCCCGGGTTTGTTTCGGCAAAGTGATAGTGGCTGCCGACCTGAACCGGTCGGTCACCGGTATTTGCCACCATCAGGGTAACAGTCGTAAGGCCGGCGTTCAGGATAATGTCGCCGTCAGCGGGGAAAATTTCACCGGGGATCATTTGCGCGCCCCTATGCAAAGGCCAGAACAAGGCCAGCCATTGCTACACCACCGCCTGCGGCACGGGCGGCCATGCTTTGGCCCGCTTTTATCAAGGCATATCCGGCTGCATGCCCAACCAGATGCAAGGCGGCAGTGGCGATCAAAAAGCCCACCGCGAAGGGCAGTTCGGCCGACCCTTCCGCGCCATGCGCGTAACCGTGCGCCACAGCACAGATCGCAATACCCACCAAAGCCAGCATCAAAGGCGGACGCCATGCCAGCCCCGCCGCCGCACCAAGCGCGATTATTGACGCAAGAATCAAAGGCTCGACGCCTGGCAGCGGGACGCCTTCGGCACCCAATACCCCGCCAAACAGCATTGCAGCAAGGAACGCCGCTGGCATCGCCCAAACCGCGCGGCCACCACCAAGTGCGGCCCAGATACCAACGGCCACCATGGCCAGAACATGGTCGGCCCCGCCAACAGGATGGCCAATTCCAGCTGCAAACCCATGCCCGTCATGCAGGCCGACATGCAGGCAAACATGGGCCAGTGCCAGTTTTGGGATCATCAGCATCAGACCCGCCAGTGGCAATGCCAGTATCAGACGTGGCGAAAAACGGGGAAGTATTCGGCTATCAGTGTTCGTCATCGGATGGGCCTTTCAGCGGATCGGGTGGTGAACTGTGACCAGTTTGGTGCCATCGGGAAACGTGGCCTCAACCTGAATGGAATGGATCATTTCCGGTATGCCCGACATGCATTGTTCGGCTGCAATCACATGGCCGCCCGCCTCCATCAGATCGGCAACCGACCGGCCGTCCCGCGCGCCCTCCACCACAAAATCGGTGATGATTGCTATCGCCTCGGGGTGGTTCAGCTTGACGCCGCGTGCCAAACGACCGCGCGCCACCATGGCGGCCACGCTGATCAGCAGCTTGTCTTTTTCGCGGGGGGTCAGGTTCATCGCAGCGCAGCCATCGAAAATTATTACCTACATTTGCCAGACGCGCGGCAGGGGCACCCGTCTTGTCACCGCCAACACCCGCCTGATTTGCTGGCGCAAAGGCCAGCCGCCAACTGCCATCATTCGCACAGATAATTTTCCGTCCCACGCCGAGGCGGCAGCCTCCACGCCGGGTTCGTCCAACACGCCACGTGCCGCATCCAGCATGTCAGCCGCGCCCCGCCCGACCATGATCAGGCTGGCAAAGGCCTTGGCACCGCCCAACACGGCAGACCCGGCCTGCAATGCCGCAGCATCAATCAATAACGGTTCTCGCATCACCACCACGCCGTCACGCCGGATGATCCGGGTATCGCGCAACAAGACGCGGCCTATCACCTCGCCCATGGCAGGTCTGCCCAAGACCACGGCCTCCAGTGCCAGACAGCCCGCGTCGGCATCAAGATCAATGATCGTGCGGCGACTCAGGGCGCTTGCATCGAACAAAATGGTTTCTTGCGGCAGCCAATCCAACCAGCCCCCCGCGCCAACAGCCAGATCGACCGTAACCATCGCCAACCCGCCAGCCGCACAATGGGCGCGCTCAGCCGTCTGCGTGGTGGCCACCGCCTGCACCCCCGCGCCAAGCGTCAAGCCGAACGACAGCGTATCACCGCCCGTCAGCCCACCTGACGTGTTCAGAAACACCACTTCAGGAATGGCGCCAACATGCGGTAAAATCACCTTGGCCGAGCCGCTTTGGCGCCATCTTACCAACCGCGTCTTGTCAGCTTTTTTGTCAAACACTACCGCTGCCGATCCGTGGCTGCGCTGCATGACAAGGGCGACTGGGACTTCGGCGTTCATCGGCGATCCTCTTGATCGACCGTGGTAAACTGCGCGCGTCTTGCCAATAGGTCTGATCTAAAGACTTGATTTCAGCGCTTCGACTGCCTTAGATTTGCTCGCCTTGCAGGCAGTTTGCTTGCTTTTTAATCAGACCAGAATCGCTGGAAAATTTTCCTTCATCCGCCTGATTGCCCGGCAGTGATCAACTGTGCTACCGGCGCATTCTGTCGCGCCACGGCATCCTTCAAAGCGGCCAGCGGCATATCACTTTTCACATACTCGATGAACATCATATTGAGATTGTTGAACAAAGCCTGGCCAAGTGCGGACCCATCCACATCCAGACGTGCTGTTCCAAAGCGTTGCAAGGCGGTGATAAGGCCGCAAACCTGATCGCGCAGCAAGCCATCCAGATCACTGTAATGTCGGCTGAACGGCGTATCCGGGTTGAGGATGGAAAGCGCCATCGCCGTGCGCCACATTTCTTTTGATAAATATATCACCGAATGATCAAAATAGACCGCCACCAAACGGTCCAAGGCGACAGCCACCGATGCAGGTGGGTTGGCTACAACGCTGGAACCTGCCAACAGAACCTCTTCGACTTCCAGCGACACAATGGCGACCAGAACATCACCCTTGGTTTGAAAATAGTTATAGAATGTGCCAACCGACACTTCGGCAGCCTCTGCGATGTCTTCGATCCGAACCGCATCATAGCCTTGGGTGCGAAACAAATCCGTCGCCGCCACCAAGATACGTTCAGTCCGGTTCGCCTTTTGTTTTGCCCGCAGCCCCGCCATTCGCACAATGCCCTATTACTTCGCAATAATTGAAGTTGACTTTATTTTTGAGTCTATTCAATGTTTTTCTATACCGCCGCAGAGCGTGACCCCTTTTCCAACAGGAGAGACCCATGAAATTGCCATCCCCGCGCCTGTTCAGCTGTTCACTGATCACGCTGCTGGCAGCCACTCCGGCGCTGGCGGAAGAGATCAACGCGCTTGTCTGGTGCGACCACTCCGACCCCGCGCTGATTGCGCCGTTCGAGGCGGCAACCGGCCACAAGGTCAACCTCAAGGAATACGAGGGCACGGCCGCGGGTCTGGCCATTCTCGATCAATCGCAGCCCGGCGATTGGGATGTTCTGGTGATCGACGCCGTCGATGTGGGTCGCGCGGTTGATCTTGGCCTGATGGCAGAATTGCCCGCCGATAAACTGTCCAATGCCGACTACTTTCCCGAATTGGTGATGGCCGAAAACAATAGCCGAGACGGCAAGATTTACGCGGTAACAGAGAAGTTCGGCTACAACACCGTGGCCTTTGATAAAACCAAGGTCGACCCAGCGGATATGGAGGATATGGCGGTTCTTGCATCTGCCAAATACGCAGGCCGCATTGCGATTTATGACTATTATCTGCCGGTCTTGGGTCTTTTGGCCGTCGGCAACGGAATAGCCACTGCAGATATGACCACCGAAAGTTTGGCCGCCCTGAAAGCCCCGCTTTTCGCGCTGAAAGCTGCCTCAAAGCAAGTGGGTGATGTGGTATCGACGCAAACGGCACTGGCAACGGGCGAAGTTGATATTGTGGTGGGTGGCGGTGAATGGCTGACTGCCGTTCTGGCGGCCGATAACCCCAACCTCGACTGGACTATCCCCAAACAAGGCGCCTTGCGTTGGGCACAATCCATTGGCGTGCTGGAGGCCAGCACCCGCAAAGACGCGGCAATGGAATTCGTGACATATATCACCAGTCCCGAGGGTCAGGCACGGCTGGCCACATCGTCATGCTATTGGGGCATGCCGGCCAACATGAAAGCAGGCGATGTCTTGACGCCCGACCAAAAGGCCGTTCTGCGCTGGGATCACCAACCAGATTACCTTGCCCGCGCGCAACTGTACCCGGTGCCAAGCGCGGAATTGGATACGCAGATGCAAGATCTGTGGACCGAAATGTTGCAGCAGTAATTCAGTCTTGACCCGCACATTGGAGCAAACGGATCGCCGCCGGGCTTACGCATGCGTAGCTCCGGCGCTGATCTGGACGGCGGTGTTCTTTGCGCTGCCGTTTGCCGTTATGGTGGCGCTAAGCTTTGCCCGCATGGATGGGCGGGTCATTCAAAACGGGCTTTTCCTTGATAATTATGCGAAGTTCTTTGCCGATGCCGCCCTGTTCAGGGGGCTGGTGGTATCGCTGGAAATCACCGCAATCGTCACAGTGTTGTCGGTCTTGTTGGCCTATCCATTGGCTTGGATCATCGCCATGCGCATGCCGGAACGCTATCAAAGGCTTGCGCTGATGTTGGCGATCCTGCCGTTCTGGACATCCTATGTCGTGCGGTCGTATTCGTGGCTGTTGGTGCTGGGCCAAAACGGCGTGATCAACAAAGCGCTGATCGGCGCGGGTCTGATCGCCGAGCCGTTGGAAATTGCAGCCACCCGCACCGCAACCATCATCGGCTTTGTGCATTTCTTCGTCATGCTGCTGACGCTGACCATCTATTCCAACCTGCGCCAGCTTTCCCCCAACTATGCCCGCGCGGCCCAGGACCTTGGCGCGGGGCCATTCCAGACCTTTCGCTACGTAATTCTGCCGCTCACCCTGCCCGGCATTGTCAATGGTGCATTTTTGACGTTTGTTTTGTGCATCGGCGATTACATCACGCCGCAAATACTTGGCGGAAATAATGAATTGACGCTGCCGCAACTGATCATGCTGCAAATGGGCAGGCGCGGCGATTTTCCGATGGCATCGGCGCTGTCAATCATCCTGATGCTGGTGGTGACACTGGCTTACCTCGCCTCGGCCCGCTGGCTGCGATTGGACCGGGTATGAAAACGCGTATCGTATCCGGCATTTATCTGGTGCTGATCTACGGCTTTATTTTCCTGCCCGTGGCGGTTCTGGTGCTGTTTTCATTCCAAGACGGCCGCTTGCCTGTGCCACCGCTGAAGGGCCTGACGCTGAAATGGTATGGTCAAATTTTGGGCGACGGTGCTTTGATGACGGCGCTTGGCAATTCACTGCTGGTCGCTCTTGTATCCTCAGCCATCGCGGTGACGCTTGGGTTCCTGGCAGCTTACGGATTGGCGCGCCACCGTTTGCCGGGGTCGGTGCTGATGCGGGGCCTGCTGATCGCCCCGATGACCGTCAGCTACCTGATCATAGCACTTGGCCTTCTTGGCGTCGTCAATCAATCCGGGCTGTCGCCATCGCTGTGGATCACCGGCATTGGCCATGTTGTCATCAACCTGCCGCTTTGCTTTGCCATTCTTTACGCCTCGATGGGGGATCACCAGAAAAACATCGAACGCGCCGCGCGCGATCTTGGCGCGCCTGAATGGCGTGTGATGTGGCTTGTATCCGCACCCATGCTGCTGCCATCGATCATCGCTGCGTTCTTTTTATCCGTTACTTTCAGCTGGGATGAATTCATCATCGCCTTCCTGCTGACCCGGTTTGAGGTGACGTTGCCTGTGGAAATCTGGTCGATGCTCAGGTCCGGCCTAAGCCCCGCCACAAATGCGGTGGGCAGCCTTGTTTTCCTGATTTCCGTTACCGTTCTGCTGGCGCTTGAGCTGCTGGTGTTCCGAAAGGCCAAGTCATGACCGCCCCTTTGTTCGTGCGCAGCGTCAGCCATCAATTCGGCACCCATCTGGCGCTGGATAACGTGTCGCTGGCGGTGGCGCCCGGCGAATTTATCGTGCTGCTGGGCCCATCGGGCTGTGGCAAAACCACGCTGCTGTCCATCCTTGGCGGCTTTATCACGCCGACGTCAGGAACCGTCGAAATAGGCGGGAAGGACATGACCCACGTCGCCCCAAAAGACCGCCCAACGACGACGATGTTTCAGGATTACGCCCTGTTCCCGCATATGACCCTGCGTGACAATGTGGCTTTTGGCCTGCGGATGCGCGGGATGGCGGCGGCTGCCCGGGCGACAAAAGCCATGGCCATGCTTGATATGGTTGGCCTCGCCGACCGCGCGGATCAGCGTCCGCACCAGTTGTCGGGTGGTCAGCGCCAACGCGTGGCATTAGCCCGCGCCTTGGCCGTTGATCCGCAGGTTTTGCTGCTGGATGAGCCGTTGGGCGCGCTGGACCTGAAATTGCGCCGCCAGATGCAGGATCAGCTGAAATCCATTCAGCGCAGGGTTGGCACAACATTTATCCATGTGACCCACGACCAGGAAGAAGCAATGGCCATCGCCGACCGCATTGTCGTGATGAACATGGGCCGGATTGCAGATATCGGCCCGCCGCAAGACATTTACCTGGCACCCAAATCGCTGTTTTCCGCCGCGTTTATGGGCGAGATCAACCTGATCCCTGCCATGCCAAACGGCAAAGGTATCGACACGCCGCTTGGCCCGCTGGCAGTGATGCCAACCAGCAACAATCCACAAACCCTGTGCCTGCGGCCTGAAAACATCGGCCTTGCCGGTGATCTGCCGCTTGGCCCTGCCCGACTGACCGATGCTGCGTTCTTTGGCACGCATCACCGCTGCCATTTCACCCCGATTGCCGCGCCGGACTTTGCGCTGATCGCGCATCTGCCGCAAACCGGGCACCCCGAGATCGGGTCAGTTCATGCCCTGTTCGCCACCTCGCCCACGTTACTGGATTCCCAATGACACGCGCCAAGCCTGCTGACTGGTATCGCCTGCGCCCGCAATCCGGTGGAATTACCTGGATAGACGAGCCGCATATCCATGAGTTTTACCGCTGCAATATCTGGCACGTCCGCGGTCGCGACCGCGATATGATGGTTGATAGCGGCATGGGCGTGGTCAGTCTGCGGCAATGGGTGCCTTTGGTGTCTGAACGCCCGCTTGATGCCGTGGCCAGCCATACACATTTCGATCATATCGGATGCCACCACGAATTTGACTGCCGTCTGTGCCACGCGGCCGAGGCTGATCTGCTGGCAGCCCCAACCCGTGAAAATACCATGGCAGACATTTATGTAACGGACGCTATGTTTTCCACTCTGCCGCCGCAACCCTATGCTTCTGAAACCTACGGTGTCAAATCCGCCCCTGCCACCCGCATCTTGCACGACCACGACATCATAGATCTGGGCGACCGCCATTTCGAGGTGATCCACACGCCCGGCCATTCCCCCGGCGGTATTGCCCTGTGGGAAGCGGCAACGGGCATCTTGTTTTCCGGCGACATCTTGTATGATGGCGAGCTGGTTGAACAAAACTACCACTCAAACGCCGCCGATTATCACGCATCGATGACCCGGCTGTACAAACTTCCCGTGCGTGTCGTTCATGCCGGCCACTTTTCCAGCTTTGACGGCACCCGCCACCGTGCCATTGTGCGAAGCTGGCTTGACGCAAAGGATAAAGCATGACCCGTTTCAACCAACCGCTTGGCGGCAATGACATGCCACGATTTGGCGGCCCCGCCACTATGATGCGCCTGCCAACGCAAGAAACCGCTGCGGGTTTGGACGCCTGTTTTGTTGGCGTGCCCATGGATCATGGCACTTCAAACCGATCCGGCACCCGGCACGGGCCGCGCCAGATACGCGCCGAATCCTGTATGCTGCGCCCGTTTAACATGGCCACCGGGGCAGCGCCTTTTGACCATCTGCAGGTGGCCGATATCGGAGATGTGCCGATCAATACGTTTGATCTGAAAAAGACCGTGGATATCATTAGTGCTCACTACGATAATATATTGGCCCATGATGCAATTCCGCTGACCCTTGGCGGCGATCACACGCTGACATGGCCGATCCTGCGGTCCATCGCCAAAAAACACGGGCCGGTCGCGCTGATCCATATCGACGCACATGCTGATATCAACGACACGATGTTCGGCGAAAAAGTCGCCCACGGCTGCCCGTTCCGCCGCGCATGGGAAGACGGCTGTCTGCAAAATGACAAGGTGTTCCAGATCGGCCTGCGCGGCACCGGCTACAGCCCCGATGATTTCAACTGGGGCCGGGAACAGGGCTGGACCGTGATCCAGGCCGAGGATCTTTGGTATAAATCCCTTGCCCCCCTGATGGCCGAAATTCGCGCCAAAATCGGTGACGCGCCGACGTATCTGACCTATGACATCGACAGCTTGGATCCGGCCTTTGCGCCGGGCACCGGCACTGTCGAGGTGGGGGGGCTGACCATCTGGCAAGCGCTTGAAATCGTGCGCGGTTGTGCCGGGTTGAACCTTGTCGGCTGCGATCTGGTCGAAGTATCGCCGCCCTATGACACGACGGGCAACACCGCGCTGATCGGGGCGAACCTGCTTTACGAAATGCTTTGCGTGCTGCCAGGTGTGCCGCAAAACGGCCGCTGAATCATTTCCCAAGGGCCTATCGACTGCCGTAATAAAGCCCCACCACATGCTCGGCTTCGGCAAAAAACAACCACCGCGCGGCGAAGGCCCCGATCATGTGGATGACCACGGCCACCCCGAAAACGGCAAAATACGGTGGCGACAGCGCAAGAATAACGGCAGGCAGAACAGCCACAAAAACCAACGCGATGACCCGCAATTTTTGCGCATGCTTGCGCCCGACGACAAAGATCATCTCACGCATCAGGTAGTTGCCGCCTGTATGCGGTTGTTCAAACACTGTCACCTCGCCAATGCGGTCCAGCCCGGTTGCCGTGCCGGTGGTCTGCGCGCGTTGGGCAAACCGTCGGTCGCCGATGCGCCAAACAAAAATCAAGACCAGCGCCAAACCCGCCAACAAAAACGCAGACCAACCCCGCCCCGCCAGAACTGCGCCCCCCGCCAGCGCGAACCCCAGAAACATCACCGGATTGATCCAGTGGTTCCAACGCGGCACGGCCTTGATCTGGGTGTAGATCATCGACGTTGTAAACACCGTAAACAGCGCCAGCACCGCCCCAAAATACCCAAAATAGCGCGGCCAGCCTAGTCCGAGCCAATCCGACACAGCGACAGGCGCCAGCACCAACAACGTCGCCACCGCAGCCCAAGCCTCGCGGCTAAGCCAACTTGTGCGCCACTGGCTAAACGCTTTCAGCGCATTTTTCGGATTGCCAAGATGCGCGGTCGCCGCCAGCAGTCCCGCAACCGAAAGGCCGTATCCCAGGCCCCACCATAAAAACGCACCCCATCCCGCAGGCGTAATCGCCCCCGCCCCCAGATAGGCAAGCAGGCCGAACCCCATGCCGGATAAAACCGAAAAAATGATCACAGACGGTGCCGGATGCATCAGATTTTTCCCAAAACGCGGTCAAGCCATCCGGCAAAGCCCGTCGCCTGAATGTCCAGCAACGGGGCCAGCAGGCTGGCATCCTGCCGGACATCCTTTTTGCGTGGTGGCAGATACCGGTTCGTGGGTTTGGTGCCCAGATCCGGCATCAGCGCATAGCCGCCGCGCGCCGCAGTCAACCGGCTGACATTGCTGTCAGGATCAGCAAAATCACCAAAATGCCGCGCACCTGTCGGGCAGGTGCGCACGCAGGCAGGTTCGCGGTCGTCTTCGGGCAGGTTTTCGTTATAAATCCGGTCCACGCAAAGCGTGCATTTCTTCATCACACCGGCGTCAGCGTCCATTTCCCGCGCGCCGTACGGGCAAGCCCAGGCGCACAGCCCGCAGCCAATACAGGCATCTTCATTAACCAGCACAATGCCGTCTTGCACGCGCTTGTAACTTGCCCCAGTCGGGCACACCGTCACACAAGGCGCTTCTTCACAGTGCAGACAAGACCGCGGGAAATTTATGATTTGTGCTGGCCCAGCAACAGGTTGCACGGAATAGCTGTGAACTCGGTTTAAGAACACGCCGGAAGGGTCTGAACCATATGGGTTTTGGTCTGATAGCGGCACGCCATAGCCCTGATCATTCCAGCCTTTGCACGCCGTCACACAGGCGTGACACCCAACGCAGGTATCCAGATCAACGACTAATCCCAGCTTTTTTTCGGTCTGCGTTGGAAGAGCTGTCATTTGGCACCACCGTCTTGACCGGGCGCTCGGCGGAATTTGCGCAAATTCCGATCAAATTTCTGCGCCAAAATTTGCGCTTGCCGCAGGTCCAGCGCGGCAAAACTTGGCCGGGCCTCATCCAGCGGTGCAATCCGTTCCACCTTCACCCGCAAATCAAACCAAGCCGCCTGTCCCGTGACCGGATCAGCATTGGCCCAACGCTGCCCGTCGGACTTTTGCGGCAACAGTTCCGATATCAGATGGTTCAACAAAAACCCCTTCGTCGCCTCGGGTGCATCTGCGTCCAAGCCCCACGCCCCCTTGCGTTTGCCAATCGCGTTCCATGTCCAGACCGTGTTTTCGTTCAGCGCCGCCATATGCGCCACGGGCACTTCGATCTGGCCGGACGGAGACGTTACCCGCGCAAAATCACCATCCACAAACCCCTGCGCCTGCCAAATCTTCGTTGGCAGATACAGGTAATTCTTGCCATGAATTTGCCGCAGCCACGCGTTTTGCGACCCCCAGGAATGATACATCGCCATCGGCCTTTGCGTCAGCGCATGCACAGGGTATTCCGCCGCCGCGTCATCGCCAAACGGTGGATACCAGATCGGCAGCGGGTCCATCGACTGTTTTATCCGGTCGCGTAACGCATCGGGCGGCTGCACAAAACCGTGCCCTTCGGCGGCCAGTTGAAACCGCCGCATCGGCTCTGACCAGATGGAGAAAAGGTAGGGTTGCGGGGATTCGTAAAACCCCATGTCCACCGCCCAATTCTGATAGGCCGCGTTCCAAGGTTTGAAATACGCGGCCTCGACCGGCACATGCGCCTGAAAAAACCCGCCATTTTCAATATACCGCGCCATCTGATCGGGGTTTGGCGCCCCGCGCCCCACGGCCGTGCCATCACCGCGATAGCCCATCAACGGCCCCACACCGGGGCGGCGCTGGTGGTTGACAATGTAATCGGCGTAGTCCTTGAATTTCGCAGTCCCATCTTCCGCCACAAACCCCGGCAGACCAAGCCGCGCGCCCAGATCCAGCAGCACTGACTGGAACCCGCGTACATCACGGTCCGGTTCCACCACCGGCCAGCGAATGGCATCCCCCGCCGCCCCCGGCTCGCTGATCGGGCGGTCCAGCATGGATATGCAATCATGCCGTTCCATATAGGTCGTGTCTGGCAAGATCAGGTCGGCATAGGCCACCATTTCCGATGCATAGGCATCCGAATAGATGATGCGCGGAATCACATATTCGCCAGACGCGTCCTTATCCGTCAACATCCCCATCACGGCGGACGTGTTCATCGACGAATTCCACGCCATATTCGCCATATACAAAAACAGCGTGTCGATCTTGTAAGGGTCGCCTGCATGCGCGTTTGGAATGACCATCTGCATCAGACCGTGTGCCGAAAACGGGTTTTCCCATGAAAACGCCTTGTCGATCCGCGCGGGGGAGCCGTCTTGCCGCAGCGCCAGATTGTCGGGGCTGCGCACATAACCCAGATGCGGCCCGGTCAGCGGCTGGCCGGGCTTAGCCACGAAATGCGGCGTCGGATGCGCCTCCATCGGTTTTGGGTAGGGCGGCTTCAAACGGTAGCCACCCGGAGCCTCTACCGCCCCCAGAATGATCTGCAACAAATGCAAGGCCCGCGCGGTTTGAAACCCGTTGGAATGCGCCGATATGCCCCGCATGGCGTGAAATGACACCGGCCGGCCCGGCATGTGATCATGCGTATCACCGCGAAAATCGGTCCATGGCTGTTCGACCCGGATGGCTTGATTGAACGCCACATCGGCGATTTCGGCAGCCAGCGCATGAATACGCGCGGCAGCTATCCCGGTGCGTTCTGCCACCGCTTCCGGGGCATATTCCGCCGCCAGATACCGCGCTGCCATATGCTGAAACACCGTACGATTACCCTGCCAGACCGCCCCCAGATCGGCCACCACACCCTTGCCATCCCAAGACGCGGGCTGGCCAGTCACCCGGTCAATCACAAAGGGCTGACTTTCGGCATTGCGCACGAACAGGCCCTTTTCCGGCCCCTCGGCGTTGTTGATCAACAGCCCGGCATTGGTCCAGCGCGCCAGATAGTCGACATCAATCTTGCCCGCCGCCAGCAGACAATGCACCAGCGACAGGATCAGCAAGCCATCGGTGCCCGGCGTAATGCCATACCAATCATCAGCAATCGCATTGTATCCGGTGCGAATGGGGTTCACCCCGATGACCCTCGCGCCGCGTGCCTTCAGCTTGCCCAGACCGATCTTGATCGGGTTGCTATCGTGATCTTCCGCCACGCCGAACATCACAAAGAGCTTGGTCAAATCCCAATCAGGCTGGCCAAATTCCCAAAATGCGCCGCCAATGGTGTAAATCCCGGCCGCCGCCATATTGACAGAACAAAACCCGCCATGAGCTGCGTAATTCGGCGTGCCAAACGCCTGCGCCCACCATCCGGTGAACGATTGCGACTGGTCCCGCCCGGTGAAAAACGCCAGTTTTTCGGGGGCCGTTTCCCGCAAAGGCTTCATCCATGAAACCGCCAGGTTCAAGGCCTCTTCCGACGAAATCTCTTCAAATGCGCCAGAACCACGCGGCCCGACCCGCCGCATTGGGGCACGCAGCCGCGACGGTGCCGTGATCTGCTTGATCCCCGCAGCCCCTTTGGCGCACAGCACACCTTTATTCACCGGATGATCGCGGTTGCCCTCGATATAGCTGACTTTGCCCGAGGTAAGATGCACGTTGATGCCGCAGCGGCAGGCACACATGTAGCACGTCGTGCGCCGGATTTCGTCGGATACGGGGGGCGAAGTATCAAGGGCTGGTTGATGACGCGTCATTCAGAACTTATCCCCATCAGAGCGAATGCCTCGGATGCAATCTGGCGTTCTTCTTGCGCGGGCACTATCCAGATTGCGACATTTGATACGGTTTTGTCCAGACCAGCCACATCTTGACGATTGGCGGTGGGTTCGTAAATTGCGCCCGTCCCCGTCCCTGTCTTCAGGCCATCCGACGGCAACTACCTGATGGTGGTGGCAACCGACCGCCCGTCCAAAAACGCGCAAAGCGCTGCGCCATTGCCCAGATGCAGGGCCAAAACCCGCCGTGGCAACTGGGCGCGCGACACTTCAGGCAGCAGCCCCACTGGCGCCAGACAGGACAGCCCGTGAAAGCTGTAGCGCCTGATCCCCCGCGCTGCGTCCGCCGCAGGGATCGCAGGGCCGTGCCGACATCTGGGTTGGTGGTATGAAACGCCGTATGAAAACTGGCAAATTGCAGCAGGTCGGGTGTAATTTTGACCGGCGCTTCGATGGCCATCAAATTGGCCGGGTTGTGCAAAGGGGTCAGAGGCACGCACGCCTCAATGTCTGCAATCACCTCTGGCGTCAGCCTGCTCGGGGCCAGCAAAGATGCACCGCCATGCACGACACGGTGCGACGCCGCCGTCAATTTGCCGGTGTCCATCCCATGCAGCATCAAAGCACGGCCTTTTCCAAACCCATACCAGCAGGCCCCGCTAACAGCACAAGGGCAAAGCGCCGGAAGTCCTGCGGATTGGCGTTCAGGAAATGCCTCCCCCCCCACCCCAGCCAGTTGCCAAAGGCAGTCAGCGGCAGTGCGATCAGCGACGCCCAAAGCGTATCCCGGCTGACCAGTCCGGCAACCCAATACAGTGGCGGTGAATAAGATCGAGCAGCAGGAAATAGGCGATCAACGTCGCGCGAAACACCGCCGCCTGCATCGGTCGGGCGGCAAAGAATGCAGCTATCGGCAAGCGCCCCATGCCGGGCGCATTGGCAAGTCCCGATACAAGCCCTGCCAGCGCATTACCCGGCCCTTTCACCTCGGCCCGCAACTGCCACCGTCAATGTACAACGTGGTCAGGCAGAACGGTCGCGATGTTCATCTGGTGATCAAACCGGATGTGGATTGCGTGGTGAACTCTGGCCTCGGGTCTGTGCGCGTCAGCCGCATGGCGGTAAACCGGCGCAGCGATGTGACCGGCACGCAGCAGCAGCGCCTGACCGCACCGATGGTCTGGCGCTATGGCACGTATCAGCCAACATCTGGGGATGATGCGCTTGATCTGGTGGCCAGCGTGACTGCCCGCGTGATCGACAAGGACAAGGAAGATGACCTGTTGGTGTCGATGTTCGATCACGGCGGGTCAGCTGGCGGCCATGAAAATCTGAGGCACGGGGAAGCTGTATGTCGGCAGCATGAAGGTAAAGCACTGCCGCATCCACAACCGCCCGGCCTTCAACTACGAAGTGCATTCGACCCGCGATATGGGCATTGGCGAGTTGAGCTATTGCTATGAAGGCTACGAACTGACCGACGCCATTTTCAGGGTCGGCGCAAACAGACTGGAAACGCAGACGAACCTGCATCGCCGCCCTTCCCGCCGATCTGCCCCGCGTGTGACCCGCGGCACTCCGCTGAGGGTCGATCCTTCGTGACAGGCAAACCTGCACCCGTCATTGACGCCATTCTTGCCCGCCGGTCCTCTGGCCCCCGTCATTTTGGCCCCCGTCATTTTGGCCCCCGTCAACTTGGCCCCCGTCATCTTGGCCCGCCCGGCCCCGGGCCAGAGGGTTTGCACATTTTCGCCTCTGCCGCCGCCGCAGCGCCAGATCACGGCCGCCTTGGCCCGCTTCGTTTGACCCACATCCCCGATGACAAACGCGTTGCTTTGGCTGATCTCTTCATTGCGGCCGCGCGTGCGGCCGATCCCAACGTGCTGGCTGCTGTAATCGAGTTTGCAGGCGGGCGGGCATTGTCCGGCCCGGTGCTTGTGGCCGTTATCGCGACCGTCCAGAATAACGATCCAGACATCGCGCCGCATAAGCAATGGATCAGTGTCGGTGCTGCCTTGCAGAACGCCCCGCTGGCCGCCCAGGCGTTGGGTTTTGCCTGCAAAATGGTCAGCGGGCGCAGCGTTCGCTCGCCTGTTTTGCGATCCGGATTCAGGCTGGCGGAAAACGAAAATCTGGTGGTTTTTATCATGTTCGGCACCGCAGGCGGCAAAACCGGCTTTGCGCCGCTCCGTCAATCAGATCCTTTCTGACTGGCGACCGCCCGTACTATAGCTGCAGGTGTCACAAAACCTTCACTGGCGCAAAGTTATTGATTCGATTATTCTTGAATAATGGAAATCAATATCGCCATCCGCGCATTTTCCGCCTTGGGCCATGACGGTCGCCTCACCGTCTTTCGCCTGTTGATGCGACACGCCCCGCACGGCGTCCACGCCGGGGAAATTGCCGCCGCCCTTGACATGCGCCCCAACACGCTGTCGACCAATCTGGGTCTGCTAAAGGACGCGGGCCTGATCCGGTCCTGCCGGGACGGGCGCGCCATCCTTTATTGCGTCAATCTGCCAGCAGCAGGCGCATTGGCCGCCTATTTCGTGGACGACGTGGGCCGCAGCCGTCCTGACCTTTTGTCGCACCTCTCACATCCCTCATCCGCTGATCGAAAGGATGCAACTGCCATGCCCGATATCAATGACACCGATTTCGCCGTCCTCTTCATCTGCTCTGGCAACTCCGCCCGCTCGATCTTTGCCGAAGCGCTGCTGCGCGATATCGGCAAGGGCAAGTTTCAGGCGTTCTCGGCGGGCACCCGGCCGGGGACACAGATCAATCCCTTAGTGTTGGAGGTGCTGAAGCGCAACGGGCATGATGTATCCGGCATGCGGTCCAAGCACATTTCGGAATTCGAGGCCCCAGATATGCCGAAGATGGATTTCGTGTTCACCGTCTGCGACACCGCAGCGAACGAGGAATGCCCGCCGTGGCCCGGCCAACCCATAACCGGGCATTGGGGCCTGCCTGACCCTGTCAAGGCGGAAGGAACCGATGCTGAAAAAGGGCTGGCCTTTGCCCAAGCCTACGCAGACTTGCGCCGCCGGATCACCGCTTTCGCCGCGCTGCCGTTCGACGCGCTTGGCCGTGTTGCGTTGCAGACGCAGGTCGACCGTCTGGGCGGCAAAGCCAAAATCTAATTATTCCAAAAAGGAATTCAGCATGACACGCATAGCCCTTAACGGCCTTGGCCGGATCGGCAAACTCGCCCTGCGCGACCTGATTGATACCGGTGTCGGAGGCGAGATAGTGCTGATCAACGATCCCGCAGGCACCCCGGAACAGCACGCATTGCTGATGGAATTTGATTCTGTTCATGGCCGTTGGCCGCGCGCAATTTCGCATGATGCGGGCAGCCTGACGATTGAAGGGCAGCGCATGGCCCTGACCAAGATGAAGCGGATCGAAGATCTGCCGCTTGCTGCAATGGGCATTGATCTGGTGATCGACGCGACGGGCGTGTTCAAGACGCAAAGCAAGATCGCGCCCTATTTTGCAGCGGGTGTGCGCAAGGTGGTGGTTTCGGCCCCCGTGAAAGACGGCGGCGCTTTGAACCTGGTTTACGGTGTCAATCACCATCTTTACGACCCTGCCCTGCACCACACCATCACGGCGGCAAGTTGCACCACCAACTGTCTGGCCCCGGTGGTGAAAGTCATCCACGAAGGTATCGGCATCCGGCATGGGTCGATCACCACGATCCACGATGTGACGAATACGCAGACCATCGTGGACCGCCCCGCCAAGGACATGCGCCGCGCACGTTCGGCGCTTTTGAACCTGATCCCCACCACCACAGGGTCGGCCACCGCGATCACGTTGATCTACCCCGAACTTGCAGGCCGCCTGAACGGCCACGCGGTGCGGGTGCCGCTGCTGAACGCCTCATTGACCGATTGCGTGTTCGAGGTGGCGCGACCAACGACAGTGGAGGAAGTAAACGCCCTGTTCGCCGCCGCCGCCGAAGGGCCGCTCATGGGTATTCTGGGCTACGAGGTGCGCGAACTGGTGTCATCTGACTACACCAACGACCCACGGTCCAGTATCATCGACGCGGCCAGCACAATGGTGGTCAACGGCACGCAGGTGAAGATTTTCGCGTGGTATGACAATGAATGGGGCTATGCCTGCCGTCTGGCCGACATCACCCGCATGGTGGCGGGCATGATGTGAGCGACGCCGCAAAGCCTGCTCCGAACGGACGCTTACCAAATCCCTTGCGCGCCTACGGTGCCGTCACCGCTGCCTATTGGGCCTTCATGCTGTCGGATGGTGCGCTGCGGATGCTGGTTCTGCTGCATTTCAACGCGCTTGGATTTACCCCGATCCAACTGGCGTATTTGTTTGTGCTGTATGAGGTGGCGGGCATCATAACCAACCTCGCCGCCGGTTGGATCGCCGTCCGGTTCGGGCTGACATCGACGCTTTACGCCGGGCTTTTGCTGCAAATCGGAGCACTTGTGGCTCTGACGGCGCTTGATCCGGCATGGTCTGCCCTCGCCTCCGTCGCCTTTGTGATGGCGGTGCAGGGTGTGTCTGGCATAGCCAAGGATCTGGCCAAGATGTCATCAAAATCGGCGGTCAAGGTGCTTGCGCCCGGCGGCGACGGCACGCTGTTTCGGTGGGTGGCGGTGCTGACCGGATCAAAGAACGCGGTCAAAGGGTTCGGGTTTTTCCTGGGTGCCGCACTGCTGGCCTTGGCCGGTTTCAATGCGGCAGTCTGGGGCATGGCGGCGGTGCTGACCGTCATTCTGATCGCCGTCGCCCTGTTCATGCCCGACGGCCTGCCCACCAAGGACAAGGGCGCGAAATTCACCGGCTGGCGCTCCACCGACCCGCGCATCAATAAGCTGTCGCTGGCGCGGATGTTCCTGTTTGGCGCGCGCGACGTGTGGTTCGTCGTGGGCGTGCCGATCTATTTCCAGATGGTGCTGTCAGACGGCACGCCCGAGGGTCGCCGCTGGGCGTTCTTCATGATCGGCGGGTTTCTGGCGCTGTGGATCATTGCGTATGGAGCCGTGCAGGCCGCCGCCCCCCGGATCTTGCGCGCGACCGGGAAGTCGGAAAAAATGATCGTCGCACAGGCCATTCGATGGGCCGGTTTTCTGGTGCCAATCCCGTTCGTTCTGGCGTTTCTGGCATACGGTGCCGGTGCCTATGCCCTGTGGCTTAGCCTGTCGATTGTCGCAGGGCTTTTGCTGTTTGGCTATGTTTTTGCTGTAAATTCATCGGTGCATTCCTACCTGATCCTGGCTTTTTCAACTGACGACAGGGTGACGCGCGACATCGGGTTTTATTACATGTCGAACGCAGCGGGGCGGCTTCTGGGCACGCTGCTGTCCGGCGTCAGCTATCAGTTGGGCGGGCTGCCGCTGTGTCTGGCCACGGCAGGGCTGATGGCAGCGGCGAGCTGGATTTCGGTTCGAAGACTCTTAAAGGACGACGGGTCTTAGGTGACGCAATCACAAAGGCGCATGTTTGAGATGCTTGCGGCACAACGGTGGTAGTCATTGATCAAACTACCCTCCGGTAAATCCGGGGCGGTTCAAAGTGACGGCACTGACTACGGCCATCTGGCTGCGCTCGATTTGATCTCAGCGCCTTCTCAATGAAGAAACTGTATAAAATGAGCCGAACCATGATCGAAAACACCGAACGCGGCATCACCATCAACAAGGCATTGGCCTGGACGATGCTGGTCTCTGTCGCGGGGCTGATCTGGTGGGGCGGCAGGACGCTGGCATCGCTGCAAAGTGCGGCAGACCGCCTTACCTCCGCCCTGACCGAAACCCGCGAGATGATCATGGCC
This sequence comes from Pseudorhodobacter sp., assembly GCA_043721855.1. Taxonomy (GTDB): domain Bacteria; phylum Pseudomonadota; class Alphaproteobacteria; order Rhodobacterales; family Rhodobacteraceae; genus JACMNW01. The sequence goes on from JAYSPY010000056.1 coordinate 26,020, forward strand.
GAGCGCGCCAGTTCGGCGCAGTTGGAAGCCCGCGTGCGTGTGCTGGAAAATAGCGCCACCCGGCAGGACGTGCACTTTGATGCCTTGTCACTGTCGATCAACGAGTTGAAACAACAAGCCCGCGAAACCAACACCCTGCTGCGGGAACTGGCGCAGCGGCCTTAACGCCCGTCCTCACCACCACCCGACCACCCCGACCCGCCCGCAAGGCGGGTTTTTTGTTGCCCGCCAATGGGTAGAAAGAGCGATCGCATGATCCCAGACCCAGACGACGCCATCCGCCTGATCCAGAGCGGATTGGACAAACTTGGCCATGCGCCCGGCGCCATCGATGGCCGCTGGGGCGTGCGAACCGCCCGCGCGCTACGGCAACTGGTCGCCGCCAACGGCCGGGCGGCATCAGTTGCACCGCAAGGCCCTTTGACCTGGATCACCGAGGCCAAGACCGCCCTTGGGCGCAATGTCGTCTTGTCGCGTATTCGTGCCGCCCCGAGTGCTCGTTTAGGCCACATGGCGTTCGAAGGCCAAGGGGCTTTTCCCTGCCAATGCTGAATGCCGACGGCGTGGGTTATAAAAGCCGTTGATGTCTTGGAAGATGGCCGTCTCAGCGTGGCGACGCGTTTCCCAGGTCCGCCTCCAGATCAGCTCGGCCTGGATCGTCTTGAAGAAGGTGAGGAGGATCAGAAAACAGTCCAGCGGACTGTTTTCCCGACGTAAAACGGCGGCATTGTCATAGCAGTTGCCCTTGCCGCTCATCGACGTCTTCAGACCATGTTCGCGCAGGACTTTCTGACAGTCGTGCGAACAGTATTGGCTGCCCCTGTCGCTGTGGAAGATACAACCACGAGGGGGGCGACCTAAGGGCGATGGCCATTTTCAGCGCCCGGATGGCGAGATCCCGCTTCATGCGGTTGCTGACGGCCCAGCCAATCACGCGGCGGGCATGCAGATCGAGGATGACCGCCAGATATAGCCAGCCTTCAGGGGTTCAGATGTAATTGATGTCACCTGCCCATTTCTGGTTGGGCCGATCCGCCGCGAAGTCACGATCCAGCAGGTTTGGCGCGATGTTGAACGTATGGTCGCTGTCCGTGCGTCGTCGGGGAAATGATCCCCCGGATCATTTCCTGACCCTCCTCCACCGTGAATTTGCGTGTTCTTTCAACGACAATCCCATTCTCGCGCATCAGACCCCCGACACGGTGGTGACCGACATCAACGCCTACCTCTTTCGACTCTTCGGTCATCCTCGGGCGGCCACAGCTGCCCAGGCTCAGGCGCGACTGCTCCTTGATATGGGCCAAAACCACCATGTCCATGTGCTGCCCGCGGCTGGCAGGGCGGCTGTGAAAGGCCCGCAGCCCGCGTGGGCTGACGTTCATCACATGGCACAACCGGTCGGTCGGGAACGCCCCAATATGTTCTTCAACGAACCTGAACCTCACGGCTTTAGGCTCGCGAAGATCTGGGTGGCCTTTTTTAGGATGTCCCTCTCCTCACGAAGTATGCGGTTCTCGCGCCGAAGCCGTTCGTTCTAAAGCGCTAGTTCGCGATCCTCAGGCCACACCACACCGGTCAGCATGCACAGGCGAATGATCCCGGCGGCGCGCTGATCGGGATCGGCGCACAGCGCATCGGCGAGGCGCTGAATTTCGTCGAAGGAGTGAAAGCGTTCGCGGGCAGTTTCGGGGCGTTTGCGGAAACTGGTGGCGGGATTGTCGGTGCGCATTTTCCACACCACGGCAAGGCTGAACATCTTGCGCAGCACTTCGCCCACGCGGTTGGCTCGTATTGGCGTCGGCTTGCAAACCTTCGGCAACGGCTTCGGTTCGGCCTTCTTGGATTTATAAGGCCGTGTCGGCTTGGCAGGTTTCACAGACTTCTTCATGACCTGCGGCCTGCCAGCTGCAATCTTGGTCAGCAGCCTGTAGACATCGGTCGGCGTGATGTCAGCAACCTTGCGCGATCGCCATTCGGGCAAGACCAACGTCCTGAGCATGCTGGCCTGATCCTTTGCGCTGGATTCGGACATGCCGAATCGGCTAAAATCCTCGGATCACGGCCCGATCTTGCGCCCGCTGTGGGCCTGGGCGTCGGTAAAGACTGCTCGATCCGTCAGCAGTTGGTCCTGGCCGGGGTGCCCACCGTGCGGGGCGAAGTATTTTGCTTTCATGCCTGATCCCACGGACTGTTTTGACATTACGACGTGTATCGTTCGTGAAGCAGCGGTCGACTATCCCCCATCAGCGGACATCTCTTTTCGCGATCATTTGAAAGTGGCCCGCCCACTGTCAAAAATCAAGCGAAGGGGCCCGCGCGCTTTGCTGAAATGATTGTGGACTTCTGACCTAGCCCATGGCCTTTTTCTGCAACCGACGTTGATGCAGCACAGGCTCGGTATAGCCTGAAGGCTGGCTCCGTCCAAGAAAGACGAGATCTTGTGCGGCCAGAAACGCTATTCCGTCGAACCCGGGCGCCATTGGCGTATAGCCTGATACGCTGGCGTTCTGATGATCAACCACAACGGCCATCTGCTTTAAGGACTCCAGCACCTCGGGTTCGGTTACAATGCCATGATGCAGCCAGTTGGCGACATGTTGGGCAGATATCCGGCAGGTTGCGCGGTCTTCCATCAGGCCGACATCGTTAATGTCAGGTACTTTGGAACAGCCGATACCAAGGTCAATCCACCGCACCACGTAGCCGAGAATGCCCTGCACATTATTATCCACCTCGCGGCGGATCTGTTGGGGCGTCCATTGGCGAAATGCAGCCATAGGGATGTCCAGAAGTGCTTCGACATAAGCGCGACGGCCACCTGTGGCGAGCGCACGTTGGACAGCAAGCACGTCGACCTTGTGATAGTGCATGACATGCAGGGTGGCCGCCGTCGGGCTTGGAACCCAAGCGCAGTTTGCGCCCGAACGGGGGTGCTCGATCTTTTGTTCCAACATCGCAGCCATTCGGTCCGGAACAGCCCACATGCCTTTGCCAATCTGTGCCCGTCCGGAAAATCCGCACTCCAGCCCAATATCCACGTTCTGATTTTCGTAGGCAGTGATCCAGCTCTTGCGTTTGATAAAGTCCTTTCGGCTGAACGGGCCAGCCTCCATGGATGTGTGGATTTCGTCACCTGTCCGGTCAAGAAACCCGGTGTTGATAAAACAAACCCTGTGGCGTGCGGCGCGGATGCACTCCTTCAGGTTCACGCTGGTGCGGCGCTCTTCGTCCATGATCCCCAGTTTCACCGTGTGTTCAGGCAAGCCAAGGGCCTGTTCGATTGCACCAAAAACAGCGTCCGCAAAGGCAACTTCATCAGGTCCATGCATTTTTGGCTTTACGATATAGATCGAGCCCAGAGCAGAGTTGCGCAGCCCTTCGGATTTTCCCAGATCATGCATCCCGCAAAGCACGGTTATCATGGCGTCCATGATACCTTCGGGCACCTCATGGCCATCGCGATCAAGGATGGCCGGGCTGGTCATAAGGTGACCAACATTACGAATCAGCAGAAGCGCGCGACCCTTCAGCACGACCGCTTTTCCGTCAGGAGCTTTGATAAGACGATCATTCTCCAGCTTTCGCACGACGGTCTTGCCGTTCTTTTCAAAACTCTCTTGCAGTTTTCCTTGCATCAGCCCCAGCCAGTTGCGGTAGGCAGCCACTTTGTCTTCTGCATCAACACAAGCAACAGAATCTTCCAGATCGATGATTGCGGACATCGCCGATTCAAGGATGACGTCGGCCATGCCCGACGGTGATCTCTTGCCAACAGGATGTTTCCGGTCAAAAACCAGCTCAACATGAAGCCCATTATTGCGCAGGATGATCGATTGTAACGCGTCGGGATTTCCCGTGTAGCCAACAAAGGCCGCCGGGTCCGCCAGTTCGGACTCGTCAGCTTGCAGAACCCCATTGCTGATGCCATACCGTCGGACCGAGCTGTGGCTGCTTGCAGTTAACGGGAATATCTCATCCAGAAACACGGTTGCCCGTGCAATCACACGCTCTGCGCGCCCCGGATCAAGTGTCGTAGACTGCTTCAGCGGACCCATCGCGTCAGTCCCATAAAGGCAGTCATAAAGGCTCCCCCATCGGGCGTTGGCTGCATTCAGGACGAACCGGGCATTCGTTGAGGGCACGACCAGTTGTGGGCCAGGAATTGTCGCAATCTCGGGGTCGACGTTCTGGGTATCAATTTCGAATTTTCCGCCTTGCGGCACGATGTAGCCGATCTGTTCAAGGAACGCCTTGTAGGCGTCCCGGTCGTGCGGGTTGTTCCGGTTTTTCTTGTGCCAATCGTCGATCTCGCGTTGCAGCGCCGCGCGTTTTTCCAACAGGACGCGGTTGATCGGGCTGAACGTATGTATCAGCCGGGAAAATTCTGACCAGAAGTGGTTTGTGTCTATCTTCAGGCCGGGAAGAACCTCGCCATCCACAAAATCCTTGAGAGTCACGTGTATTTGAAGGTCTGAGGCTACTACCATGGAAGTAGGGGTGGGTTCTCCAGCCATTTCGTATCCTTTTTTAGATCAACGGTTGTTCTTTGCTGTGCGAGGTCACGCGGTATACGGATGTGCACACTGGTTTCTTCCGTATCTTTTCTTTCATGATAAGCCAGCTAATTCCGAAAGGAGCCTCGATTTTTTGCCTATCTCGGTCGCACAGAGCGGGCTTGGCTGCATGAGGCATGCATCAAGCCGCTGATCTGCCCCCCCGCAACCTCGACCGTTGAAAGCTGGAGTTTTCCGCTACGCTTTCCTTGCTGGGAGAGGAGCGGAATTGGATAAAGGCGAGCAAATTCACGGACGCGCAGAAGGCGTTAATCATCAAGCAGGGCGACAACGGCACGGCCGTCGCGGAGATATCTCGCAAGGCGGGGATCAGTCCGGCGACCTGTTTCAATTGGAAGAAACGATAAGCAGGGCTGTTGCCGACCGAGGTGAAACGCCTGCGTGCCCCGCTTTTGGCCATTGGCCGCGGTATCGGCACCTTGCTGCAAGCCTACTGCCGTGCCCTGGAACTGGCCTGTATGGCGCCTCTGGCTGGGCCTGCGAAGCGGAAAGGCCAGCCCCGGAGGCCGACCT